>NZ_JBLGBY010000004.1:0-75624 GCF_047616845.1 Natronomonas sp. | reverse complement strand
GAGATGCCGACGGTGTACGAGCCGGCCGAGGACTCCCGGTTGCTCGCCGAGTCGGTTATCGACCGCATCGACACCGGCGAGCGTGTCCTAGAGGTCGGCGTCGGGTCGGGCTACGTCGCCGCACGCGTCGCGGCAGAGACGGGCGCCGAGGTCATCGGCTGCGATATCAACCCAGAGGCCTGCGCAGCCGCCCGCGAAGAGGGCATCGAGGCGGTGCGGTCGAACCTCGTCGACCCCTTCGCGGCCGACAGCATCGATGTCGTGCTGTTCAATCCGCCGTATCTCCCGACGCCGCCCGAACAGGAGTGGGACGACCCACTGGAACACGCCCTCTCCGGCGGCGAATCCGGCCGCCGTGTCATCCGGCCGTTTCTGGACGACGTGGGGCGAGTGCTTCGTCCCAGCGGTCGCGTGTATCTGCTGGTGTCGACGCTGACCGACATCGAAGCCGTGTCGGAACTGGCCGCAGACGCCGGCCTGAACACCCGCGAAATCGCCGAAGAATCGTTCCCGTTCGAGCGACTCGTCGTCCTGGAAATAACTCACGGAAATTCCTGAGTAGGAAATATTAAACGCCGTCATTGCGTACCGCTAGTAATGACAGAGGTAATCGCCACGACACCCGGGCTCTTCCCGTTGCCCGACTGGGCGAAAGACGAACTGTCGGATCTGAAGGGCCACCAGAAGGATGACCTGATCTCCGGCGACGAATCCGGAGCGATCGTCGACGCGTACGACCGCGCGCGAAGCGAGGTCGTCGAGCGACAACAAGAAGCCGGCCTCGACCGCATCGTCGAAGGCCAGCTCCGGTGGGATGACATGATCGCCCACCCGCTGTGTGTCCACGACAACGTCGACACCCGCGGTATCGTCCGCTACTACGACAACAACAACTTCTACCGAGAGCCGGTCGTTCAGGGCGAGCTGACCGTCGATGGCGACGTGGCCGATGAACTGTCGGCTGCCCCCGCCGTGAATCAGGCCGTCCTGCCCGGCCCCTACTCGCTTGCTGACCTCGCGACCGACGAACATTACGGCGACGAGGAGACGTTCCTCGATGCCGTCGCGTCGTTCCTCGAAGGCGAGGCCGACGCCCTCCCCGACGTCGAGACGCTGTTCCTGCTCGAACCGTCGCTGGTCGAGAACCCACCGGAGGACGGCGAGGACGAGCGTGCGAGCGAGGCCATCGACCGCGTTGCGAACGCCATCGACGCCGACGTCGTTGCCCACACCTACTGGGGTGCGATTCCGGAGAAACCGTACGCACATCTGATGGACGCCGACGTCGACGCCATCGGCTTCGACTTCGTTGCCGACCACGAACAGAACATCTACAACATTCAGGAGTACGGCACGAAAGACAGCATCGGCCTCGGCGTCGTCGACGGCCAGAACACCTTGGTCGAGACGCCCGAAGAGATCACCGAGCGCATCGAGTGGGTACAGGAGAACGTCCCCGCCCAGGAGTTCGAGACCGTCTACGCGACGACGAACACCGAGCTATTCTACCTGCCCGTGAACAAATCCGAGGCGAAACTCGATGCCCTTTCGAACGCCGCCGCCGAGGAGGTGACCCAATGAGCGCCAACCTACTCACAGACACCCGCGAGCAGTTCCGCCCCGAAGACCACCCGACAGAGCATTTCATCATGACGACCGTCGTCGGGTCGTATCCGAAGCCGAAGTGGCTCAACCGCGCGAAAGAGCTCGCCGAAGACGACGGCCATGATTTCGACGATGAAGACCTCGACGAGGCACTCGACGACGCCTCCCGACTCATCACCGAAGAGCATGCCCGCGCAGGGCTGGACGCCGTCGTCGACGGCGAGATGCGCCGCAACGAGATGGTCGAATACTTCGCCCACCGCATCGACGGCTACGAGTTCAACGGCCCCGTCAAGGTGTGGGGGCACAACTACTTCGATAAGCCCTCCGTCGCCGACGAGGTCGAGTACGACGAACCGTGGCTCGTCGACGAGTTCGAGTTCACGGCCGGCGTGACGACCCGCCCTGTCAAGGTGCCCATCACGGGGCCCTACACGCTCGCGTCGTGGTCGTTCAACGAGCACTACGAGGACGAAGAGGAGCTGGCTTACGAACTCGCCGACCTCGTCAACGAGGAGATCGACCGCCTCGTCGAAGCCGGCTGTCGGTATATCCAGATCGACGAGCCCGCACTCGCGACGACGCCGGACGACCACGCCATCGTCGGCAAATGTCTCGAACACATCGCCGACGACATCCCGGAGAACGTCCGACTCGGGCTGCACGTCTGCTACGGCGATTACTCGCGTATCTACCCCGAAATCCTGGACATGCCCGTCCACGAGTACGACCTCGAACTCGCCAACGGCGACTACGACCAACTGGATGTGTTCACAGAGACCGAGTTCACCAAAGACCTCGCCTTGGGCGTCGTCGACGTCCACACGACCGACGTCGAGACCGTCGAGGAGATCAAGGAGAACATCAAGAAAGGCTTCGAGGTCGTCCCGCCGGAGCGACTGACCGTCTCACCGGACTGCGGTGTCAAGCTCCTGCCCCGCAAGGTTGCCTACCAGAAGATGGCGAACATGGTGCAGGCCGCCCGCGAAATCGAGGCCGAGCTCGACGCCGGGGAAATCGACGTCGCGTAACACCCACTTTTTGCACACTCCGGCGGTTCGCCGTTGGCGAACACGCCTCACGCGTGGCGGCTCGCCGCCACGGCATCCGGCGGCGGCCTGCGGCCGCCGCCCGCGGCAAAAACGTGGGGAAAATATGCGCGCGTGCTCCTTCCGGCGACCCTCCGGGTCGCCTCCAGTCCGCGCGCGCTACGGCGGCTCGACGGCTCTGCCGTCTCGCCGCCGGGAACCGCCTCGGGGGCGACCTTCGGACGCCCCCGAGGCGGATGCTGGACTCCGATTATTGGATCGTTCGATACAGGCTGTTCACGAATTGGTCAAGAGAGCGTCTATAAAGCTCCAGCTCCGGGCCGTAACCGTCTGAAAAATCGAGAGTGGTGTCCGTCGCTGTAAGCGACAGGTATGTCTCGGTATTACTGTCGGACGACGTTCGCCGCGCGAGGCCCCTTGGGCGAGGACTCGATGTCGAATTCGACCTCAGTCCCTTCTGTGAGGTCTTCGCCGCCGACATCCTCCATGTGGAAGAAAACGTCTTCGTCGTCATCGAGGTCGCCGTCGTCAGTCGAAATGAAACCGTAGCCGCCTGTGTCGTTGAAGAAATCAACCTTTCCGTTAGCCATTACAACCAAACGTATGGTTCTGTGGGGGATAACGCTTCCGAGAGTCGCGGTACCACGACTCCTCACACTACATTCGCAAGCTAGATACGGTAGCTCATTCTCGCTGAAGCCGGTTAAACAAACCCTGTTACGAGCATCCGCCTCAGGGGACTTCGAAGAAGTCCCCCGAGGCGGTTCCCGGCGGCGAGACGGCAGAGCCGTCGAGTCGCCGTAGCGCGCGCGGACTGACGCGAGCGGAGCGAGCGGAAGGAGCACGCGCGCATATTTTCCCCAAGTTTTTGCCGCGAACCGGTGTCGAGCGCTTCGCGCTCGACCCGTGTTCGCGTGCAAAAAGTGGGTGTTACTCGTACAGCCAGGTCTCGTCGGCGCGCTCGTAATCGAGAAGTTCCTCGTCGTCGAAGAATAGCCCGATTTCGCGCTCGGCGGAGCCGGGTTCGGTGTCGGAGCCGTGGATGACGTTGCGACCGAGGTCGAGCCCGAAGTCACCGCGGATGGTGCCGGGGTCGGAGTCGGCGGGGTCGGTCTCGCCCATCATGCGGCGCACCTGTGCGACCGCGTCCTGGCCCTCCCAGACCATCGCGAAGACGGGGCCGGAAGTGATGAACGCCTTGAGCTCGTCGAAGAACGGCTTGTCAACGTGCTCGGCGTAGTGTTCGCGGGCGAGCTCGTCGTCGATCTGCATGAACTTGCCAGCGACGAGTTTCAGACCACGGTCTTCGAAGCGGGAGACGATCTCGCCGATGAGACCGCGCTGGACGCCGTCGGGCTTGACCATGAGGAACGTCCGCTCGGTGTCAGCCATTCAGGCCTCGACCTCCTCTTCGTCCTCGTCGGACTCGTCTTCTGCGTCGGCTTCCTCTTCTGCTTCTTCGTCGTCTTCAGCCTCGGACTCGGCGTCGGCCGCTTCCTCGTCCTCATCTGCGGCGTCCTCGGCCGCTTCGAGGTCAGGGGTTTCGGCTTCGGCCGCTTCCTCGGCTTCAGGCTCTTCCTCTGTCTCGGGTTCCGCAGCCTCGGCTTCGGCCGCTGCTTCCGCTTCGGCCTGGGCCTGCGCTTGGGCTTCGCCGCGTGCGCCGCCCTCTTCCGTCCACTCGAGTTCGCGCGGTTCGCGACCGAGGTCGGCGTTCTTCTCGCACTTGCTGGAGCAGAAGTGCGTGATGGAACCGTTGGTGGCGACGTACATCGTCCCGGAGCCGGGCTCGATGTCGGCGCCACAGTAGTCACATTCTCGCGTTTGGGGCATGGTTACTGACCTCCGATGGAGTCGGCTTCACGAGCCGTCTCGCGAAGCTGCAACACGTCGCCGACGCGAACCGGACCGAGGACGTTCCGGGCGATGATGCGGCCCTGGTTTTCGCCCTCCTTGATCCGACATTTGACCTGCATGGCCTCACCGTGCATGCCGGTCTTGCCGACGATCTCGATTACTTCGGCAGGGGTCGCGCCGCTTTCTTCGTCTTCAGCACTCATACTCAATCACCTACCGGAGTTCCTCGACCTTCTCGGCGATGTCTTCGACGTCGCCCTCGGCCTCGCCGGCGTCGACGATGGCCGCGGCGGCGCTGCCGACCTCGAGGCCGGCGGCGTGACCGATGTCGTCCTGTGCGCCCACGAAGACGTACGGGATGTCCTTCTCGGCGGCGATCTCGGGGAGGTGCATGACGACCTCCTCGGGACTGACGTCCTCGGCGATGAAGACGAGCTCGGCGTTGCCGCGCTCGACGGCTTTGGTCGTTTCGTTCGTTCCCTTCTTTACTGAGCCGGTGTCCCGGGCAACCTCGAGCGCCTCGATGGCGTCGTCCTCGAGGTCAGCCGGCACGTCGAAATCTACGTACACTGACATTGGTTTGTAATCCCTCCTACGCGTGGGCTCGCGCTCCCCCGCCGTCGAACCTGACCGTTCCGACCGGAGTCGGTGGAACGCGGTTCTCGCACCCGGAAACGGGCGCGCTTGTCCTTGACCGGCTAGGAGCATCACAACCCCGCGTAGGCTGTACCCTGACGTACTGCATCACCGCATAAAAGCGCTTATGAACTGCTGCGGCCGTGCGAACGGCAAGCAGGGCATGGCCGACCGCCACGGGCACGTAGCCGCCGAGGGAAACAATATTTTAGGAAAACCAAAATATCTTTTCGGCAGGTGGGAATGTTTAAGTCCGATGCGCGAGTACTAGTAACCGTATGAGCACCCAGGAAACCGTCCGTCGAAAGGCTGGCAGCGTCGAGGAAACCGCACTCCGTATCGAACCGGAGAAGGCCGAGCAGCTGGTCGACGCGCTGAACACCGACCTCGCAGCGACCTACGTGCTGTACCATCAGGTCAAGAAACACCACTGGAACGTCGAGGGTGCGGAGTTCCTCGAACTCCACGAGTACCTCGGTGAAGTTACGGCCGACCTCGAGGTTGCGGCCGACGAGATCGCCGAGCGCGCACAGGCCATCGGCGGCGTGCCGCTGTCCGGCGGCGCGACCTACGAGGAACACGCCCCCATCGAGCCGGAGGATGACGACGTCTACGACATCCGAACCTCACTGCAGAACAACATCGACGCGATGGGAACGATGATCGAGTCGATGCGCGACCACATCGCACTGGCCAACGAGCTCGGCGACTACACGACCGAGGAGCTCCTGCGTGAACACCTCGCAACCGTCGAGGAACACGCCCACCACTTCGAGCACTACCTCGAAGACGACACACTGGTGCTCGACTCGGCGACCCGGTAAAACGACGCTGTTTTTAGAGAAGGAGAGACGAACCGCTACCGTTCGACGTCGACGGTGAAGTCGGTCGCTATCCAGCCGTCATTGTTGTCCGGTTCGGTGAAGACGGTCTTCTCGGGGGACGTCGAGTGCATTCGGAGTCCCGCCATCGCTTCGTCCTCGTCGGGAGTAGCTGCCATTACCGAACCCTCATACTCGGGAATGCTAAAAGGTTTTGGTCAACCTAAACCAAAGCTGTTGAACGCTCGGGCGTACCGTTTTGGTCACAGCGGCCCCAGTCACCGTATGGACGACCGCACGCCTGAATCGGAGCGGGAGTTGGGGGCTGCCGTCGACGACCTCACGGACGCGCTCGAAGCGCTTCAGTCAGAGTTCCGAGAGCCGCCGCGTGGGCCACTGGGACTGCCGCGCCCGCCGACGCCCGGCGAACTGTTGCGGTTCACCGAACGGTACACGATTCCGGCGCTCGTCTCGCTTCTGGAGGCGAACATCCGGCTGCTTGAGTTGCTCGCGGGCGCCATCAGGCTCGCGGACGGGCGGGCACTCGCGGAGACCGACGATGGCCGGCCGAACCGCATCGCGACCGCCAGCCGAACCGCGCTCGAAAAGCTCGATACAGCACTCGCAGAGGTGCAAGCCGCCGCAGCGGGTGGTGAGCCGGGCGACGCCGAACTCGAACGCCTGCTCTCCGAGGCGCGTGACCTCCGGGCCGAAGTCGACGAGCGACTCGCAGCCGCAACGGAGGGCGACATCGGGCCCGCGGATGAAACTCAGGAGAATTCCATCGGTATCAGCGTCCGTGCGGAGAGCATCGACATCGACGAGGAACTCCGATCAATCAAACGCGACGTGAACGAGAACGAAGATTCGGACGATGTGGACGAGGACGAGTAGCCCGAATCAGACCGGCTCGAAGCGGTAACCGTCCCACTCCTGGCTCTCGGGTTCGCGGATACCGGCGCCGGGTTCTCGGAGCTCCGAGCAGTACACCGGCTGTACCTCGTCGCCGATTTCGACGTCGCCACTCGTCAACTGACCGAGAGCACGCACGGGCGTTCCGTCGACATCGAACTCGACGATGGCGAGATGGTTCGGTTGGCGAACCCCGGGCGGCGTGGCTTGTGAGGTCGTCCACGTCACGATTTCGGCGGTGTAGTCGCTCAAATCGACCGTCTCGACCGGCTCGCTGCCGTCGGGGCCGACGGGGTGGCCCGGATACGTTATCGACCCATCCGCGTAACGGTACGCTTCCATCGTCATCGTCGACCCTCCATGATGGCGGTGGTTACGCAGTTTCCGAAGCCACCCACGTTACACGCGAGGCCGACATCGGCGTCGACCTGTCTATCGCCCGCTTCGCCGACGACCTGTTTGTAGATTTCGTACCCCTGTGCGACGCCGGAGGCGCCGAGGGGGTGGCCCTTCGATTTCAGGCCGCCCGAGGTGTTGATCGGGCGGTCGCCGTCGATTCCGGTCGTTCCCTTGTCCATCTCCTTCCAGGCTTCGCCTTTCGGGGCGAAGCCGAGCCCCTCCATCTGGAGGAACTCGAGGATGGTGAACATGTCGTGGAGTTCTGCCACGTCGACGTCGTCGGGGTCGAGGCCGGCCATTTCGTAGGCCTGATTGCTCGACTCCACGACGCCGCCCATCGTCGTCGGGTCGGCCCGCTCGTGGACGACGTGGGTGTCCGTCGCGCCGCCGATACCCGAGATGACGGCGTACTCGTCGGTGTACTGACTTGCCTTCTCGGCGGGACAGAACAACAAGGCCGCCGAGCCGTCCGTGATGGGACAGAAGTCGTACAGCCGAAGCGGGTCGGCGACGATGGGTGAGTCTAGCACCGTCTCGAGGTCGACCTCCTTCTGGAACTGTGCGTGGGGGTTCCGGACGCCGTTCTTGTGGTTCTTGACCGCGACCTTCCCGAGGCTCTCACGGGGCGCATCGAAGCGGTCGAGATACAGCCGCGCCGTGAGGCCGGCGAAGGAGGGCAGCGTCACGCCCTGTTTGTATTCGACGGGATGGGTCAGCGACGCGATGACGTCCGTCGCTTCGCCGGTGGTTCGGTGGGTCATCTTTTCGCCGCCGACGAGCATCGTCATCTCCGAGGCGCCACTGGCGATGGATTGCCAGGCGGCGTAGATGCCGGCTCCACCGGACGAAGACGTCTGGTCGACGCGTTGGGTGTACGCCGGCATGGCTGCGAGGTCGTGAGCAAGGGCGTTCGGCACACCCGTCTGCCCCTCGAACTCGCCGCTGGCCATGTTCGAGACGTACAGATGCTCGAGTTCGTGCGGCGCCACATCGGCGTCGTCGAGGCATTGCTCGCCGGCCTCAGCCAGAAGTTCCTGTATCCAGGCGTCACGCTGGCCGAATTTCGTCATCGAAGCACCGATGACAGCTACGTCGGACATGGTATCGGATGTAGCGGTGGGGTCAAAGCACTAGGGGCCCCGCCCGGCCGCCATCCACTCACCTCCCTGGCGGCACTCTCGCGGAAGGTCGAACCGGGTGCGCGCGCCGAGTCGCCCTGCGAGCTTCCAGCGATTGGATTCGGGCACGCGAGTGTCCCCCGGCCCTTCGGTGGCCGATTCCTCGCCGAGTTTGGCTGAGATGGCCGCAATCAGCGCCGCGACCTCGTCATCACTCGCATCGGCCGGCAACTGGAGTCGTGCCGTGCCCGTCTCCGTCGGCAGTTCGATGGTCGGTATCTCCTCTGTCGGGATGATGTGGTCGAGTTCCTGCACCGTTACAGTGGGATGTTGCCGTGGCCTTTCGGCGGCGAGTCGACGCGCTTGCGCTCGAGTAAATCGAGGTCGTCGATGAGGCGCCGCCGGGTGTCTTTCGGCTCGATGACGTCGTCGATGTAGCCGCGCTTCGCCGGCTTGTAGGGGTTCGCGAACTCCTCGCGGTACTCCTCCATCAGTTCCTCGCGGCGACGGTCGGTCGCCTCCGCGTCCTCGAGTTCGTCGCTGTAGAGAATGTTGACAGCACCACGGGGGCCGAGCACAGCCATCTCGGCGCCGGGCCACGCGTAGTTCACGTCGGCACCGAGCTCTTTCGAGCCCATGACGATGTAGGCGCCGCCGTATGCCTTGCGGGTGATGACCGTCGCGAGCGGGACGGTGGCCTCCGCGTACGCGTAGATGAGTTTCGCGCCGTGTTTGATGATGCCGTTGTGCTCCTGGTCTTTGCCGGGCATGAAGCCGGGAACGTCCACCAGCGTGACGATGGGGACGTTGAACGAATCGCAGGTGCGGACGAACCGGGCAGTCTTCTGTGAGGCGTCGATGTCGAGGGTGCCGGCGCTGACGCGGGGCTGGTTCGCGACGATGCCGACGGGCGCGCCGTGCATCCGCGCGAAGCCGACGACGACGTTGCGCGCGTAGCCGTCGTGTACCTCGAAGAACGACTCCTCGTCGACGAGTTCGTCGATGACGGAAACCACGTTGTAGGGCTTCTTCGGCTCCTCCGGAACGATGTCGTCGAGGTTGGCGTCGCGTTCCGGGTCGTCCCACGGCTCGACGGCCGGTGGGTCTTCCATGTTGTTCTGCGGGAGATACGACAGCAGCCGGCGAATGCTGTCGAGCGTGGCTTCCTCGTCCTCGCAGGCCATGTGTGCCACACCGGACGTGTTCGCGTGCGTCCGCGCGCCTCCGAGTTCGGCCATCGACACCTGCTCGCCGGTGACCGTCCGGATGACGTCCGGGCCGGTGATGAACGCGTGGGCCGTCCCCGAGACCATGAACGTGAAGTCAGTGAGTGCGGGCGAGTAGGTCGCACCGCCAGCACACGGCCCCATGATGGCCGAAATTTGCGGGACGAGCCCCGAGGCGTCGGTGTTCCGTTTGAACATCCGCGCGAAGCCGACGAGGGAATCGACGCCCTCCTGAATGCGCGCGCCGGCCGAGTCGTTGAGGCCGATTATCGGAACCCCGGTGTCGACAGCCCGATCCATCGCTTTCGTAATCTTGTCGGCGACTGCTTCGCCGACGGAGCCACCGAGGACGGTGAAATCGTGGGCGAAGACGAACACCTTTCGGCCGTTGACCTCACCGTAGCCGGTGACGACGGCGTCGCCCGCGTACCGCTCCTGTTCCAGGTCGAAATTCGTCGACCGGTGTTCGACGAAGGGGTCGATCTCACGGAACGTGTCGTCGTCAAGGAAGTACTCGATTCGTTCGCGAGCGGTTTTCTTGCCTTTCTCGTGTTGTACCGCGATTCGGTCTTCGCCGCCGCCTTTCCGGGCGGCCTTCCGGCGCGCGCGGAGCTCCGCCAACGAATCGTCGATTTCTTCGTGACTCATCTCACCACTCCATGCCGCCGTTGACAGCGATAATCTGGCCGGTCATGTAGCTCGCGTCCTCGCTTGCGACGAACCGGACGATGCCAGCGACATCCTCGGGTGTCGCGAAGCGGTCGAGCGGAATCCGCTGGAGAATCTTCTCTTGGACCCGCTCGGGGACGGATTCGAGCATGTCTGTTTTGACGAAGCCAGGAGAGACACAGTTGGCGGTCGATCCTTCGGAGGCCAATTCCAGGGCCAGCGTCCGGGTGAACCCGAACAGGCCGGATTTCGTCGTCGCGTAGTTCGCCTGCCCGTAGTTGCCCTGCTGGCCCACGACCGAGGAGATGTTGATGAGCCGTCCCCCGTCGGCCGATTTGATGTCGTCGAAGAAAGCGTTCGTACAGTTGAACACGCCGCCGAGGTTGACGTTTATGACCTGTTCCCAGTCCTCCCGAGACATGTTGTCGAACTTCTTGTCGATGGTCAGCCCAGCGTTGTTGATGAGGACATCGGCACCACCGAACGCCTCGCGGGTCGCTTCAGCCATCGCCTCGACGGCGTCTTCATCGGCCACGTCCGCCTGTACTGGGATGGCATTGCCGCCGAATTCCTCGACGGTCTCGGCGACCTCGTACGCTTCCGTCTCCGAGGTATGGTAGTTGACGACGACGTTCGCGCCGTGTTCGCCGAGCTCTTCGGCGATCGCACGCCCGATGCCCCGTGATGCGCCGGTAACGACGCAGGTTCGGTCAGTTAGTGTCATTGTAGTGTCAAAACAGGCGTCTATCGCATAGCAGTCGGCCGGTGTGGGACTGCCTCTGGACACCCATACGTGAGACGGCAGAGATAACCGCATAACAGTTGCCCTAAACCACCCTATTATATTTTTTGATTATATATACTATTCTGGAGTGAACTGACGTTCTGTCCACGTACACGGCCTAGATGTCCCCTGTCGGCAGCCTGGCGCGAATCGTGATATAAAAACACATGGTCGAAAATCGGCGGCCCAGTGTAAACTGTTGTTCAATCATCAGGAGTTCCCCCAATCTGTTAGCCGAATATATCTATTCATTATACATCGTATTATCTCTGATCGCACCGGACGCTGAACGGAAGGACTTTTGGCTTGCCTAAACAATGGGTGGGTAATGACTGCCGAATCGTCGGGACGAGCGCAAAGAGGTGAGTCGCGTGTCCAGTGAGACCCTCTCAGGGAGCGTCGCCACGGACATCGACGTTTCGGACGCCGCACGAACCGTTCTCGAACTCGACGGTATCGAGAAACGGTTCGGCGACACGCCGGTAATCCGAGACCTCTCGTTGACCGTTCGCGATGGCGAACTCCTGACGCTTCTCGGCCCCTCCGGCTGTGGCAAAACCACGACGCTTCGACTCATCGCCGGCCTCGAACGCCCGGACGGCGGCATCGTCCACCTGGAGGAAGACCCGGTCTCCGGGACGGAGTTCGTCGCACCGGAGAACCGCGACGTCGGGGTCGTCTTCCAGGAGTTTGCGCTCTTCCCGCATCTCTCCGCCCGCGAGAACATCGCCTTCGGCATCGATGAGTGGCCCGACGAGGAGCGCGACGCGCGCGTCGAGGAGCTGCTCGAACTCGTTGGCCTCCGAGAACACGGCGACAAGCAGCCGGGTGAGCTCTCCGGCGGCCAACAGCAGCGCGTCGCGTTGGCACGGTCGCTCGCACCCGAACCGAGCCTCCTGTTGCTCGACGAGCCGTTCTCGAACCTCGATGTCGACCTCCGCGTCGAGATGCGCGAGGAGGTACGCGAAATCCTCAAGAAGACCGGCGTTACGGCCATCTCTGTCACCCACGACCAGGAGGAAGCCATGTCCATCTCCGACCGCGTCGCGGTGATGAGCGAGGGCCGAATCGAGCAGGTCGGCACCCCGGAGGAGGTCTTCCAGCAGCCGACCTCCCGGTTCGTCGCGGGCTTTCTTGGCCACGCGTCGTTCGTCGCCGGCCACGTCGGCGCCGACTGCGTCGAATCCGGCGTCGGCTGTGTTCCGCTCGAACGCGTGAACGGACTGTCTGACGAGTACCGTGGCTCCGAAATCGACCTGATGGTTCGGCCCGACGACGTGCGTGCCCATACCGCAGAGCCCGCAGAGGCAAACGGGAAGGTCGTCCATCGGCGGTATCTCGGCCCGACCGTCCTCTATCGGGTCGAGCTCGACACCGGCGATGTCGTCGGCTGTATGCACAACCACGCCGACGAGATTCGACTCGGTGATTCGGTGTTCGTCAGCTTGGACGCTGACCACGACCTGGCGTGGTTCCCTCGCGGCGAGCGGAAAATGGCTGACGGTGGCCGCTAAGAATTCTCAGCGAAGGTCGGCGACGAACGGCTCGATCTCCTCTTCTGCCTGTGTATACTCAGTGGCGTAGTCGGTTTGGGGTGGCCGCTCGAACGGCCGTTCCGAACTGCAACGGTCGGTCACTTCGATATCAGTTTGCTCCTCGGGGCGGTCGGTTATCTGCGGGACGAGTGGTGCGTCGGTGGTGTCTGGTGACTGCATTGGATTGTGTGGGCGCGGGGCGGTCGACAGGCGATGCTGGCCGGAAAATCAGAAGTGGGCGCGTACGCGTACGGGTTTCGTGGGCATCGCGTACCCAACCCTATGTGCTGATATATAATAAACTTTCATGCTAGTATAGACATCGCCGCTACTCGTCGAACTCCGCTGGAGGATAGACGACGAGCTCGCCGTCGGCCGCGATGGTAACGTGACAGTCCCCAAGCCGGAACGTGATCGACCCAGAACGGCGTGGACAGCCCGGCTCGGGCGCGAAGAGCTCTTCGAGACAGGCGGGGTCGACCTGCTCGTACAGCGGGGGCAACTCGATTGGATCACAGCCCGTAACGGTGCTGACGGCTGCGAGGATGGCCTCCGACAGCGACGCTGGGCTGTTCCAGTCGTAGCTCGTCCGATAGACCCCTGATTCGGCGTCGTAGTCGACACCCTCGCTGTCGTCGACGCTCACAACCGCCTTCACTGTCGGACGTACCTGAACCTTTGGACTCGACGGGAACGCTCAAACCGCTGGAACGCTGACGCCCGAGTGTGAGCCTGACGCTTGCCTTCGAGTTGGCCGCCCTGCGGCGGCTCGCAGACCCCGAGGAAGCCGTCACCGAGGCGAGAACCTGGAGTGAGAATGTCGGCATCGTGTCGGATAGACCGCCCTACGTGCTGACCAAGTTCACTCGGGATAATCACCTCCGCAACGATTTCGAGCCGGCGAGCGAGCCAGCAGCCGAGACGCTCGGCCATCTGCTCGAACACTTCGAGACCGAGCGGTTCGTTTTCGTCGCCGACGAGATGACGGAGCAAGAAACTCCGGACGGCTGGGAACACCGCGATGTCGCCGAGGCTGCAGACCGGGCTGGCTGGGAACTTGCCACTGACGGCGCGGAGACCGACGCAGCCGATACGAACAGGGAGCCCTCACGACAGCGTGACGATTGGCCGTGAGGAGCGATGCTGTTTTGTCGAGTGCTATCGCTTTCACTGAAAAGGATCCAGATGACCGGTGGTTTGATATACTCTCACACGCGATAACAAAACCGTATGCCGACGGGAGGGGGAAAAGGATTCGATGGTGGCGAACTAGCGACTGTCGAACGTGAAGAGATAGTCGCAACGATAGAGTCGTTTCTCGGTCAGCCGCCGGATGCACGCTGTCGGACGGAGTTCGACGTCGGCCCCGCATCGAAGCGGGGTGGGCTCACGGTCGTTTACAACGATAACCAGGAGCTACTGCTCGAATATTCGCTCGGGCCGAGTTCGATAGAGTCGGTACCCGAGCGACTCCAGGTCTCGGTGGAGAACCGACCGCAGCGGTTCACCGACGACCCGTTGTATCGACTCGGCGACCTCGACGAGGTATGCACCCAACTCGAACACGAACTTCTCCAGCTCGTTGCCACGATCTACGACTGTGAGACGATCGAGGAGTTGGACGAGGGACATCTCCTCTGGCCGAACCGCTCCAATGGGATGGGGCTGTTCGCGGTCAGCATCATGAACTTCACCATCGTGTTCGCAAGTGGGTTCCGCGTGCCGGACTCGCTCGTGGAGGCGTATCAGGCCGAAGCGGAGCCCGACCGAAACGTCGGCTGGCGTTCGGTCTGAATCTGTGTTGAGACGGAAAGTAGGGTGTCGGTGTAGGCGTATTCGATATAGCAATATACAGTTTATGGGTTCGTGCGGGGACACCAGCCAAAATAGTTAAATTCTCGACAATACTACCCGATAGCCTGAGAATACTGATTTCGACATCCTCCGATGACGAGGGAAGCGGCCCCGCAGATCCGCTGGGCGGCGTTCACAACTACGCCGAGCTGTATTCCCCCCGACCGCACGTAATCAGCGACTCGACAAGCAGGAGGTCGAGATTCTTTTGGACGAAATATCCTCAGAGCGATGGCCAGTCTATGGGCGCCACGCGGTTCGCTACTCGAAGCTGGAGTTGGCGGAGTCTCCCTGGCCGGAAATACTGATCTTCGATCGTTTGTATCCCGAGACTCCACCTCAGACCTGCCCACCGCCAGTCACGGTATCGGCGTCAGACAAAGTATCATCGAATCTGCTGCCCAGAGAATAATTGCGCATTAGATTCAAAGATAACCATCATATAGCCACCAATATCTACACCTATATTCGACGATAATCTTCCTTATCTCCGTGTCTGACGTAGATTGATATGGGATGCCTTCGTTGCCCGTTCCATGAGCGAGGGCGAACGCGTCTCGGTACAGACCTACGTGTCCTCGTCACAGCGAGAGCTGTGGCGGGAGGAAGCCGACGAACTCGACATGAGCCAGGCCGAATACGTCAGAACGATGATCCAGGCCGGCCGTCGGGGCTTCGAGATAGGCCAAAACGGCGATTCTTTAAATACCAAATCGGATAATCCCGATGAGCCGCGAACGCCGGACGCAACCCCTAGGGTAGACGGCCTGAAGAACCGTGTTCTCGACGTCGTTCATAACGAGGAATTCGCGGATTGGGACGCGCTCCTGGCTGGCGTGACCGACGACATCGAAGAGCGGCTCGAGGAGACGCTCGAAACGCTGCAAGAGGAAAACCGGATTCGATACAGTGGTCGGCACGACGGATACACGGTGGTCGACGATGGGCGTTGACGAACGGGCGGCCAGCGTGGCGCCGGACGACCCCGTCGCGTACTTCCTGCAGGACATGACGTTCCACGGGCGCACCGAGCGCACGCGGGCAGCCTACGAGCGCGTTCTGCGCGATTTCGAGTCCTTCGTTGTCGACCAGCGCGGTGCAACGCTCGAAACCGCGACACAGCGGGAGTGTATGGCGTGGGTGCACTCGCTGCGGGACGAACACGCCCCAAGTACCGTCGCCTCGTATGCCTCCTACGTCCACCGGTTTTACGCCTACATGACCCAGGTGGGGGCCTTCGATTCGAATCCGATGGCGCTCGTCACCGAGGAGATGGACGAATCCATCGACACAGACCCTGCACGGCGGGAGATCTCCGCCCCCGAGATGCGGTCGTTCCTTGCCGACCTCGGACACCCGCTTGAGCGGGCGCTCATCGGCACGCTGTTGAAAACCGGGATGCGTGTCGGAGAGTGCTGTAATCTCGATTTACGGGACGTCTACCTCGAAGATTCGGAGGTTCGTGAGGCGTATCCGGTCGAGCCACGAGGGACGCTTGAAGGCCGGCCGGATTCGATCTACGTCGCCAGCGAACCGGCCAGAGGCGCCGTCTACAACGGTGAGGAGCGAACGGCATCGAACAAGCGAAAGCGCGATACGGTCGTCCCGGTCGATTCGGAGCTGAAACGCCTTTTGAAAGCGTGGCTGGCGATACGGCCGGATACCACGTCGCAGGCGGAGCCGCTGTTCTGTTCGACGAGTGAGTGGGGCAAGCGGGCGACGCCGTCGATGGTGCGGAGTATCGTCGCCGACCGGGCCGCAGAGCGCGGCTGGTATCGGGAGGGCGGCGACGCAGCGGAGAACGTCACACCGCATTATTTCAGGCACTTCTTCACCACCCATCTCCGGGATAGAACCGGGGATAGAGGCATCGTGAAGTACCTTCGCGGCGACGTCGCGACGGACATCATCGACACCTACACGCACAACTGGGGCGACCGCGTCCGCGACATCTACGAGGCGAATATTTACAGCCTTCTGTAGCCGTCTGAGCGGGTTTCTGCGGGTTTTCGAGGCATCCTGCACGGTAACGTATCGCCCATTGAGCCGCTGCTGAGAGGGGCCGAATATGCGATTTTCGGTGGCGTTTGTCGTATCTGACCTTTTGGATGCAACTAAATACTGTTCCGTAGCGAACTCATAAATCATATGTCGCTATATCAAATCTATGAAAATCGCCATCGCTGTCAATGTCCGATATCAGACAGCAGAACCCCCAGCTGTTAGCGATTCAACAGCCGGTCGAGCAGCTCGGACGCGAGCGCCTTATCGAGCGGGTCGTTCGCGTTGCCACAATGTGGCGACTGGACACACCCCGGACAGCCATCGTCGCAGGGACACCCCGCGAGCATATCCCGAGTCGTCGCCATCAGTCCCTCGGCGTCCTCGTAGGCTGTCCGGGTGAGGCCTACCCCGCCGGGGTAGCCGTCGTAGATGAAGATCGTCGCCGCGTCGGTGTGGGGATGCAACGGCGTCGACAGCCCACCCACGTCTCGCCGGTCACACAACACGGTCGTCGGAAGCATCGATATCATGGCGTGCTCGGCAGCGTGGATGCCACCCGGTAGGTCACCGCCGGCCTCCAAGGCGTGGGCTGCATCGTCGGGGAGCGCGAAATACAGCGCGCGCGTGCGCAGACTCGTCTCGGGAAGGTCGAGCTCCTCCGCCCTCAGCGACTCGCCCGTGGAGGCGTCGAATCGCTGGAACCCGGTGATCTGCTTGCGCATCTCGGTCTCGGCGAACTTGACCGAGACGTCAGGACGCGTATCGAGTTCCTGGGCTGCGATATCCTCCTCGACGGTGATCGTCTTCTCGTGGAGCACGCGCGTGAAGTAGTCGGCCCACGTCGTCTGCAGTTGTGCGACGTTCGTGCCCAAGTCGAGGTCAGTCACTTCGTAGGTTCGACCCTGGTGGTGATAGATCGCTCCGGGATGGGCGTCCCGAAGCGCATCGTCGAAGGAGAGTTCGGCGATGGTCTCGCCGTTCGGCCCCCGAAGCCGAATCTGCCGGTCGTCGATTGTCCGTAATCCCATCTCGTGTTGTGGGCTCGAACCGTTGTTGAGCCACCGCACCCCTTCGTCCGTTTCACGGCGTGAGAGGGCCCCCTCATCCGTCAGGTCGGCGACGACCTCGGGGAAGCGCTCGCCGAAGTGTCGATCGGCCTCGGGTCGAAGCCACGATTCGTCGGCTGCCGACCGGACGTGACCCGGCATGAGGCGGTCGTTTTCGGGATTGGTGACGGCTTTCTCCGGGTCGCCGTCGAAGAACGCCGCCGGGTTCGACATCAGATACTGGTCGAGCTGGTCTTCGCCGGCGACGAACGCGACGAGCGAGGGATCGCTGCCCCGGCCAGCCCGGCCAGCCTGCTGGTGGGCCGCCATCCGCGTCCCGGGATAGCCATCGAGGATGACCGCGTCCAGCCCGCCGATATCAACGCCGAGTTCGAGGGCGTTGGTACTCCAGACGCCACGGACATCCCCCGACTGGAGTCCGGCCTCGATTGCTCGTCGACGGTCATCCGTGAGGGCGGCCTGATAGGCCTCGATACTGTCCACGAGGTCGTGTTCCCCGCGCTCACGGAGGCGTTTCCCGCTCTCCGTGGCGTACCGTTCGGCCGTCTGTCGCGACCCCGTAAACACGAGCGTCTGGTGGCCGCGCACCACGAGGTCACAGAACAGCCGCTCCGTTTCGGTGTGACTGGAGCGTCTCCGACCGCTTCCCCACCCGTCCTCGCCGTACTCCGGCGGATTCCAGAACAGCCAGTGGGTCGGCCCGGATTCGCTGTCGTCGGTGTCGACGAGCCGGATGGAATCTCGGTTCCGGTTTGTGACTGTCGCTGCGTGTTCGACCGGGTTACCGATGGTCGCAGAACAGCAGACGAACTCCGGGTCGGCGCCGAACTCCGCACAGAGTCGTGCGAGCCGCCGGAACACGAGCGAAACCTGGCTGCCGAACACACCGCGATACTCATGTACCTCGTCGACGACGACCGTTTCGAGCCGCTCGAAGAACCACTTCCAGAGCCGCCGAGCGTGGGGTAAGAGCCCGTAATGCAGCATATCGGGGGTGCAGAGAAGCACCGTCGGCTGTCGGTTCCGGATGGCCTGCTTTTCGCTGCGTGACTGCCGGCCGGTGTACTGTTCGACGGTGACACCGCTTCCGAATCCGAGGTCGGCTGCCAGCCCCGATAGCGTCTCCGTCTGGTCGTTGATGAGCGCGACCTGCGGTGCGAGATACAGCGTCGTCGCCCGCCGCTCCATCGCCCGCTCGAAGGCAAGAACCGTGTATGCGAGGCTCTTGCCGCTCGCCGTTTCGGTCGCGAGGACGACGTCCTCGCCCGAGCGAACCGCGTCGATAGTCTGCGCCTGGTGGGCGTAGAGCCGGTCGATATCGCGAGATTGGAGGGCATCTTCGAGCCGCGAGTCCAGCGTCACGTCCTCGAAGCGAGCCGCGCCGCCGTCAAGCACCTCGTGGGCGCGAATCTGTCCCTCGTAGTACGGCCGTTCCCGCAGCCACCCAACGGTTTCGTCCACGGGTTCGGTAACGGCCGAGCGGGCCTAACGGTTCCGGAGTCATGTTTAAAAGCGGCGAGATAGCCGGAGGAACACACTTCCCGGTCGACACGGACTCTCGAATACATGCGGTACGTCGAACTCAGAGTTCGGCCGGAAGGCCGATGGTTCCACCCGATAGACGAACACATCGCCGCCGACCCCGACCTCCGACACGGGCCCGTCCACAACATCAATCGGCTCGAGGACGGAACGGCCGTCATCCTCTATGAGATCGTGGGGCCGAAATCACGCATCGGCGAACTGCTCGAAGCGCACGGGACGAGCCTGAAACGCGAGACCGCAAACGTCGGCGAGAGCACGCTCGTGTGGGCACATATCGACCCGGACGATATCATCTCCGAGCTCCTCGATATCATGATCCGGTACAGCATCATCGTCGACACGCCGATCGATTTCACGGCCGACGACGAACTGTCGTTGACGCTCATCGGCGAATCCGACGTCATCCGGGAACTGTTCGCGAATACGCCGGAGGATGCGCAGGTGACAGTCGAGAAGACCGGCGACTACCAGCCGACGACGGAACGGCTCTTCGGCGAGCTGACGGCTCGACAGAAGGAGGTGCTCCTGGCTGCACTCGAGGCCGGCTACTACGACGAGTCCCGGCAGGCGACGTACGATGACATCGCATCGGTCGTCGACTGTAGCGCGACGACGGTCGGCGAACACCTCCGGAAAATCGAGGGGCGCCTCGTCCGTGGAATCGTGCCCGTCAACGCCTAAACCGTGGTCGGCGCCAGCGTCTCGACGAGTCGGCTGGCGAGTTCCGCGCTGGCCTGGTCTCCTTCCTCCGGATTCTCCAGCAAGACCGTCTCGCTCGGGAAGAGTTTCTCACCAACGCGAAGCCCGTGGTCTCGTGCTGTCGACCCCGTGACCGTCAGATAGACGCCGACACCGACCGACGCAATCGCGGCCTCCTCCTCGCGAGTGCCCGGATAGCGGAACGTGATTCCGTCGATTGCGCGGGTGCCGAGTACCGCCTCGACGAGGCGCTCGTAGCGCGGCGAAATACATAGCGGGCCCTCGTACTCCGCAATGAACTCACGGGTCGGCGTCTCGGTGGCGTCCGGTGTCGCAAGCAGCGTGTGATAGACGGTGTCGCCGAGGCCGCCGACGACCCGGACGTCTGTGTCGCGCGGGTCGATGCGCTCGTTGAGTTCGGCAAGACTGGAGAGCGGTTCGGGGTCGAGTCGAACCACCTCCTCAAGCACCAGGTCGGCGCTATCGAAGCCGAGCGCGAACTCGTGTTTCCGCAGGGCGCGGAACGGCTCCTCACGACCGACGAGCTGGAGGTCGTGCTCGCCAACATCGACGGTCAGGCTGTCGAAAACGACACGCCGAGGCATACCGGGGCGGGCGTCACGCAGCAGGGTGTACTCGGGGCCGTATTCGTCGGTATCGCTGTAGGAGGCGAGCCGATCGTAAACGCCGGCGTCGGCGGTCTGGTCGCCTTTCGTTATCGCCTTCTCGTACCGGAGCGTCGAGGCGATTTCGTCGGCTGTGGCTTCGATATCGGCGACGCCAGAAACCCGTTCGAGAACCGCCTCCAGTGGCCGACCCTTCCGCGGCACGGCGACCCGAATCGTCGTCATTGTCGAAGCGAGAGCCTCGATAAATAAAACCGGCGCGGTTTCGGCGATGAAACGTCGAGAGAACGAGTGGTTACTCGTCGTCGCTGCTCTGGCCCGCAAGCCCACCGAGGGCATCCGTGAGTCGGTCGCGCATCTCGGCGACGTCCTCCAGTTCCTCGGAAAGGTCGTCGATACCGGCTTCGAGTTCGTCGATGCGCTCTTCGGTCGCCTCGCCGATTCCTTCCTGCAGCTCTTCGAGTTCAGCGGCGATGTCGGCGGCGTCGGAGGCGGCCTCGTCCACCGCCTCCCACAGTTCGTCGAGTTCCTCGTCGAGGCGCTCCTCAACTGCCTCGTCGACCGATTCGGCCGCCTCGAGGGCGTCATCGGCCGTCTGTTCGATGCCACCGACGCGTTCATCGACAGATTCGACCTCTTCGCGGAGGTCATGGAGGAGTTTCTGAGCGTCGCCGTTCTCGTCGATGAACTCCTCTAGGGCCTCGGTGTAGGCACCGAGGTCTGCGACCTCCGACTGGAGGTGTTCGATGCGGGCTTCGATGCTCGCGCTCGCGAGATCGACTCCGAGCGCATCACGGAGGTCATCGACGGCATCCTCGTCGACATCACCGGAGCGGATCTCGTCGGCCAGCGCCGAAACGAGGCTTTCATCAGCGCCGACCGCAGACGCGGCAGCCGCGTCGGTATCAGCCGCCGTTTCCTCGTCAGCTCCCGTCTCGGGTTCCGTGTCGATGTCGACGTCGATATCGCCAGACTCCTCGCCCGTTTCGTCGGCTTCATCCTCCGCCTCGGCTTCGTCCGTCGAATCCTCGGCAGGCTCTTCGAGGTCGAGGGAGGGCTGGTCGGATTCCTCCGACTCGTCTTCGTCCGCTTCCTCCGTGTCGACTCTGTTGACCGCACTGGAGACATCCTCGTCCGTTTCGAGGTCGAGGTCGCCGTCGGTGTCAGAGTCGTCGCCCTCGATGACGTCGCGGACGACGTCACCGGAGGCATCATCGCTGTCTGCTTCAGGAAGTGGCGGGTCGATCGATTCGAGTTCGGGTTCCGTCATGAACTTCTCGGCGTCGGCGGCGTCGCCGCCACGGAGGCCATACACGGTCGTGAACTCCTCACCGGGCTCGAAATCCCGTTCGAAGACGATAGCGCCGTCCTCGACGTCCCAGAACTCGGCGCCGTACTTCGGATGGAAGCCGATATCCTCCGGTTCGGTGTCATCCGGTACGGTGTCGGACATGCGTACGGAGACCGCTTCGTCGCGTTCAGAGCGGATGACGAAGGCGATTGCCGGGACGGGAAAATCGTCCGGCTCGAACGACTTTTCGACGCTCACTCCATCGCTCGTCACCGCGACGAGTTCTTCCTGGTCGGCGTTGCTCATGGTTGGTAATGAGACTTATCTCAAATAAACCTGTTCGCCTGAGTCACTGCTCGATTCACCAACGAGACGTTCTCTACAGCCGTATCTCGTCACCGATTTCGTACACTTCGACCCGTCGGGGATGCTCGAAGCTCCGGACGTGATCCCGAATGGCCTCGGGACTCGCTGTCAGCCCCTTCCACATGTCCCAGTGGGTCGGCACAAGCCGGTCGAGTTCGAGTTGGGCCGCCGCTTCGGCTGCCATGTTCTCGTCAGCGTACCACTTCGTGTACGTCGGCTCACGGGTCTGCTTGTCCGGAATCATACCCGCCGACCCGAACGCGACGACACCAAGGTCGATGTCGTAGCGGGAGCCGATCTCGTCGAAGGCGTCGCTCGGGCGGGCGTCACCGCCGTGAAAGAAGGTACCGGCCTCGTGTTCGATGACGTACGAGATGGGGTGGTCTGCGTCGGGGTCGTGTGCCGGCTCAACCGACACCGTCAGCGACCCAATTTCGAAGCGCTCGCCCTCACTGACCGTACTGAACGCCTCGGCAGTGAGGTCGTACTCGTCCGTCCACTGCGAGGCCGTCTCGATGGAGGCCGACGGGCCGTAGAACGTCGCGGCTGTCTGTTCGAGAATCGGGGCCTGCGACGGGCCGTGGACGTGGTCGGTGTGTTCGTGGGTCGCCAACACGGCGTCGGCCTCGGTGACGTCTTCGGGGTCGAACGGAACGGGAATCATCCGCACCGTCCGTGGCGGGTCGCCAACCCCGAGATACGGGTCGATGAAAACCGTCGTTCCGTCGGCGGCTTTCAGGATGAATCCGTTACAGCCGAGATACCACAGCGTGAGGCCGTCGGGGTCGGCGTCGGCGACTGCTCGCGGGAGCCAATCCCCCCAGTCGGAGTGTACCGTCATGGCGGATGTTGTGTTGGACAGCGTAAAAAAAGCGCGCGGTCGGAACCGCTCAGTTGGCATCCATGTCGGGATGCCACCGTGGCCGGAACTCGAAGCGAGCGCCGCCGGTCTCGGAGTCGACCAGCCGCAGCCCCCATCCGTGAGCATCGGCGATGGCTTCGACGATAGCCAAGCCGAGGCCTGTCGATTCCTCTCCCTTCGAGGTGTAGCCGAACTCGAAGGCCTCCTGCTTGAACTCCTCGGGGATACCGGGGCCGTCGTCCGCGACGTAGAAGCCCTCGTCCAGCGGCCCGACGCGAACGGTGACATCCGGCCCGGCGTGCTCGACGGCGTTTTTGAACAGGTTCTCGAACAGCTGGAGGAGTCGTTCGCGGTCGGCGTCGAGTCGGTCGATTCCCTCCTCGAGGTCGAGCGTTGCGGAGCCGGTATCGACGTACGCCCAGGCCTCGCCTGCGACGGCAGCCACGTCAAGCGACTCGGGATGCCGGACGGTCTGGCCGTGCTGGCCGAGGGCACGGAGGTCGGTGATGAGGGTATCCATCCGTTCGAGAGCGCTCTTGGCCTTGTCGAGATCGTCCGTCGAGTCATCCGCGATAGCGATGTCGATCCACCCGATTGCGACCGACATCGGGCTCCGCAGGTCGTGGCTCACCGTCGCGGAATACTCCTCGAGTCGGTCGTTCTGCATCGCCGACAATCGGTCACGTTCGCGGCTGTCGGTCACGTCCTCGAAGACGGTGATGACGCGGGTCACTTCTCCCTCCTCGGAGACCGGTAGCGCATCGACGGACAGCCATTGCGTGTGTCCATCGTGGGCGATACCGTACGTCGAGTCGAAGACCGAGCTCCCGGTTTCGGCGGCGACTCGGTCGGGACGGGCGTCTGCGGGCATCGTGTTCCCGTCGGTGTCGAGGAGCTCCCAGTCAGCGTACGCCTCGGTGAGTGCTTCCTCGTCGAGGTCGAACACTCGTCCAGCATGGCGGTTCTGCGCGACGACGGTTTCGCCGTCGAACACGAGAACGCCGTAGGGACTGGTTTCGAAGACGCCCGCAAGCGCCTCGGCGTATTGCAGGAGGTCGCTGGACGATTCGTCGCTGGCAGCCTCGCGGAGCGCGAGGAGATGGACGCCGGGCGTGAGGCCAGCGATGGCAGCGAACTCGCAGGTTCGGCGCTCCTCGTCCAGACGTACGTCCCAGTGGCCGCTCGCGCGGCCGGTATCGAGCAGCGTCTCCCACGACGCATCGAACGCCGCCTCGGAAAGGAACGACCCCATTAGCCGCCCTTCAAGACCGTCAATAGCGTCGAACAGTGCCTCTGCTGGGTCGTTGGCGGCGAGACACTGCCCATCGGCGTCGACCAAAAGCAGCGGGTCGAGCGCCCCCTCGAAGGCGTCGCGAAACAACTCATCGTCGAACGGCGCTGCAGCCATGAGTACCTGCTCGGTGTGCAGCGGGAAAAAGGATTCGTGCGTTCGCGGTCAGTCCTGACAGCAGCCGCCGGCTTTCTCGCCGAAATCGACCTCGAGCGGCTCGGAAATCGTGTGGTTGAGCTCCTGGAGTTTCAGCTCGATCTCGGATTGGGCCTGGAGATACTCGGCCATCTTGGGCTTGCTGTGAAGCTCTTCTTGGGCGCTCTGCAGTTCACGCAGGTCTTCGTTGGAGGCGCTGCCGGTCTGTCGAGCCATCATGAACTCCTCGCGGAGCTGTTCGAACTCCCGAATCTCCTCCTGCAGTTCCTCGTCGCTCTCGACGGCCGCTTTGGACTCGAGGAAATCCTGATAGGCTGGCAGCTCGGTGATGGCCTCACCGAGGCGCTCTGCGAGTTCGTCGACATCGTGTGTCACGTCGGCGTCCGGGGTAGTCTCGACGCTCATTACCAGCTCGTTCGGCTTTGCGACCTAAAGAGGTGCCGGATAGAGCCCACAGTGCCGCAACTGCACTCCGGGAAGCGACGCTGTGAAACACGCACGTTTTACGCCCTGACGCACAATCCTGTTCCAATGAGTCAGGAATCGGAGCCCGAGTACACGGAGGGTGACCTCCGGAACACGGGCATGTCGCTCAAACACGAGCGGACGTGGGATTACGAACTCGACCGCATCGTCGACGCGGTCGAGGAGCGCGATGCCTCGACGGTCGGCCTACAGTTCCCCGAAGGGCTGAAGCGGCGAGCACCCCGCGTCGCCGACGACCTTCGGGGAATCCTTCCCGAGGACGTCAGCGTGATGATCTCGGGCAAGCCCTGCTACGGTGCCTGCGACCTCGACACGTACATGATGCGACGGACGGACGTCTTCGTTCACTTCGGCCACTCGCCGATGAAGGAGTCGGAGAAGATCATCTACGTGCCGCTGTTCTCGAACGTCGAAGTGACGCCCATCATGGAGGAGTCGCTGTCGGAGCTGTCAGGCCCCGACGAGGACGGAGAGTCTCAGGGAGACGGCGAAGCCGTCGGACGCGTCGGCCTCGTGACGACGGCCCAGCACATGAACAAGTTCGATGAGATGCGCTCGTGGCTCGAAGAGCGCGGCTACACCGTCGAGACGCGGCGCGGCGACGAGCGCCTCACCAACGAAGGGCAGGTGCTCGGCTGTAACTACGCCTCCGCGGACGTCGACGCCGACCAGATCCTCTACGTCGGCGGCGGGAAGTTCCACCCGCTCGGCCTCGCGATGGAACACCCCGACAAGAAGGTCGTCATCGCCGACCCCGTCAACAACGTCGTCACGGTCGCCGACACGGAGAAGTTCCTCAAACAGCGATACGCCGCCGTCCACAAGGCGATGGACGCCGAAGAGTGGGGCGTCATCTTCTGTACCAAGATCGGGCAAGGTCGCTGGGAGACCGCCGAGGAGATCGTCGAGAACAACGAGAACGCCTATCTCATCACGATGGACGAGGTGACGCCCGACCGACTGACGAACTTCGGGCTGGATGCCTACGTCAACACCGGCTGTCCGCGCATCACGACGGACGATGGCCCGCAGTTCAAACAGCCGATGCTCACGCCGCAGGAGTACCGAATCGCCATCGGCGAGGAGCCACTCGAGAACCTGGAGTTCGACACCTTCCACGGCACCTGGTAGCCGGTTCAGCCGACCCGAAAGCGTATATTTTCTCGCTCGAACGCTTCCGTTGATGCCCTCCACTCGCCGCCGTTTCCTGACCGGTACGGCCGCTGTCGCCGCCCTGTTGGCCGGCTGTAACGAGACGGATTCCAGTGGTTCGACGGGCACCGTCACCCCGGTCGATGTGCCCCGCACGGACAGGCAAATTCTCCGTGAGGCCTCGGAGATATCCTATCCCGACGTGTCCAAATCGGTCATCGTCTCCGACACCCACCAGCGGGCCGCAATCAGGCACGTCGAATCCGTCATCGAGCGTCTCGAGACGGTGCTCGCGGAGAACGACGTCGATTTCTCGGGGTTCGAACGGCGGGGCGCATCACGCGACCCGACAGACAACACCGAGGACGTTCGAACCCGGATTAAAGACGCAAACGAGAGGATCGAGACCGCCCGCGAGGACGACCCTTCGAGTGAATCACTTCGCTCGCTCGAACGCGCGCTTCGGACGACGAGTGTGCTGCTCGGATTCGTGCTCGCGGAGACGGGCCAAACCGAGCTCGCGGACGTGGAAGCGACGCTCGAAGCCGAACGAGCAGCGGTAGCCGACATCAAAGACGGACTGGAGTATCGCATCGCCCAGCCGGTCGAGGAACACCTCCCGACGCTGTACGCCGCGGAGACGAAGCTCAGTCGCTCGGATCAGCTTCAGTTCGTCGCCGACACCGTCGACGATGCCGACCCGAAAAACGACCAGTACGCGACCGAAATCGGGCAGGTACGCCGCAGTATCGAGCTCCACCGTCGCCGCCGCGACGACGCGAAGCGGTTCATCGACACCGCGACCGACGCGGACGCGCCGCCGCTCCGAGACGCCATCGATCGGAACGTGGTCGCCCTTCGGGAGTCGCTGGAGCCGATCGCTTCTGAGTACCGCGATTGGGACGGCGGAAGCGAGAACGATTCGATCGCGTCCGACCTTCGGCGCAGCCGGGCGAGCGTCGGGCGGCGGACGAGCCGATGGCTCTCGAACATGGAGCGTCATCGGACGGACGGGAGCCGGGTGCTGGGCCTGCGCGACGGTCTCGAACAGCGAATCGAATTCGCCGCCATCGACGCCGCCGTCTCCAGGTCGCTGGCCCGCCTCGATGGCCGTGAATTCCTGGCCGAGGCGGTCATCAACGAGAAGCAACGCGCCGTCGCTGCCGTCGAAGGCGTTGCGGGCGGATCGGCGTTCCTGCGCGATGTCGGCCGCCGCAGCACTTCGGTTCTCGACATCGCGGATCGAAACCGACGACCGGATGGCGTCGCGGTGGACGTTGTCGCCCGGACGTACTTCCTGTATGCCGTCGCCGCCGAGTGGGCCACACGCGCGGACGAACAGTGTAGCGACCTCCTGGCATCGTTGCAGGCCAAACAGTCATAGGCCCACGCTCGAAAGGAACTCGCAATGGCCTCCGACACCGACGGCGGGGACGACCGGCTCGTCGACCTCTATCGGGAGTACATCGGGGAACCGGACAGTCGAACGGACGTGTATCTCGGCTTTGCGCTGTTCTTCGGCGGACTCGGCCTCGGTATCCTCGGGCTCTTCCTGTTCATCATCGAGCGTGGCGTCCTCGCGGGCGAACTGTTCTGGCTCCGCGAAGTCGCCTTCGTAGCGGGTGCCCTCGGGCTTCCCGTCGTTCTCGTCTCCGTCGTCGTCTTGCTCCCGGCCGACCGACGCGCGACGTACGTCGCCGGCGGCGGGCTCGCGATAACCATCGCCGCCCTGGCGTTCTTCGTGGCCGTGTATCCGAGCAACTGGAATCACGGGACGCCGGATTACAGCCTCCAGGGCGTCTCCATCTACGCCATCGGTGTAGTGAGCGTGCTCGCGGCAACCGGGTCAGCGCTCGTCGGCTACCACATCGAGCGCGCCCAGGGCGTCCCGGCCGGGGGAGCGGCGAGCGCACCGACACCAGACGACGATGCATCGAGCAGCGCCGACCCCGCGGCGACCGAAGCGCGGGTGCAACAGGATATCGAAGCGGCGATGTCGGACACGGAAATCTCGTGGGGTGGCGTCGAGAAGGTCGAGACGGGCCAGCTGAACATCACGCCCGACGCCGAACTTGACGGTGAGGAGCTCGACCAGTCATCCGCGACGGTGCATCGGTCGAAAAGCGTCGATGACCAGCTGTCGGCACTGCAAGGGATGAAGGGTGGCGAGGAACGCACGGACAGCGGGAGCGGTGTCGACGACCAGGCGATGGCGCTGAAGGAACTCCGCGAACAACAGAAGGCGGAGGCCGACGAGGAAGACGGCAGCCTCGTCGACCGACTCAAATCGCTCGCCGGCCGCGGCGAATGAACCCGAACGACCCCTGTGCTGTGGCGTAGATTTAATAGATACCCGGCGGGCGTTATCTTATGGCACGCGGCATCGACGTCGGGACGATGAACATCGTCTCGGCAAAGCAGGATGGTAACGAGACGGTCTTTGTATCACAGCGGAACTCCTTCGTCGAAATCGAGTACAGCGACATGGCCGAGCGGATGCTCAGCCGGTCTGACGTGCTCCACATCCGCAAGGACGATAAGGTGTACGTCGTCGGCGACGACGCCCTGAACTTCGCGAACATCTTCAACGAGGAGACCCGCCGGCCGATGAAACACGGCATCCTCTCCTCGGAGGAGAAATCCGCGATTCCGATGATCAAACTCATCATCGAACAGGTCGTCGGCGAGCCGAACCGCCCGAACGAGCGGGTGTACTTCTCGACGCCCGCCGACCCCATCGACTCCGACCTCTCGACGCTGTACCACCAGAAGACGCTGGAGTCGTTCCTCGGAGATATGGGCTATGACCCCGAGCCCATCAACGAGGGGATGGCAGTCATCTACTCCGAGCTGGCCGACCACAACTTCACCGGCCTCGGTATCTCCTTCGGCGCCGGCATGACCAACGTCTGTCTGTCCTACTACGCTGTTCCCGTGATGACGTTCTCCGTCGCCCGTGGTGGCGACTGGGTCGACGAACAGACCGCCACCGCGACCGGCGAGACCGTCGACAAGGTCACCTCCATCAAGGAAGACGAGTTCCGTCTCGACTTCACCACCGACGCCGGCGGCGTCGAGGGCGCGCTGTCCATCTACTACGACAACCTCCTCGATTACGTCATCGAGAACATCGCTCGCGAAGTCAACGAGGAAGACGTCGAGGAAGGCCTCGACGTTCCAGTCGTCGTGACCGGCGGCACGTCCAGCCCGCAGGGCTTCGAGAAACTGTTCCGTGAACGGCTCGATAAGGCGAACATCCCCTTCTCGATCAGCGAGGTTCGGAAGGCCGACGAGCCGCTGTACAGCGTCGCCCGGGGCGCGCTGGTCGCCTCGAAAACCGAAGAGGAAGAGGAGTCCGGCGCGGAGGCCGAGGAGGCCGAAACCGCGGCCGAAAACTGATATACTGAGCTCGATTTCTCAGCGGTCGTCTCCCGCCCCGCCGTCGTTCGAATGCACCGCAAGGTGGCCGTTCAGTTGTCCCTGCGTGTCGAAGGATTTCCCGCAGATTTCACACTCGACCGTGTCGCTGTCATCTGAATCGGTGGGTGGCGTCGGGTCGTTCTCGGTCGTTTCGGCGGTGCCCGATTCTATTCGCTCGATCTCGTAGAACCTGGAGAGTGCATCGTCCCACGACTCCGCGTCTCGGAGCTCGCTTCGGTGTTCGACGGGGACGCCGATGTAGCCACAGGACTCACAGGTGACGGCCTCTCTCCCCTGGAGTTCGTACCGCTCCAGGGCGCTGCCACACCGGGGACACTCCATGGTGATTCGTTACGCATGCGGTGGAAAGAAGCTATCGCGTGTTACAGCCGCGGTAGCAGCGGGGATTCGGGAATTACGAGTGTGCATACACAAACCTATTTCAATTCCCCGCAAGTATTGCATCGGTATGACCGATGGGAACGCGGGCGCGACGCGACGGCGGTTGGCACAGGAACTGGCCGTCGTCGCCGGGTTCGAAGACCCACGGGCGCCGCTGGAACAGTACCACACGCCGCCCGACCTGGCAGCCCACATCGTCCACGTCGCCGACCTTCAGGGAGACATCGAGGGCGAGACCGTCGTCGACCTCGGCTGTGGAACGGGTATGCTCGCGCTCGGGGCAGCGCTTCGCAGTCCGACACGCGTTGTGGGTGTCGACATCGACCCGGCACCGCTGTCGACAGCGCGCGAAAACGAGCGCCGCGTCGGGGCGATGACAGACGTCTCCTGGGTGCGCGGAGATGCCACGACAGCACCGTTGTGTCCCGACGACCCCGTGACAGTGCTCATGAACCCCCCGTTCGGTGCCCAATCGGGGCAGGAAGGTGCCGACCGGGCGTTCCTCGAAACCGCAGCCGAGGTCGGCGACTTCTCGTATTCGGTTCACAATGCCGGTAGCCAGGAGTTCGTCGAAGCGTTCGCGGACGACAACGGCGGCGAGATTACCCATGCCTTCGCTGCGGAGTTCGAACTCCCGCGGCAGTTCGACCACCACGATACGGAGACGCGACAGATCGACACCGAAGTGTTCCGTATCGAGTGGACGGGCTAACCCGAGCGGCGAGCGATACGGAGCCGTGTCTCACCGCTCTCTGCGAAGAGGTTGTCCCCATCGCGCTCGAACGTGATTCCGCCCGCACTCGTCGTATTCCCGACCGGTGGAACGGTCGTGTGTCCGAGCGTCTCGTTATTTCTGGACACGACGATTTCGAACTCGGTAGCCGCGGGGACGATAGAGACGTTCCGGCCATCGAGTCGCGCGTCGGCCATCGCGCGCTCGGCGCGGTAGACCACCGGATTCTCCTCATCATCGACGACTCCGAGGCGGACGTAGTAGGTCGATTCGCCGCCGACGAGATTCCAGGTCGTTCGCGTCGCGCGGACGTCTTCGTTCCATGTCAGACCGCCGAGTCGTACCGTCGCCTCGCCCTGCGATGCGAGCTTGCGTTTCGACACTTCCTCCCACCAGATGTTGCGCTGTTCGGAGACGACGATGACACCGCTCGCGTTGACTCGTTCTGTGGTATTGTTGCCACCGGTCGGGAACGGTACCGCGGGGATGAACTGGTTATCGACGTCCTCCGCGTAGAAGACGGTGTAATCGTCCACCTCGACAGCCTGCGATTCGCCGAGACCCGCGCTCGGGTCGTCGACGACGAAGAGATTGAACGGGATGGCGACCAAGGCGAGCGCGAACAGGCAGGCGATGACGAGGCCGTAGGCCGCTTCGCGCCGTGAGAGATTGATGCTCGGAATCAGGTCTCGCGGCGAGGCTGTCGCGCCGCTTGCGATAAGCGCCGCAAGCAGGAAAACGAGGGCCGCACCGAGCGCGCGGAAGAGCCGGTAGGTCTCCGAGCCCTCGATGGTGTATACCGCCCAGAGGCCGCGGTCGACGGCGAAGACGAGCGCAGCGAGCCAGACGTGGCTGGATTTCGGACGGACGCCGCGGCGATACAACAGCGCGATGCTCGCGACGACGCCGATGAAGAGCCCGAGGGCGTGCCCTTGAATCGCGATGCCCGCCCACCACGGCCGCGAGAACGATTCACCGGCGGTTTGCTGCACCGTCGGCGAGCGGAGCGCGGTGAAGACGAGATTGACAACATTGCCGAGCAGGACGGCGACGATAGTGCCGAGCGGATACCGGATGAGTGCGAACCCGACGAAGGCGAAGACGACGCCCGAGAAGCCGATGACTGGCCCGAGCGCAAACAGCCCGGTGAGGACGGCGACGGCGAAGACGCCGACGGCCCAGCCGAAGATACGGGCGAAGGGGTTCGTCCGGAACGACGAAAACGTCGTCGAGCCGCGTTTCTGTGGGAAGTGACTCCAGGCGTATTCGGCGAGCGTGCCGAACACGAGCGTGCCGAGGAGGTTCCCCGTGACGTGGCCGAGATTCGCGTGTGCGAACCCGGCCGAGAGGATGCCAGTCGGATAGAAGTAGCTCCAGGCGCGGAACGGGATGACGACCGGGTCGTAGGGGTTCGCGAGGCCGTCCTGCGGGAACAGATAGAACAGTGCGACGAACACGACGGCGATGAGGGTTCCCCACGGAATTCCCATGACCAGACGCTCACGGGCGCGTTGGCCCCAGCGGCCGCCGGGGCGAGTGAGTGCGACGAGTGTTCCAAGCGAGACGACTATTCCGGCCGCAAGAACCGCATACCAGACGGCGGCCGACGAATCCATATGCACTCCGTCGGCGTCGGTTGACAAATAAGCCGACGGTTTCGCGGCAGTGGCCCCGCCTACCGGGACGGCTCGACGACGAGCTTGCCGAACGCCTCACGCTCCAGCATATCGTCGAAAGCCTGGCCGGTCTCTTCGAGCGAGTACGTCCGGTCGACCGGCGGTTCGAGGTCGCCGTCGGCGACGAGCGCAACGAGCGTCTCCAGCTCCGGCTGCGTGCCCATCGTCGAGCCGACGATGCGCTTGTGCTGGAGGAAGAAGGGCGCGACCTTGAACGAGGAACTCCCGCCGGCGGTACGACCGCAGATGACCATCGTCCCGCCGCGTTTCATCACCCCCAGGCCGGCCTGCGTGAACTCGCCGCCGAGATGGTTGATGACGGCGTCCGGGTCGCCAATCGAACGTACCTCCCGGACGAGTTCCTCGGGGTCGCCCGAGCGAATCGTGTGTGCACATCCCAGGTCGTCGAGCTCGGCGAGCTTCCGTGCAGACGTCGAGGTGCCGATGGCGTCGGCACCCAGCACGGCAGCCAACTGGACGGCGGCGACGCCGACGCCGCCCGTCGCTCCGGGAACGAACACCAGGTCGGTCGGTTCGACGTCGGCCTCCAGCAGCATGCGCCACGCCGTGAGGTACGCGGTCGGCAACGCGGCGGCCTCGGCGAAGCCGACCGAATCCGGGAGCGGAATCAGTCGGCTGGCATCCACCAAGGCCTGCTCTGCGAGCGCGCCGTGATACAGCATGAACTGCTTGCAGAGCGTTTCGGGCCCCTCCCGACAGAACTCACACTCGCCGCATGTCTGATTCGGACAGAGAAGCACTCTATCGCCCTCCGAAACCGCGGTTTGCTCGCCCGCCTCCCGGACGACGCCAGCGGCGTCGAGCCCCGAGACGAACGGGAGTGCACCTTTGGGCACCATCGCGGATTCGCCCTGAAGTATCCAGAGGTCGTGGCGGTTGATGGAACAGGCTTCGACATCGATGACCGCCTCGCCACTGCTGGGTTCGGGGTCGGGCCGTTCCTGGATGGTTACCTCATCGCCATCGCCGAAATCAGTGAAAACTGCTGCGCGCATGGCTCCGACGTCACGCCGTGAGATGTTATACGTTCGCTCCGCTCAGTCGTGTACCAAGACGTCGATGACGTCCGTCCCCTCGCTTTCGAGGGCCTCCTCGTAGACCTCGGGGAACTCATCCGGCGTCTCGACGAGGTGGCCACGGGCACCGTGGCTCTCGACGTTCTTCGGGATGTCGACGTGCGGGTCGAAATCCATGCCGACGAACTCGTAGTCCTCTTCCTCGCCACCCATCATCTTCATCGTGTTGTCCTTCAGGATGCGGTAGTTGCGGTTGTCGGGGACAACGATGGTCAAATCGAGGTCGTTGCGCGCCGCCGAGTAGATTGTGTTGGGGTAGTACAGATACGAGCCGTCACCGATGTAGCCGACGACGTTCCGGGGGTCGTCCTGCAACGATTCGGCGTACGCCGCGCCGACGGAGGCGGGCAGCCCGTATCCGAGGCCGCCACCCTTGTTCGAGAGGTACTGTTCGGGCTCGAACGGGAACCGCGTCAGAAGCGCGAACTTCGAGGTGACACCTTCGTCGACGATGTACGTATCCGGGTCGACAGCTTTCATGTTGTCGACGAGTTCGGCCTTCGACGAGCGGGTGTCACCCTCGGGGGTCTCGTCCTCGCCGAGGTCTTTCATGGTCGATTCGAGGCCGGCTTTCATCGTGCCGACGTAATCGATTCGGCTCTGGCGTTCGTCCTCGTCGAGTCGGTCTTCGACGCGCTCTGCAATCTGTGTCATGATTTGGCCGGGGTCGCCGATGACGGCGGCGTCGGCGGGCTGATTCTTGCCGACCTCCCAGGCGTCGCTCGAAACCTGAATCGTCGTCGTGTCCTCGGAGACGAGCGGCTGTTCGTGGTGCATCAGCGTCGTGTTGGTCGAACAGCCGACGAGCCCGAGCGTGTCGGTGTCCATCAGCATCGAGGCGATGCCCTCGTCGGGGCCGATGAAGGAAATCCACTGCTCGTGGTCGGTCGGGTAGTTGACCTCGCTGGCGAGGATTTCGCCGTGGACGCGGGCGCCGGTCGCCTCCGCGAGTCGGACGGCTGCGTCGACGGCCTCTTTCCCCGCTCGGGCGACGTGGTCGCCGAGGACGAGCACGGGCTGGTCGGCCTCGACGAAGTAGTCGGCGGCCGCCTCGATCTGTTCGATATCGCCGCCGCCAGCGTCCGGAATCGGGCCGAGCCGCTCCGGGCTGGCGTCGGTTTCGGTCATCATCACATCGGCCGGCAAGGAGAGGAACACGGGGCCGGTCGGTGGCGTCATCGCGACCCGGAACGCCCGTCGGACGAGCATCGGGAGCGCGTCGATGTGGGTGACTTCGGCGGAGTATTTGCAGAACTGCTCGACCATCTGCTCGAGGTCGCCGGTGAGAATCGGCTCCTCGTGGCGGAAATCGAGTTCGTGGTTGCCGGCGGTGACGACCATCGGCGCGCCGCCGTACATGGCGCCGAAGACGTTGCCGAGACCGTGGGCGAGGCCAGGAGTGATATGGAGGTTCACAACGCCGACGGGACAGATGGCGGGGTCGTCATCGGCGTGGTATCGTCGCGTCGAGGCGTAGCCAGCCGCCATCCCGGTCGCGACGTCCTCCTGGAGGCCGAGGACGTATTCGAGGTCGCTGTCGGCCAGCGCGTTCATGATGGGCAACTCGGTCGTTCCGGGGTTGCCGAAGACGTGTTGTACGCCGTACTGTTCCAGGGCGTCGACGAAGAGATCCGCGCCCGTGTACGAATCGGTCATGCCATTGCCTGTCGGGGCCAGCAGTATATAGTTCACCCCGTCGGAACGTTGCGAGCTTCATGCTGACTAAATAGTATCGTGATGTCGAAGCTACTCCGGCTGAAGCGCCCGCATCGTCGCCTTGATCTGGTCGAGGTCGGCCTCGCGCGGGAAGGAGACGGAAACGGCTTCGACGCCTTTGACATCGGTGAACTGCTCGAAGTGTTCGCGCGCCGATTCGGGCGTCCCCCAGACGGCGAGCTGTTCGAGCACGTTGTCCGGGAGCGCCTCCATCGCTGCCTCGTGGTCGCCCTCCTGCCAGTTGTCGTAGACGGCATTGGCGACATCCTCGTGACCCTGGCGGGCGAGGTTATCGCGGTAGTACGTTCCCATACCGCCGATGTAGAACGCCGAGTGCTGTTTGACGAGGCGCTTTGCCTCCTCGGGGTCGTCGAGCGCACAGCAGGTCAACGAGAGCGTAACGCGCTGTTCGGAGCGGTCGCGGTCGCCCATCTCGGAGCCGCGGTCGAAATCCTCCAGTCGGTCGCGGAGGCCATCGCGGGTGAGCAACAAGGCGTGCCAGCCGTCGGCGAACCGTCCCGCAAGCTCGACGGCCTTCGGGCCCATACCGGCCGTCTCGACCGGCGGAACCGGGTCGGGGGCCTCACAGCGCAGGCGGAACCCCTGCAGGTCGAAGTATTCCCCGTCGTAATCGACCTCCTCGCCGGAAAGCACCTGTTTGACGACATCGACCGTCTCGCGGGTACGTCGCAGTGGATTGCCGAAGTCGGCGCCGTGCCAGTTCTCGATGACGATGGGCCCGGAGGGGCCGAGACCGAGTCGGAAGCGGCCCTCGGAAACCTCCTGCAGCGTCGCCGCGGTCTGACCGATAAGCGACGGCGAGCGGGAGTACACCGGCATGATCGAAGTGCCGATGTCGATGGTCTCGGTTTCGCGGGCGATACAGGTCAGCGCCGTGACGGCGTCACGACCCCAGGTTTCGGGAAGCCACGCCGTATCGTATCCGAGTTCCTCACCCAGTTCGGCCTGCTCGACCAGCGCGTCGACGCTGGGTTGGGCCGCAACCGGCAGGAAGACGTCTCGCTCCGTCACGCTTCGAACCTCCGTTGACTCATACCTCTGGCGTCTCTTCGATGTCGGGTAATCCTTTCGCCGTAATGGTTTCGCCGATGATATACGAGGACGCTTCCGTCGAGAGGAACTGGACGATATCCGCGATCTCCTCGGAGAGCCCCATCCGACGCTTGACGTCGTCGCGGTCGACGTTCTCCGCGGAGACGCCCATCTGTGATTCGACGCCGGGCGTGGCGACGAAGCCGGGGGCAATGCAGTTGACACGGATGTCGTGGTCGGCGTACTCGTAGGCAAGCGTCGTCGTGAGGTTGACGACGCCGGCCTTCGCGGCGCCGTAGTGACTCATGTACGGCGAGCCTTTCGTGCCCGCGACGGAGGCGAAGTTGATGATGGTGCCGCCGTCGCCCTGTTCTTGCATCTGCTGGCCGGCGACCTGCGAACAGTGGAAGGTGCCGTGGAGGTTGATGTCGACGATGGTTTTCCAGCCGTTCTCCGAGATGTCATCGAAGCCAGCCATGAAGGAGGCGCCGGCGTTGTTGACCATCGTATCGAGCGAGCCGAACTCCTCGACGGTGGCCTCGACGAGCGCCTCGACGGCGTCTCGGTCGCGGACGTCACACTCGACGGCGATGGCCTCACCGGGGCGGTCGCTCTCGTTGATCTCCGCCGCGACCTCGTCGACCTTCTCCTGGGTACGGGAGGTGACGACGACGTTCGCGCCGCCGTCGGCGAACCGCTTTGCGGTTACCGCACCGATGCCCTGGCTGGAACCGGTGATGATGGCCGTCTTGCCTTCGACGCTGTACTGCTCTAGCATCGCTGCTCACGCGTCGCGTAGACGCTCGTGTGTGTCGCTGTCATATAACGCGTATTCGTTTCAATCCAACCTTAATAAAGGTAAGTCATCCTCACTAATCCTGAACAATGGTAAGCAATGCTTCGTTGTAGCAAAACAAACACCCTTATACGGTGGGATTACCACCTACCACTGAATGGAAGCACGGAGCAAACAGGGGTCGGTTTCTCGACTGGAGTTCGAGGTAGAGTGGCCGCCGGGCCACGTCGCCTGCTATCTCATCGAGGGCCCCGAACCGATTCTCGTCGATGCCGCCCTCCCCGACCACGAGGAAGCGTTCCACGATGCGCTCGCCGAACTCGGTTACGAGCCGGGCGATATCGAACACGTCCTGGTTACCCATCCGCACGTCGACCACGTCGGCCTCGTGACGATGGTACTCGAAGCGGGCGACCCGACCGTGTACGCGCCCGCAGGCGTCCGCGAACGGTTCGCCCGCGACCCGGCTGCCCTCGAAGCCCGCGTCCGAAAGAACTGCGAAGCGGCGGGCTTCCCGGACGAACAACTGGAGACGGCCGTCGACATGGCGGTCGACTCCCTGGAACGGGACGCCGCCCTTCTGCCGCCCGAATCGGTCGACGCCTGGATCGAGCCCGGTGACACGACGCAGGTCGGCCATCTCGAAATCGGCGCTATCCATGTCCCCGGCCACCAGGCTGACCATCTGAGCTACCCGACCGAAATCGACGGCGAACGCGCGCTGCTTGCGGGCGATATGGGCATCGAGCCGTTCCGGCCAGTCGTTATGCACGACGGCCTCGACGACGGCCACCGTGAGGCGTTCGAGGCGTTCTACACCGCGCTTGACCGGCTCGCTGGCGTCGATGTCGACCGTATCTACCCCGGTCACGGCCAGATTCACGAGAACCTCGCTGCGACCGTCGAGCGCCACCGCGAGAGCCTCGACGAACGGCTCGAACAGGTCGAGGAACTGGTCGCGTCGGGCCACTCGACGGTGCCCGCCGTCGCCGCCTCGCTGGCCGGCGAACGCGACATCAGGTATCTCATCCCGGAAGCCATGAGCGCGCTCGCACACCTCGAACAGAACGGCGTAATAACGAGCGAGTCAATCGACGGCATTACGCACTACGACGCATGACTGGCGTCGACCAACGCTACGACACCGTTTTCTGGGACATCGGCGGCGTCATTGTCGAACTCAAATCCGTTCGCGCGGGCTATGCGGCGTTCGTCTCCGAGCTCGCGTCCGAACACGACATGGACGCCGATGCCGCCCTCGACACCTGGAAGTCCGTCCTCGGCGAGCATTTCGGAGGCCGAGAAGGCACCGAGTACCGCACTGCCCGTGAGGGCTACGAGATGGCCACCGTGGCGTTGTTCGACGACGAGCCGCCCGAGGACTGGGAACTCGTCTTCGAGCGCTCGACGGCTGCCACGCTGCGGGCCGAGGACGGTGCCGTCGAAACCATCGAAGCGCTCGCCGAGGCCGGCGTCCAGCAGGCCATCGTCTCCGATATCGACACGCGCGAGGCCGACAACATGCTCGAATCGTTCGGCATCCGCGGCTGTTTCGACCACATCACGACCTCCGAGGACGTCGGCTTCACGAAGCCCGACGAGCGGATGTTCCGCGATGCCCTGTCGGCGACGGGGGCCGACCCCGAACGGACAGCGATGGTCGGTGACCGCCACTCTCACGACATGGCCGGCGCCGCCGCACTCGGCATCGGCACCGCGGGCTACGGCGAGGAGGCGTGGGGGCCAAAAACCGACCACGAGATGAGCGACCTGCGTGATCTGCTCGACATCGTCGGCGTCGAGAACTGACCGAACCCGGTCGTCTCGGCACGCCCTACTAAACGTCCCTCCTATCACCGTCCAAATCCTTATAGCGAAACACGCAGATAGCCGGGTTGCAATGGACTTCGGACTTGACGACAAGACTGCCCTCGTAACGGGCGGAGCCGGACGTATCGGAAGTGAAGACTGCCGCGTCCTCGCAGAGGAGGGCGCTGAGGTGATCGTTCTCGACGTAGCCCACGAGAAGGCCGAGAACGTCGCCACCGAACTCGAAGATGAGTACGGCGGCACAGCCCACGCCGTCGAGTGTGACCTCACCGACCGCGATGACGTCGCCGACACCGTCGCCGCCCTCGAAGAGGAGACGGACGGCATCGACGTGCTCGTCAATAACGCCGGAATGGTCGACGCGCGCGACCGCGTCGAGAACTTCGACGACGACATCTGGGACCGCGACATCTCCGTGAATCTCACCGGCGCGTACAACATCACACGGGAGGTCTACCCCCACATGAAGGAACGGGAATGGGGTCGCATCATCAATATGTCCTCGATGGCCGGCTGGCAGGGCGGCTTCGGCCAGCTTTCGTACTCCTCGACGAAGGCCGCACTCATCGGGTTCGGCAAGACGCTCGCTCTCGAAGGTGCCCAACACGGCATCACCTCGAACGTCATCGCGCCCAGCATCGTCGTCGGCCAGCTCGCAGATCTTCCCATCGAACAGCTCGAAGACGTCGACGAACACTTCGCCCGCATCGCGAAAGCTACGCCGATGCGAAAACTCGGTAAGGAGGAGGATGTCGCCAACCTGGTCGGCTATCTCTCCTCGGAACAGTCCAACTACATCACCGGACAGGTCATCGGTGTGACCGGCGGCATCGACCTGTTCAGTTTCTAACACCCACTTTTTGCACGCGAACGCGGGTCGAGCGCGAAGCGCTCGACACCGGTTCGCGGCAAAAACTTGGGGAAAATATGCGCGCGTACTCCTTTCGGCGCCTTCGGCGCCTCCAGTCCGTGCGCGCTACCGGACGCTCCCTCCGGTCGCGTCCGGCGAACCGCTCGCTCACTTCGTTCGCTCGCGGATGCTACATCCAGATACTACACTAACAATGTTCGATAAAAAGAATGGCAAGTAAAACGCAGTGTCCGCGAGCGCCTAATGGCGCTCGTGGTTCCCGGCAGCGCGGCGCGAAGCGCCGCGGTGCCGTAGCGAGAGCCGACTAACGCGCCCGACCGTAGGGAGGGCGCGGCTGGAGGCTCTCGCGCATATTTTCCCCAAGTTTTTGCCGCGAACCGGTGTCGAGCGCTTCGCGCTCGACCCGCGTTCGCGTGCAAAAAGTGGGTGTTAGAAGGTGGGCAGGTTCTCCAGTTCGTGGGTGTGCTCTTCGGCGCCCTCGAAGGCGTCGCGGGCGATGACGCGCTGGTGCACCTCGTCGGCCCCGTCGACGATGCGGAACGCACGGACAGCTTCGTAGAAGTCCGCGAGCGGCAGGTCACGCGAGATGCCGGAGCCACCGGTACACTGGATGGCGAGGTCGATGGCCTCCTGACAGACGTTGGCGGTGAAGACCTTCGACATCGAAACGGGGACGCGCGCCTGCTCACCGCGGGAGAGTTCCGTCGCCGCGTGGCGAACCATCGCCCGTGCGGCGTGCAGTTCCGTCTCCTTGTCGGCGATATCGTAGCGGAGCGACTGCTTGTCCGACAGCGACGTGCCGAACGACTCCCGCTCGCTCATGTACGCCTTCGCAATGGTGAGCGCGCGGCGCGCCATCCCGGAGAAGCGCATACAGTGCGTCAGGCGGGCGGGGCCGAGTCGCTGCTGGGCGATGGCGAAGCCGGCGTTCTCCTGCCCGAGGAGGTTCTCCTGGGGCACGCGAACGTCGTTGAACCGGAACTCGGCGTGGCCGTGACCGTCGAGGTCGGGGCCGAGATGCGGAATGTCGCGGACGAACTCGACACCGTCGGCGTCAGTCGGGACGAGGATGATGGACGCGCCCTGGTAGGGGTGGGCGTCGGGGTCGGTAATCGCCATGAGCAGGATGACGTCGGCGTGGCTTCCCTGCGTCGTCCACCACTTGTGGCCGTTGATGACGTACTCGTCGCCGTCCTTCTCGGCGGTGGTTTTCAGCATCTTCGGGTCTGAGCCGGCGCCGGCGCGCGGCTCCGTCATGCCGAACGCCGACCGGATGTCCCCGGCGACGAGCGGCTCAAGGTACTCCTCTTTTTGTTCTTCGGTGCCAACGAGCTCGATAGTGTGCATGTTGCCCTCGTCGGGGGCGTCGACGCGCATCGCGGAGGCACCAAGAATCGACCGGCCGGCCTCCTCGAACAGCGGCAACACGTCGCTGAGGTCATAGCCCATGCCGCCGTGTTCCTCGTCGATCTGCGGACAGTAGATGTCGCGGTCGCGCGCCTCCGCGCGCAAGTCTTCGATGACATCCTCACCGACAGGCCCGCTGCCGAGAACCTCCCGTTCCGCCGGGATGACGACCTCGTCGACGAATTTTCGGGCGCGTTCGGCAAGTTCCTTCGCTTCGGGGGAGTCGTGGTACTCCATGCCGGTGCGTTTAGGGTACAACATTGTAAAAGAACCGGCGTCGGATAACCGCGGCCGTCGCTGAGCGGCGGCAGATATTTGGGTAAGGGCCACTCACAACTGCTTACAATGTTAGGGACTTCGGAGGGTGTTTGCCCATGACAGACACTAGCTCCGACTATTTCGAGCGAATCGTCGACAAGGAATCGCTCCAGTCGTATCTGGAATCCGAACTCGGGCCAGCCGAGTCGTTCGACGTCCGCCACCACCAAGAGGGCCACTCAAACGAGACGCTGTTCGTCACCTGGGGCGACCTCGAACTCGTCATCCGGCGCCCACCGCCGGGGGATATCGCCGAAAACGCCCACGACGTGCTGCGGGAGTACCGCGTCATCGACGCGCTGCAGGAGACGAACGTCCGCGTCCCCACGACGGTGCTTGCGTGTGACGACCATTCGGTTCTCGGCAGCGACTTCTACGCGATGGAGAAACAGGAGGGCGACGTGCTGCGCGATGCGGAACCCGACCGCTTCGCGAACCCCGAGGCACGCGAGCAGGTCGGCCACGAACTCGTCGACCGCCTCGTCGAAATTCACAACGTCGATTACGAAGCTATCGGCCTCGAAGAGGGTGACTTCGGCTACCCACCAGGCTTCACCGAACGGCAGGTGCGTCGCTGGTCGGAACAGCTCACGTGGGCCTTCGAAGTCACCGCCGAAGAGCGAGAGGTGGAGACACTGTACGACATCATGTCGTGGCTCACCGAGAATACGCCGGACGACAATGAGTACCCGAACACGCTCGTTCACGGCGATTACAAGCTCGACAACGTGATGTTCGCGCCGAAAGCCGACCCCGAAATCGCCGCCATCTTCGATTGGGAGATGTCGACGCTCGGTGACCCCTTCACCGACCTCGGCTGGATGCTCTCCTATTGGCGCGAGGAGAAAGACCCCGAACCGCCGACGCCGTCGCTCGCCTCGACGTTCATGGCCAACGAGGGCTATCCGACACGGCGTGACCTCGTCGAGCGCTACGAGCGAAAGACAGGGTTCGAGTTCGACAACTGGAAGTTCTACTGGGTGCTCGCGGTGTACAAGCTCGCCGGCCTCGGCGAGATGTTCTTCCGCCGGTATCTCGAGGGCAACTCCGACGACCCGATGTACCCGAAGATGCGCGAGGGCGTCCCCGCGCTGGCCGAACAGGCCCAGATGATCATCGACGGCGAGATAACGCTGTAAGGCGTCGTTTCTCCCTTTGATTTATATACAAACACGCGGGCAGCCCGGGCCATGCGTTGAGCCATCGCTGGCGTGCCGCCGAGGCGGGAGTGTGACCCACGGCGCGCCAGAGCGAAAGAGTGCGGTCACCTGTTCGCCACGCCGAAGCGGCAGGGATTTCATACCTGAGCCGTAGCTCGGTTGACGTGTCCCGGCTGTACGCCACCGCCCTGTTCGCTGCTCTCGCGACGATGTGGGGGCTCTCGTTTCCGGCCATTCCCGTCGGCGTCGGGCTCATCGTCCAGCCCGACCCGACCAATCTGCTCGCCGGCGATACGCTCCGCCGGCTCATCATCCTCGGTCAGGTGGTCTGTGTCGCACTCGGCGGCGTACTCGTCCAGCGCACCGCGCCGTCGATGGAGCGGGTCGCGATGACCGGCTGGGCGATGCTCGTCGGCGGCGGCGTGCTCCATCTCGCCAGCTTCACAGCCCAGGAATCGGCGACGATAGCGGCGCTCGAACCGACGGCCATCGAAGCGGTGCTCTATCCCGGCATGTTCTCGACGGCGCTCGCGTTCATCATCTACTTCACCATGTTGGAGGAACGCGGGGCCTTCGAGGCGAGCCTCGTCCCCATCGTCGCGACGATTGCCGGCGTTGCGTTGCTCGGAGAATCCGTCGATCTGCTCTCGGTTCTGGGATTCTGCGTCGTCTTCATCGGCTTCGCGCTACTGAAACGTCACGCGCTGGCCGACCTCGTCGGTGTCGGCGTCAGTTGATGGCGCCTTCGTCTCTCAATCGAGCGATTGTCTCCTCGTCGAGGCCCGCCTCTCGAAGAACGCCATCGGTGTGTTCGCCATGGCCAGGTGCAGCAGCAGACGGTGACGGCGGTACGTCGCTACCTCTGAGCGGGAATCCGACGCGCGGCGCCCCATCATCGGGGCGCTCGACGTAGCCGCGGGCTTCGATTTGGGGGTGTTCGAACGCCTCTGCGGGCGTGTACACGCCATCGACAGCGGCGTCCACATCGGCCATCGTTTCGGCCCACTCGTCGCGCGTCCGTTCGGCGAAGATCGACTCCAACTCCTCACGTACCGCTGCCCGCTCTGCGGGGTCGTCGGTCATGTGTTTCCCGACGAGGTCTGGTCGGTCGACGGCCTCACAGAACGCACTCCAGAAGTGGGGTTCCAGCGCGCCGAGCGTGACGTACTTCCCGTCTTTGGCCTCGTAGACATCGTACCACGGATACTCGCCGGTGAGTGGCGTCTCGCCGGGGCGTGGGTTCTCGCCGCTGAGTGCCTCGGGCGCCAACGCCTGGGAGAAGGAGACAACCGCATCAGTCAGGGCCACATCGAGATACTCACCACCAGTGTTGCCGAGCTCTCTGGAGAGCAGCGCCGAACAGACCGAGAAGGCGGCAAGCAGACCGCCGGCCATATCGGCAATCTGATATCCTGGCATCTGCGGTTTCTCGTCAGTATCGACTCTGCTCATATCGAGCAGTCCAGCGAGGCCGATGTAGTTGAGGTCGTGGCCGGCCCGGTCGGCGTGTGGGCCGTTCTGGCCGTACCCCGACAGCGAGCAGTAGACGATGTCCTCGCGATATTCGGTCAGCGTTTCGTAGTCGACGCCCAACCGTTCGGTAACACCGGGGCGGAAGCTCTCGATAACCACGTCAGCGTCAGCCACGAGGTCGTAGAACGCTTCCCGCCCGGACTCGTTTTTGAGGTCGAGTGCGACGCTGCGCTTGCCGCGGTTGACGGCATCGAAGACGGCGCCGACGCCGGCGTCGGTCGTCGGTGGCATATGTCGAGCGTAGTCGCCAGCGCTAGTATCCTCGATTTTCACTACGTCGGCGCCGCTGTCGGCGAGCAACTGTGTCGCGTACGGACCAGGGAGTAGCCGCGTGAGGTCGAGCACGCGAACGCCATCGAGTCGCATACTCCCAGGTGTGAGTGTGGGTACTTAACACCCGACGAAACGGCAGGCACACGGTGCGGTGTTTATCTGAGGTTCGAGGCGAAACCCCGCCTTTCCCGCGAGACGGGTGTGTTCCGACGCCGAGTCGGAACCGAGCGCCAAGCAGGGCGGGGATGAAGCCGACTGCTGAAAGCGACCCAGAAGATACCCCCGAGTTCGCTGACGCCTGCTGGCATCCCTGTGGCAAAAATACCACTGGGATGCCGTATACCGGTCGGGAATAGGGGTAACGGCCACTTGGCATGGCCAGCAGTCCACCAGTCCGACACTGTGGGACTACCGTGCCCGAAAGGGCTGGTATCCGTGTCTGGACTGCAAACCTGAAACTCCCGCCGCCCGGGGATCCTCGCCGTTCACCGCGAGGAGGATGTCAAACGCCATCTCTCCTGCCCTGCCAAAGGCGCACTTAAACCGCCCTGCTCCTGAACGCGCAGGCTTGATAAGCCGCTGGTCGCACGTTACCTCATGGCAACACAGGAAGCCCCATCGACGGGCGTCAGCTTCGACACGGACGAGGAAACGAACCTCATCCTCTCCAGTCTGGACGATTTCATCGAACAGGAGATAGCACCCATCGAGGACGAACTGGGCGAGACGTGGTCGAACCCACGGAAGCGCCACGAAGACGACGGCCGGTTCGTCCCGGAGGTCGTCGAGGCGATTCAGGAGGTGCGGAAGCGAAGTGCCGATGCGGGGTTCTACGCGATGAATCTGCCGGAGGACGTCGGCGGCGAAGGCGTCTCCAACGTCACCTGGTATCGGGCCATCAAACACGTCGCCTCGAAGGGGCCGGGGCTCAGCGAATACGTCCTCGCGGGCCCGGAGGGCCCGAAGCCGCTGCTCGCCCAGGCCGAGGGCGACCAAATCGAGGAGCATCTGCTTCCCTGCGTCCGCGGCGAGAAATCGACTGCGTTCGCGCAGACTGAACCCGGCGTCGGCTCTGATTCGCCGAACATGTCTACGACCGCCGAGAAGGACGGCGACGAGTGGATCATCAACGGCCAAAAGCAGTGGATTACGAACGCGCCCTACGCCGACTTCGTCCAGGTGTTCGCCCGCACCTCGCCACAGGAGGAGATGGGCCGCTACGGCGGCATCACCTGCTTCATCGTCGAAAATAACGAGTACGAGGTAACCACGCTCAACAACGCCATCGGCATGGTGGGGATGCAGGGTGAGATTTCGCTCGACGACGTCCGCGTCTCCGACAACCGAGTTCTCGGAACCGAGGACGGCGCCTTCTACGACGCCATGGAGTTCCTCTCGCTTGGTCGGCTCGAAATTGGCGGGCGGGCGCTCGGTCACGCTGAGTTCCTCATCGACCGCGGCGTCGAATACGCGAACGAACGGGAAGCGTTCGGCCGCCAGATCGGGAAGTTCCAGGGCGTCTCACACAAACTCGCCCGCGGTCGTGCGAACGCGTTTGCGGCTGATACGGCCGGACTCCGGCTCGCCTGGCTGATGGACAACGGCGAGCAAGCCATCGAGGAGTCATCTATCGTCAAATACCTCGCGTCGAACGTCCTGTTCGATATCGCAGACGATGTCGTGCAGGTGCACGGTGGCAACGGCCTCGCGGAAGACAACCCGTTCATGGACGAACTGCAGACGGCCCGCGTCCTCCGAATCGTCGAGGGTACCGACGAGATCCAACTGAACACCATCGCGAAGGAGCTGGGTATCGACTGAACCGACGGATCGACTCGGCCGGCGACCCCGCAGTGGACACGGCCCGTCCGCGCGGGACTGGAGACGACCGACGGCGAATCGAGCTGTATCGGTACCGGGAAGCGCCGTCGCCGACCGACTAGGAGAACGGCGAGCGAGAGCACCGGATCGGGCGGCTGACACGGCCGCTGTACGAGCGTCTGCAGGCTGGGCTACCGGCCGCTACAGCGCCTCAACGGTGTCCTCGATCTCCTCGCGCGGCACCGGATAGATCCAATCGTCGGTGTCCCACGCGTACTGCACTTCACCCTCGGCATCGAGGACGAAGACGGCCCGGCACGATGTTTTCGTGCCGGCCATCCCCTGCCGCTCGATGAGGAGTTCGTACGCATCCGCGACATCGCCGTTGACATCGCTGAAAATCGAGAAGGGGCTATCGTGCTGGCGGAGGAACTCGTTGACGGAGTACGGGCCGTCCCGCACGATACCGTAGACGGGGACGCCGTCGAATTCGTGCCAGCCGGCGGTCTCGTAGCGCATCCACCAGTTCTGTGCGATTGCGGAGAACACGAAGCCATCGAAGACGAGTACGGCCCCGCGGTCGCCGAGGGCATCGGCGAGCGCGTTCGGTCGGAACGTCTCGCCGTCACACAGTAGTGCTTCGAATCCCGGTGCGTCGTCGCCGACTGATGGTGGCATACCTCCACATCCGACGGCGAGGACTTAAACACGCTGTCAGCAGCAACCGTTAACGCCGTCGGGTTTTTGCCCCCGGCTCCGTAGATGAGGGTATGTCAGTCACGCTCTACCGACTCGAAGGCTGTCCGTACTGTGAGTTCGTCGTCGATGAGCTCGATGAGCTCGACGTCGAGTTCGACAGCGTCTGGGTCGAAGGGTTGCATTCGAAGCGAAACGAGGTCAAGCGGGTGTCCGGCCAGCGGCAGGTGCCCGTCATCGTCGACGACGAATACGGCGTCTCGATGAGCCAGTCGGCGCGCATTTTCGAGTTCCTCGAAACGACGTACGGCGATGCCGACTCGCCCGAAGAGGTCGAAGTCGAGTTCTAATCGATCGAGTGGGGGTCGAGACCGGGGTCTTCGACCGGCGGTGCGCCGATCGAGAGGACGATGCCCTCGTCCTCGCCGACGTATCGGTGGCCGTGGCCGACTTCGGGCTTTGCGACCCAGAACGTCCCGGGGCCGGCGTCGGCGAACTCTTCCTCGCCGGAGCGGCCGAGTTTCAGCGAGAACTGCCCTTCGAGGACGAAATACAACTCTTCCTGCTCACGGTGGGCATGATACTGAATCTCCTCATTGGGGTCGAAATACCACACCGTCACGCGCATCTCCGAGAGGCCGAGCTGGTCGCCGACCGGGCGGATATCCAGATCCGGCGGCACCTCCTCGATTTCGGAGAGGTCAGTAATCGGAACGTCGTCGATGTCGATGACCTTGTAGTCCATACCGACTGACCCCACGGAACCGAATGACAAAAAGCTACGTCCGAGGGTCAGAGTCGATGACTGCGTCGGCGAGTCTCGGTACTGCCTCGGTGACGTCCTCGCGGAAATCGTACTCCGCGTGGCCGGAGAGCCCGGTCGAATCGAGGTTGACGATGATGAGCGTCGCCCCGCGGTCGGCGGCCGTCTCGGGCAGCGAGGCTGCGGGTTCGACCGTCAACGACGAGCCGATGGCGAGGAAGACGTCCGCGCTTTCGGAAAGTGAGTGAGCGCGGAACCGCTCGTGTTCGGGGAGCTGTTCGCCGAAGAGGACGACATCGGGTTTCAACACGTCGTCACAGTGCTCGCAGGTGGGCGGGAGGTCACCGCCACGGGCGCGCTCGAACACCGGGTCGGCGTCGAACCGCCGGTTACAGCCCGTGCAGGCGACCCGCTGACCGTTGCCGTGGAGCTCGACGGGGTCGTCGCTGCCGGCTTCCTGATGGAGACCGTCGACGTTCTGCGTGATGAGGGCGTCGAGGTGGCCGCTTTCTTCCAGTTCCGTAAGCGCCTCGTGGGCGGCGTTCGGCTCGACATCGTTGCCGAAGAGGTCTTCGACGAGGTCGACGCGTTCGCGCCAGAAGCCCTCGGGGTCGGCCTGGAATCGCGAGATGTGGAAGTCGTTCGGGTCGTACTCCGTCCACAGTCCATCCTCCGAGCGAAAGTCGGGGATGCCCGAGGCGGTGGAGACGCCCGCGCCGGTCAGCGCGACGACGGAGTCAGCGTTTTGAATCGCCGACGCCGCAAAGGAGAGTTCCCGCTCGTCCATATCTCGTCGTCGGCATCGACAGGGAAAAATCTCTCGTCGGTCACCGCCTTCGACGCACGGCGAACAGCGTAAGGAGCGCCGCGAGTGCTGGAAGCGTCACGAGCGGCGTGAAGCCGGGCCCCTGGACAGCCGTCTGTGTTTGAACACACGCTGCCCCCAGCTTTCGGTCACGGTCGGCATCGGCGTCGGAGCCGGCCCCGAAGTGGCGGTCGCTGTGGGTGCCGGTATCCGTTCGGCCGTCGATTTCGGCGTGGCTTCATCGGCCTCGGAGGGCGGCGAGCCGAGCGTCTCGGCTGCCTGCTCACGGTTCGTGCAGTCACAAATCCAGAATCAGTGGCTGAACGTGGGTTCGTCGGGGTCGAACTGCTCCTCGTCGTAGTGTGAGCCGACAGCGGCGACCGTGGCTCTGATGACGACCCCGGCAACGAGAAGGATCGCTACTTGTACGCGCTGACGCCAGTAAGTTCCTTGCCAACGACGAGCTGTTGAATCTCGGTCGTGCCGTCGGGGATAGTCATCGTGCGGGCGTCGCGGTAGTAGCGTTCGAGGGGGTACTCCGTCGAAAGACCGTTGCCGCCGTACACCTGGATGGCGTCGTCGGCCACCTCGACGGATTTCTCACAGACCCACCCCTTCGCAAGCGAGGAGTACATCCGGGCCTCCGGGTCGCCCTCGGCGACCTTTCGCGCTGCCTCGTATGTCAGCAACCGCCCAGTCTCGAGGCCGGCACGGATGTCGTAGAGTTTCTCCTGAACGAGCTGGTGGCCGCCGATGGGCCCGCCGAACACCTCGCGGTCTTTGGCGTACTCAAGCGCCGCTTCATAGGCAGCCTGCATGATGCCGACGGACATCGCCGCCATCCCCGTCCGCATGTAGGAGAACATGGCGTTCAGCGGGTCTGCAGTCTGGAACATCTCGTTTTCCGCGATGTCGGAGTCGCCGGCAGCGACCATGTTCATCACGGCGTTCATCAGTTTGTTGTCTTCGGGAACACGCACGTCGTCGAAGAAAATCTGGCCGGTCGGAGAGCCCTTCCAGCCGAGTTTCTCCAGTTCGCGCGTCTCGATATCGTTGGTGACCGTATCGACGATGAAGAAATCCCGCTGTTCGGTTTCGAGGTCTTCGGCGACGACAAGCGCCATGTCCGCGATGGGGGCGTTCGACACCCACGTCTTCTCGCCGTTGATAACGTACTCGTCGCCGTCCTTCTCGGCGGTCGTTCCGGGATGGGCCGTGTCGCTGCCGCCATCGGGTTCGGTGACAGCCATACAGCCGATACAGGCACCCTCATCGAGTTTATCGCCGAGTGCTTCCTGGGTCTCCTCGCCAGCGTAGGCGGCGAAAAGCGTCGGGAACGACATGTTCAGCGTGACGTTCAGCGACGGCCAGATGCGCGAGATCTCCTCGGACGTGATGGCGTACGTCAAGGGATCGGCGAAGCCGTCGCCCTCGACGTCGCCTGGGCCGATGCCGAGGTCACCGAGCATCTGCTGGTACTCGATGGCCTCGTCTTTCGTCATCGGTTTGCGGTCGGCCTCGGGCAGGTCGGGTTCGATTTCGGCTTCGAGGAACTCCCGCAGTGAGTCCCGAATCATCTCGTGTTCGTCGTCGAGGTGTGCACTCATCGCTATCCCATACTGTCGGACACAGCAGCAAAGCGGTTGAGCGAAGGATACGAGGGTATTGAAGTCGGCGCCCTACTTCGACAGGTCGACTCGGACGCCCTCGGTTTCCGTCTCGGGGAATATCTTGCCCGGATTGAGGATGTCCTTCGGGTCGAGTGCGGCCTTGATGCCGCGCATGACCTGCACCGTGCCCGCGCCGTGCTCGCGTTCGAGGAACGTTCGTTTGCCCATGCCGATGCCGTGTTCGCCAGTGGCGGTGCCGCCCCATTCGATGGCCTGCTCGACGATGTTGTCGTAGAGGTCATCAGCGGCCTCCAACATCGCCTCGTCATCGGGGTCGATGAGGGCGGCGTAGTGGACGTTCCCGTCGCCGGCGTGGCCGAAGCACGGCAGGAGGATGTCGTGTTCGGCCGCCCGCGCTTTCGCATAGCGGATGAGGTCGGGATACTTGCTAATAGGGACGGTCACGTCGCCGGGATGGCGCGGTTCGAGGTCGGGGTCGTACTGCTGGATGGCGAAGGCGAGTTCGTCGCGGGCCCGCCAGAGTTCGTCCATACGGTCGTCGCTCGCGATCTCGAACTGCTCGACATCGTGGGCGTTGAGGATGGTTCGGAAGAACTCGATCTCCTCCTCGATGCCGTGGTTGGCGTGGAATTCGACAAAGATCATCGCCGCGTCCGGGAGGCCGGTGTCGAAGTAGGCGTTGGCCATCTCACCGGCCAGGGGGTCGATGAGTTCGAGTTTCGCCACGTCGACGCCCGAGCGGACGGCGTCGAAGACGGCCTCGGCGGCGTCGTCCATCGAGTTGAAGACCGCGCGACCGCCCTTGATTTGCTCGGGAAGCCCCTCCAGTTCGAGCGTCGCGCGCGTGACGACGCCGAGCGTGCCCTCGCTGCCGATGATGAGGTCTTTCAGATTGTAGCCGGAGGAGGTCTTGACGGCCTTGCTCCCGGTTTCGATGACCGTCCCGTCAGCGAGGACGATTTCGAGTTCGAGCACCCAATCCGCGACTTCGCCGTATTTGACCGTCTTCTGGCCGGCGGCGTCGTTGACGATCATGCCGCCGATGGTCGAGAGGTTCGCCGAGGAGGGCATCGGTGGGAAGAACATGCCGTGTTCGGCGGCCGTCTCGTCGACGACGTTGCCCATCACGCCGGGTTCGACATCGATCTGGAAATCGTCGGGGCGTACCTCCAGCACGTCGTTCATCTTCGTCATATCCATGCTGATTCCCTTGAACGCGGGGACGGCGTTGCCTTCCATGGACGTGCCCGCAGCGTAGGGGGTCACGGGTACGTCGCGTTCGTGAGCGGCTTCCAGCACCGTCGACACGTCGGCGGTCGATTCCGGCCAGACGACGGCGTCGGGGGTTACGCCGAGGCCGGCCTCCTGTGCCACCCAGTCGGCGGCGTGGTTCTCCCGGGCGGACTCCTCGAAGGAGGTTGTCCCGTCGAGAGCGAGGTCAGACAGGAACGAACAATCGTACGTCATACCCTGACAGGACGGCCGTATCCGCTTAAAGGTATCCGCGTCGGTGTGCAGGGCTTTACCCCCGTGAGGATAGTGGGTGCAGTCCGATTCCGGGTCGAACTCGTGCAGCTACCGATGGAAGATTAACAGTTTTGTTTAATTTACCGCCCTTTAATTAACATTGATAAGGCATGACCCCGCATGTGGTGGTATGCCGATGCGAGCAGCCGAAGTCACCGAGTTCGGTGGCACCGACGGAATCGAGGTAACGGACACGGAGAAACCAGAACCCGGCGAGGGCCAGGTGCGCATCGAGGTGCGCGCCGCCGGCATCAACTTCGCCGACATCATGCAGCGCCGCGGCCACTATCAGGGCGGCCCCGAGCCGCCGTACGTCCCCGGCATGGAGGTCGCGGGCGTCATCGACGCGGTCGGCGACGGCGTCGGCCGCGAGCCGGGCGAAGCGGTCGTCTCGCTCGTCAACGGCGGCGGCTACGCCGAATACGCGGTCGCCGACGCCCGCGGGCTGCTCGACATTCCCGGCGAGCTGAGCTTCGAGGAGGCCGCCGGCTTCCCCGTCCAGTGGCTCACCGCCCACAACTGCCTCCACGAATGGGGTGGCCTCGAAGAAGGCGAAACCGTGCTGATTCACGCTGCGGCGGGCGGCGTCGGCAGTGCAGCCGTCCAGCTGGCCGACGAGGCAGGGGCGGAGATCATCGGCACCGCCTCGACCGACGAGAAGCTCTCGATGGCCGAGGGGCTCGGCATGGATCACCGCATCCAGTACACCGAGGAGGATTTCGTCGAGCGGGTCAACGAGATTACCACCGGCGACGGCGTCGACCTCGTCCTCGACGGCATCGGCGGGGAGACATCCGACGAGAGCCTTGATGCGCTCACCTCCTTCGGCCGGATGGTCTCGTTCGGCGCCGCCGCCGGCGAACCCGGTCGCCCGAACACCGCCGACCTCCTCTTCGGTAATCAGCGCGTCATCGGCTACCACCTTGGCCGCGCGATTCAGGAGAAGCCGATGAAGGTGATGGGTGCCGTGCCCGAGCTGACGCAGTTGCTCGGTGACGGCACGCTCGAGGTTCAGGTCGGCCACACCTTCGGCTTGGAGGAAGCCGCCGACGCTCACGAGTTCATCGAGGCGCGGAAATCCAGCGGCAAGGTCGTGCTCGTCCCCTAACTGCGATAGGTTCGGACGCCGTTTTTCGCTGTCGACACTGTTTCTCCACGCCGTTCGAGCCGTGCAAGCGACCCGACCGTCTCGAAGACGGAGAACTCCATGCGCCGCGGGTCGTCGATGCGCGTTTCGGTCACCTCGTAGGCCGTCGCACGGCCGAGTTCCGAGAGCGTCCGCCGACACGACGCGACGAGGGAATCGAGGTCATTGCGAGCCTGCTCGATAGCGCCGCCGGCGTCCTCGAAAACCGGGCCGTGGCCGGGATACACGCGGTCGATGTCGTGGGTTGCGAGGCGGTCGAGGCCGTCGTAGAACGCGTCGATGCACTCCTCGTAGCCGCGGTCGAACCCGACATGCAGCGCCGCAGGGCGGAACGGTTCGATGAGGGTGTCACCGGCGAAGAGGTCGCCATCGGCGAGGAACGCGGCCTGATTGGCCTGATGGCCCGGAACATGAATCGGTGTGAACGTGATAGCGCCGGCGTCGAGCGGGTCGCCGAAGGCGACATCAACGTCGATGTCCTCCGGCGGGAGGCACGACCGATTGCGACGGAGGGAGTCGACGGCCCGTTCGACTGCCGATTCGGGGTCGGGGACGCCGGCGGCGGCTGCGTTTCGCCGGACGACCGAGGCGAGGTCGTCCGGGTCGCGTGACAGGCGGTCGCGGATGCCCTCGGGCGCATACACGGTTGGGTCGGCGGCGTCGACCAGCGACGAGACCTGCCCGTCGTGGTCAGTGTGGGGGTGGGTGATGAGGAGATGCTCGACGTCTTCGGGCGCGTAGCCGGCTGCCTCGAGGCCGTTCGCGAGCGCTGCCCAGCCCTCCTCGCCCGGCGCACCGGCGTCGATGAGTATTGGCTCCTCGGTCGGGAGGAAATACGCGTAGGCGGTGTGCGGTGGCCAGGGAACCTCGAACTCGATACGATGGATGTCGACACGTTCCGACGGACGGGGCATTCGCCTCCGCTTCGCCGCGGGCGATTATAAACTGTGCGGCGTCACAGCCACGGCAACTCGATGCGGTCACGTCGGCCATCAAGCACGTCGAATCGCTCGTCGCGACGCCGCTCCAGCCACCTGAGCAGGCGCTCGGCCCACAGCAGTTTTCGGGCCTTCTCCTCCCCAACAGAGGGGTCGTCGAACGCCCATCCAGGGAAGACGAGGCGGTCGGCGCCGCAGGCGTCGGCGAGAAACGCCGCCCTGTCGCCATCGGTGAAGCCGCCGGGATTGACGACAGACGGCGTCGGTTCGGCCTGCGTCGTCGGTAGCACGGCCGTCGCATCGAACGTCGGCACCTGTTCGCGGACGGCCTCGATGTTATCGCCATGAGCATGGGCGGCGACCGGCGTGCCGGCTTCCGTCAGCTCTCGTGCCGTCTCGGGGTTCTTGTCGAGGTCGGTCACCATACAGTCGACGGCGACGCCCGCATCGCGTAACACGTCGACAGCCGTCGAGGCGGCGACGACCGCGTCCGCCCCACGAGCAACGTCGAGGTCACCGACGAGGGAGGGGGCGGCTCCACAGACGGCGACGGTGCCGGAGAACGCGATATCGTCGAGTCCCAGCGGTCGCTTATCGGCCATGAGCCCGGCCAGGACGTCGCGTGCTCGCTCGTCCGCGGCCTGCTCGTAGCCGAAATCAGCCAGTATCGCCTCGTAGGCCGGTTGCCACTGTTCGTACTGCATAGCCACTACCCGAATGAAAGACTGGGCCCAGAGGTCACCAAGGTACCCCTACCCAGGTGTGCCCTCCGGGCTTCCAAGCCGTCATACCTACCGTGATGGCATAAGTTTTCTTGTACCGCGTGCCAGGCGTCCGCCATTCGTCAGACTACTCCAGCCCGCCGCAGGCGCGCGCTACGGCCCGCCGAGCAGCATCTGGCCCCGACTGAATGGCGGCCCGAAGTGACCGGAATTCGGCGGCAGTGCCGACCACCAGCAACGAGCTGCCCTGATAGGCGCGGATACCCTCTAATTTGGCGCTTCGGGCGATGTAATCCTCGGTTTCCCTCTGGAGGTCGAACTCGACGGCGTGTGTCACGACCGACGGCTGCTCGTCGCTGGCCGTCACCCGATGGAGGTGTCGAGCGAACTCCCCGTCGGTCGTAACATCGAGCTCTTCGACGCCCATCTCGGGGTCGCGAACCCGGTCACGGCTGAATTCGTGACCGATGAGGGCGGCGTCCCGCGTTTCCGCGACGTCGTGGGTGCGGACGATGTGGGCGCCGCGTTCGACGGCCATCGAGGTCGCGGCGAGGGAGACGGGCAGCGCCTCCTCTGTGTCTCGGCCGGCGACCTCTCGGAGGAAGTTCTTGCGGTTGATGGAGACGAGAAGGGGGCGACCGTAGCCGCGGAACTCTCGCAGGCGATCGAACGTTTCGCGATCGTCGGCGGTCGTCTTCTCCTCAGACCAGCCGCCGAAGGCGGGGTCGAGGATGGTCTTGTCCGTGAATCCGTTCAGTTCGAGCGCGTCGTAGATGTCATCCGCGTAGCTGCGGCTACGCTTCGGACTGGCGGCGCGTCGCGCCGCCCAGTCGACGTCCTCGACGGCACCAGGTCGTTCGAGGTCGGGCGGGGAAGCCATCTTCGCGACGGCGATGTCGTACTCCGCACAGACGGCCGGCATCTCCGGGTCGGCAAAGCCACAGATGTCGTTGACCATGTCGTAGCTGGCGTCGAGTGCGGCTTCTGCGACCTCGTGATAGCGGGTTTCGATCGACCAGACGGCGTCGCCGGAGGTCGATTCCATCGTCTCGACGGCCGTCTCCAGCCGTTCGAGTTCCTCCTCTGGCGACAGCACGTCGTACCGTTTGTTCGCCGATTCAAGGCCGACGTCGACGATGTCGGCGCCCTCGTCGATGAGTTCCTCGTCGACGTATGCGGCCGCCTCGCCGGCGTTATCGAAGACACTCGGGTCGTACGGCGATTCCTTCGAGACGTTCAACACGCCCATGATTCGGGGCGGATGCTCGTCGCCGATGGGGAGGCCCGCAGCATCTACCGTTCGCATACGCGAAGCAGGTGTGGGCGCCGCTAAAGGCGTCCGGTATCGGCAGACGCGTCGCCGGCGCGGACGGACGCGCTTATACGCGCTCGTCACGAAATCCCGCCCATGGGAAAGGTCTCAATCGCGCTTCGGGGGTGGCGCTTCGACGAGGAGGAGGTGTTCGACGAGACCGGCGACATTCGCCCGCTCGAGGAGATGAGCGAGGAGACGCGCAAACGGCTCATTCGGCTGCGCGTCGTCGCCGGTGAGCCCTGCGACGCCTGCTGGCTCACCACCGAGAAGAAAGCGGACTGCAACGTCGCCCGCATCGTCTACGGGGAACCGCTCTCCGAGGTGCTGCTCTGTCCGGAACACGAACAGGATTTCCTCTACTGGTTCCGCGAGGACGGCGGCAGCCTGGAGAAAGGCGAGTCCCACTTCGCGGACACATTCCACGAGTGGTTCGCTGCGGGCAACCGCGCGCCGGAAGAATACGGCGGCGTCGACCACGTCGACACCGACCCCGACAAACTGCCCGCACCCGACATGGACGAGGACGTCCCCGAACTGGAAGAGGCACTCGAGGATATCGAGGACGAAGACCTCGACGCGCTCGGGATGGACTACTCCGATCTGACATGATCGCGGTCGCCGTCGTCGGCGGAGAGACGCCCGGCAACATCGGCACCATCGCCCGGTCGATGAAGAACTTCGGGCTGTCCGAGTTGTATCTCGTCGACCCGCCGGAGCTCGACCCCGAGGGCGAGGCCTACGGATTCGCCGGCCACGCCCGGGAGGACGTCCTGCCGAACGCGACCGAGATCGACTTCGACTATCTCGTCGAGAACTTCTATACGGTCGCCTGCACCGCGACGACGAACGAGGACGCGACGAAACACGTCCGCTATCCGTTCATCCGGCCCGAGGAGCTCACCGACGAACTCCGCGGGCTCGACGCCGACGTCTGTATCGTCTTCGGCCGGGAGCGCATCGGCCTGACGAACGAGGAACTGGCTCGACTCGACCGTGTCTGTTCGATCCCGGCCAGCGGCGAGTACCCCGTTCTGAATCTCGCGCAGGCGGCGACCATCGTCCTGTACGAGCTCCGGGAACTGACCGTCGACGAGACACAGCATCCGGACGACCCCCACGAGCGAGCAGCCGAACACGAGATCGAGGGGCTCTACGAGACGTTCTCCGATTATCTCCACGACGTGGGCCATCCCGAAGAGAAAATCGGCAAAACGGAGCGGCTCTTCCGGCGGCTCATCGCCCGCGGGCATCCGACGGGTCGAGAAGCCCGGACGATGCGAGGCGTCCTTCGCCGCGGCGCGAAGCGTGCGACCGGCGAAATTCCTCAGGACGGCACGGCCGACGACGGCGACTGATACTGCCAGCTGTACGTTCTGCACGAACGTTCTCGCACCGGAGTGGCGAATAGCTCGATACGGATACAGCCGGCAGTATGATTCAGGTTCGCTCGCCGATCTCCTCGCGCAACAGTTCGGAGACGACCTCCCCTTCGGCTTTCCCGCGGAGCGCGCCCATGCACTCACCCATGAGCCCCGAGAACGCGCCCATCCCCTGCGCTTCGATCTGGGCTGCGTTCCGTTCGACGACCGCTTCGACGACTTCCCGAACCTCCTCGCGGCTGACGCCGGAAAGACCGGCCGCCTCGATAGCTGCCTCGGCGGAGAGCGAGGAATCCTCCGCAAGCTCCGTCAGCACGGGCCCGATGCCCTCCGTGGCGAGGTCGCCGCTCTCGACGAGTTCCAGCACCGACAGGAGGTGCTCCTCGGTGAGTTTCTCGACGGGGACGCCGTCACGGCGGAGTTCCGTACGCGTCGATTCGAGCGTCCCGGCCGCGGTCGTCGGGTCGATACCGCGGTCGACCGCTTCCTCGAAGGTGGGCATGTGGCGGCCGTACGCGACCTGCTCTGCGAGGCCGGCATCCAGGCCAAACTCCTCTTGGTACCGGTCGACGCGCTCGGAGAGGAGTTCGGGCGGTTCAACATCGGTCAAGTCAGGTTCGACCGGCGGCACGTCCGTCTCGGGGTACATCCGTGCGGCGCCCGGAAGCGGCCGGAGGTAGCGTGAGGTGCCGTCCTCGTTCGCACCGCGGGTCTCTTCGGGGACATCCTCGATAGCGACTGCTGCGCGGTCAGCGACGGCCTCGATGGCCTGTTCCGCAATCTGTGTGTCGGCGGCGACGAGCGCCACGGCGTCTCCTGCTCGCGGTTCGTCACCGCTCGCACCGTCCGAGGCGCTCCGCGCCTCGCGTGCCCCGACTGCCTCACGAAGCGCCACGACCTCGGCTTCGGTGACGCCGTAGGCCGGCAGTTCGTCAGTATGGAAGATGCCGCCTGCGCCATGCCGTTTGGCGTGGTCGGAGAATTCGGTGCCGAGTCGGCGGTCGGGTTGAATCTCGCGACCAACGAGGCCGTCGAATCCTTCGAGTCGAACCGCGGTGACCGTCTCCGCGCCCGCGATCACGCCGCTGTCGCTCTCTGCTCGCGGTTCGTCACCGCTCGCACGGTTCGAGGCGCTTTGCGCCTCGCTCTCTTCGAAGACCGCGCTAACGTCCTGTGGGTCACCGACAGCCGCGTCGCGGCTCTGCAGTTCGTCAGCGATGTCGAGGAGTTCGACCTGTCGGCCGACCTCGTTCCGCACGATATCGTCGATATCGTCGAGGCTCTGAACGCCCTTCATCTCGACGCGGGCGCCCTCTTTAATGGAGACGTTGACGTCCTGTCGGATGGTGCCGAGGCCGCGTTTGACCTTCCCGGTCGAGCGCAGCAACATCCCGATTCGTTCGGCCGCGTCACGGGCCTGCTCCGGCGACCGGATGTCGGGTTTCGTGCCGATTTCGACGAGCGGGATGCCGAGCCGGTCGAGGCCGTACGTGACGCCGGCGTCGTGTTCCTCGATGCGGGCGGCAGATTCCTCTTCGAGCAAGAGGTCGGCGATGCCGACCGACCCCTCGTCGGTCTCGATTTGGCCGTCGGTGGCGACGAGCGAGGAGCGCTGGAAGCCCGACGTGTTCGAGCCGTCAACGACGATTTTCCGCATAACGTGGGCCTGGTCGGTGACCTCACAATCGAGCAAGGAGGCGATTTCCATCGTCGTGTCGAGCGCCTCCTGGTCGAGGCGGTGGGGCGGTTCGTCGTCCTCCTCGACGAGGCAGGTGGTGTCATAGGCGAGATACTCGAACTCGCGGTCGACGCGGGATTCCTCGAGCGCCGCTTCGTCGAGTTCGCCGAGTTCGGATTTCGTCGGGTGGAGATACCGGACGAACGACCGAACGGATTCCTCGGGCTCTCGCCGTTCAGTCGGGCAGTTACAGAAGAGCTTGGTCTCGGTGTCGAGCTGCTGGTGGATCTCCAGCCCGGCGACGAGACCGAGTTCCTCGTAATCGTAGCTCATTACGCAACGCTGCGGTGGGCAGCGTCAAAAAAGACACCATCCGGCCGGAGGCCGCATGCCTTGAAGCCGGCTCAGGCGAACTCGCCGCGTTCGAGCGCCGCGTGCATCACCATCCCGAGCGCGAGGTGCTGTCGAGCAGCAGTCGCGATCTCGTTTCTGACTTCGTCGCGGTCAGCGAGCATGTACTCTTTCGTCTGGACGAGCTCGCGCTGTTCGAGAATCTCGTCGTCACAGAGTTCGTGCAGTCGGGGGTAGACGGTTCCGGGGCTGAGGACGGTGTCGAACTCCCCGGCGAGGTCATCCAGGAGCTGTTTGCCGTGGGTGTCCGAAGACCGGAGGCCTACGAGCGACAGCAGGAGCTCGTCCAGCGAGGATTTGACGTGGGACTCTTCGAAGGTGAAAGTGGCGTCGCCGAACAGCTGTGTTTGCACCTCGGAGACGATGTCCGAGGCGGCGGTCGTTGCTTCCTCGTCGGAACCGCCGAGTTCGGCCTGCAGCTGCGAAACGGTCACGGACGCGTCATCGTCGGTCGCGTCGGTCAGGGGAGTCTCCATCGACATACATCATCCAACACACCGTATACACATAATCCGAATTGAGCGTTATCAATGCCCGAATAACAGACCGTACATTTATATAGTAGAACGGGATCGGCGCTCAGTCGCCGAGGATGACGCGTTCGGTCATCGCACGCGGGTTCAGCACCTCGTCGGCTTCCTCCTCGGAGAGATATCCCTCGGCGACAGCGACCTCTCGAACCGTCTTGTCCTGTTCGAGCGCCTTCTTCGCGACCTTCGAGGCCTTGTCGTAGCCGATTGCGGGGTTGAGCGCCGTCGCAAGCGCCATCGACTGGTCGACCTGCTTCTTGCAGTGATGTTCGTTCGCTTCGAGTTTGCCAACGAACCGCTCGCCGAACACCGCCGCGGCGTTCGAGATGAGCTTCGCACTCTGGAGGAAGTTGTGCGCGAGAACGGGTTTGTAGAGGTTCAAGTCGAGTTCGCCGCGGGCGGCGCCTGCGGAGACGGCGGCGTCGTTCCCGACGACCTGTTTGTGCATCTGATTGACCGATTCCGCGATGACGGGGTTGATCTTGCCGGGCATGATGGAACTGCCGGGCTGGTTTTCGGGCTGTTCGATTTCGCCGAGGCCGTTCCGGGGGCCGGAGGCGAGCAGTCGGAGGTCGTTCGCAATCTTGTTCATCGAGCCCGCGACCGTCCGCAGGGCGCCGTGGGCCTCGTTCATGGCGTCGTGGGCCGCCTGTGCCTCGAAGTGGTTGTCGGCTTCCTGGAACTCCAGGCCGGTCTCACTGGAGATGAACTGCGCGGCGAGCGTCGGGAACTGTGGGTGCGTGTTCAGCCCGGTGCCGACGGCGGTGCCGCCCAGCGCGAGTTCGCCGAGGTGTTCGCGCGTGGAGGCGACCCGCTTGATGCCCTTCTGAATCTGGGTGCGGTAGCCGCCGAACTCCTGGCCGAGGCGGACGGGCGTGGCGTCCTGCAGGTGGGTTCGACCCGTCTTCACGACGTCATCGAAGGCCTCCTCTTTCGCTTCGAGTTCGTCGGCGAGCGTCTTCAGCGCCGGAATAACGTCCTTTTCGACGGCTTCGAGGGAGGCGACGTGCATCGCGGTCGGGATGACGTCGTTCGAGGACTGGCCGTAGTTGACGTGGTCGTTGGGGTGGATTTCGCGGGTGCCGACATCGCCGCCGTAGATTTCTGTCGCGCGGTTGGCGATGACCTCGTTCGCGTTCATGTTCGAGGAGGTGCCCGACCCGGTCTGGAAGATGTCGACGGGGAAGTGGTCGTCGTGGATGCCGGCGATGACCTCGTCGGCGGCCTCGATGATGGCGTCAGCTTTGTCCGCAGGGATGAGGTCGAGTTCGAGGTTGGCCTCTGCGGCGGCTTTCTTGACGATGCCGAGCGCGCGGATGAACCGCCGCTCGAAGGTGATATCGGAGATGGGGAAGTTCCCGAGTGCGCGCTGGGTCTGTGCGCCCCAGTACGCTTCTGCAGGCACTTCCATCTCGCCGAGACTGTCGCGTTCGGTTCGGTAATCCTCGTCGTCAGTCATACGAGATGCCTCTCGCGGGGGGACGTAAAACGCATCGAAAACCGGCCGCTCGGCTACGCCTCGGGCGTCCGGGTCGAAAGCTCCAGGGCGTGGATATCCGTCGTCATTGCGTCGCCGAGGGCATCGTAGACGAGTTCGTGCTGCTGGACGAGTGGCAGCCCCTCGAAGGCCGGCGAGACGACGGTCGCCTCCAAGTGGTCGTCGTCGTGTTTCCCGCGGGCGCGCCGCACGGTCGCGTCACACGCCTCGATCTCGTCTTCGATTTTCGCTTCGACTTCCTCGGGAGTCATATCCGGGGATGAGGCAGCCGCGGATAAAAGGCCAGCGTCCCCAACCGAGCGGCTTTACCGCGCCGATGCCGTCGATGGAGTATGAACAGCGTCGTCGTCCGCTACGGGGAGCTTGGCACGAAGAGCCCCTCCGTTCGCCGCCGGATGGAAGAGCAGCTCCGGGCGAACGTCGCCGCAGCGCTCGACGACCGCGGAATCTCCGGTCGCGTCGAGCGCACGGACGGACGCCTTATCATCCGGACAGCCGACGCCGGCGAGGCAGCCACGGCCGCCGCCGACCTCCCTGGCGTCGTCTCGGCCAGCCCCGCACGCGAGGTTGCCCCCGACGCCGATGCGATCTACGAGACGATGGTCGCGCTGGCGCGCGACCGCTCGTTCGACACCTACGCCGTGCGCGCGTCGCGGGCCCGCGACGACCACCCGTTCACCAGCCCACAGCTGGAGCGTGAGGGCGGCGCCGCAATCGGCGAGGCCGTCGCTGCCGGCGTCGACCTCGACGACCCGGACGTGACGTTCGAGGCCGACGTTCGGCCGAACACGGCCTACGTCTTCGCCGAACGGCTGGAGGGGCCCGGCGGCCTACCGGTCGGGACGCAGGCGCCGCTTGTCGCCCTGATTTCGGGCGGCATCGACTCGCCAGTGGCGGCCTTCGAACTCCTGCGACGTGGGGCGCCCGTCGTGCCCGTCTATGTCGATTTGGGCGATTACGGCGGTGTCGACCACCGTGCCCGTGCCATCGCGGCCTGCGAGCGGCTCGGCGAACGGGCCCCAAACCACGACCTACGGCCGTACGTCGTCGACGGCGGCGAGACGATTCGGCACCTCGTCGAGAGCGTCGAGCGGGGACGGATGCTCTCTGTTCGGCGGTACTTCTTCGCCGTCGCCGAAACCATCGCGGATATCGAGGACGCCGCCGGCATCGTCACCGGCGAGGCGCTCGGGCAGAAATCCAGCCAGACCGCGCGCAATCTCCAGGTGACGACCGCCGCCGTGGATATGCCCGTCCACCGGCCGCTCTTGACCGTCGACAAGCCAGAAATTACCAATCGGGCGCGAGGACTCGGTACCTACGAGGAAGCCGAAATCGAGGCCGGCTGCAATCGGCTCGTCCCGCCACAGCCCGAAACCGAAGGGCGGCTGGAGGGTCTTCTGAAAGTCGAACCCGACGACCTCTTTGAGCGAGCCGACGCCGACGGACGGGCGGCGACGCGCGTCGACCTGTAAGCTACGTCCAGCGGTCGAGGCCGGTCTGGACGACGGACTCCTCGATGCGCTCGAAGCCGCGTTCGACCTCCTCGGCGGGAATCTCCCACTCGTCAGTGACGTAGGCTTTCGCCGCATCGAGGTCGGGGTCGATGTCGGTGTCGTACTCGTAGTCGTCGGTGATGTCGGGGTCGAGGAACATCGCCCGGATGCGGTCGGCGTGCGGGATGGCCTCGTCACGGGCGTCCAGCACACCCCAGAGGTCGCCGTGTTCGTGGATGAGTTTCACCGCCGTCTTCGGGCCGATGCCGGAGATGCCGTCGTTGAAGTCGGTGCCCATTAGGATGGCGACGTCGACCAGTTCCTCCCACGTGAGGTCGTGTTTCTCAAGCGTCCGTTCGAAGTACATGCACTCGGGGTCGCCCTTGCTCGTCAGTTGCCGGAGCGTGCGGGGCGCACCGAGCAACAGCGTATCGTAATCCTCCGACCCGACGTAGTCGACGTCGCCGTACCTGGTCATGTGGGCGGCTTGGGCTTCCCCTTCCGCGGGCGCCTCGATGTACGGCACGTCGAGCAGTTCCAAGAGGTCACGCGTCGTCTCCTGGATGGTGTCGGTGAGTCGCTGTGTGCGGGACTCAAGCGTCGCGATTTCGGCGGCTTCGGCCTCCGATTCGCGGGCCTCCTCGAGCTCTGCCTGGTAGGCCTCGCGCTGCTCGCGGCGTTCCTCGACCTCCTCGGCTTTCAGTTCGGTCACACCGCCGTCGAAGATGAAGACTGGCGTGATCTCGTGTTCGAAGAACTTCGGCAAGCCCTGGACAACGCCGATGAGGTTGGCGACCTCTTCGCCCGCTTCGGTGGTGTACATCTCGCTGCGTGTGAACTTGACCGTCGTCGTGAGATAGCGGTACAGCCAGTTGTGGGCGTCGATGGCGACGACGGAGCCGGCCAACTCCTCAAACGGTTTCGGTTCGATGACCGCCAGCTGCCGAATGTCTGCGTTTCCCATTGGCGGCCCTTTGCCGTGCGGCTGCTTGAAACCCGCGGGGCGGCGCTACGTGCGGGCAGCGGGCGGCGCTTGCCCGCGTTTTCGCTCCAGAAACGACCGCTCTTCGGAGGTGAGGTCGCGCTCTCGATACCGGTCGAGGCCGGCCTGATACGTCTCCTGGGAGCGCGTTGCCGGGGAGTCGGCTGGCCGCTCCAATACCAATTCTGCGATGCCCGTCGTCTCGCCGGTGAACGAGAAGCCGGCACGATAGAGCGCCTCGTAAGCGAAGGGGTTGTTGACGGCGATGCGGACGCGCGCTACGTCGCGGGCCGCCGCTCGGTCGGTGACGAACGTACAGAGTCGGGGGCCGAGCCCGTCGCCGCGTCGGTCGTTTCGAACTGTCACGTATCGGAGCCACAGCGTGTCGGGGTCGGTGCGGTCGTAGTTGAACGCGACCGTGGCGAGAACGTCCTCGTCGTACTCCGATTCCTCGTCGGCGGTCGCCTCGTCGCGAATCACGGCCTTCCCCGTGTTCGACATCACGAACTTCCCGGCGTAGCTGAACCGCCGGTAATCAAGCCGGAGGGTTGGGCCGTCAGGCGGCCACCCGAGGAGGACGGCGTCCATACGTCCGATAGAGGGACAACGGTGTTATGCTCGGCGCTCGAGAAGCCGGTATGCGCTGGGACGTGCGGGCGTTCGATTATTTCGCCCCGTTGTACGACCGTCTGATGCCGCCGGCCGACGTGACGGCGCTCCGGAAGGGGCTCGCGTGTGCCGATAGAGACATCGACCGAATCGTCGAGGTGGGCGGCGGGTCGGGTCGCGCTGCCCGTGAAGTCGGCGCGACAGTCGTCGACCCAGCCCGTGGGATGCTTGAACGGGCTCGCGCGAGAGGGTTAGAGACGGTGCAGGGCGATGGGGAGGCGCTCCCGCTGGCCGACGAATCCGTCGATGCCGTGCTCATCGTCGACGCGCTGCATCATTTCAGCGACCAGGGAGCCGCGCTCGGTGAAATCGCCCGCGTGCTCGCTCCGGGCGGCGTACTCGTCATCCAGGAGTTCGACCGCTCGACCCGGCGGGGACGAGCGCTGGCGCTCGCCGAACGGGTCGTCGGCTTCGATTCGCGGTTCTACACCGCCGCGGAGCTACAGGAGGAAATCGAGCGTGCGGGGCTCGACGCCCGCCCCGTCGAATACGGGTTCAGCATGCTTCTTGCGGGCGTCAAAGAATAGGAGTCGGTTCGGTTATCGAAGCTGGAAGTAGAGGTAGCGCCACACCGAAAGGACGACAGCGCCGCCGACAAGCATGATGCCTGCGAACACGGGCGCGAACCCACGTTCCGGGACGGCAACGACGCGGACGACGAGGCCGATGATGGCTGCGGGCACCCACGACCGGATAGCGAGCGGTATCGAGGAGTTCGCCGCCGACCCACCGCCGGGCGAGTACGCGCCGATGAGCGGCGCGGCGATGAGCCATCCGAGGATGAACGGGCCAGCGGCGAAGAGGTATATTTCGGGATTCATCTGAATCTCGGTGATCGTCGAATGCTGGAGCGTTCCGGCCAGAAGGAACGCCAGTAGTGCAATGATGTCACCGACTGCGATGGGCCAGGTGCTCGCATCGAGTCGCTGTTCCATGAACGACTGAGTTGACATGGTCGGGAGTTCGACGGCGTCCCTTCAAGTCCTTGCGGATTCAGTCGGCGGCCACCGCGGCGTCGGCTTCCAGTCCGGAGCCGGCGGGCGGTCGGAGCACGAGTGCTGCCAGCCCCGCTGCGACGGCGAGCCCGCCACCGATGGCGAACGTCGGAATCCAGCCGAGTGTCGCGACGAGATAGCCCGCTGCCGTCCCGGCGAAGACGCCGCCGCCGACCTTCGCAGTGTAGAGGACGGCGTAGTTGCTCGAAGAGTTTTCAGAGCCGTAGTAATCCGCCATGAGAGAGGGGAAGTAGACGTACAGCGGCGAGGAGAAGAACATCGCCAGGAGCACCATGAGGACGAACACGAAGTCGGCGCTGATCTGTCCCGCGCCGATGAGCGCAAAGCGGAAAATCCCAGCGAGGACGAAGGAAACGGCCATCACCCGCTTGCGGGGGAAGCGGTCCGAGACCTCGCCGAGAATCATGCGTGAGACGCCCGCGGCCAGTGGCAGGAGCGTCGCGGCGATGGTCGCGATGATGGCCGCGAAGCCGACGTGTTCGGCGAAGCGGACGATGTTCGCGATGACGATGAGGTCGGCGCCAGCAGCGGCGATGAACATCGCATACAGCAGCCAGAACTGCCAGGTTTTGAGCATCTCACGCGTCGTGTACGCACGGCCGCGGACGGACGCTGCGAGCGAGTCGGTGTCGGTGTCCTCGTCGATACCGAGCCAGTCGTCTGGTGGGTCACGAAGGAGCACGGAGCCGACAAGAAGGATGGCGAGGATTGCGATACCGACGTTCCGGAGGACGTCGGCGTAGGCTGCGACGGTCGCGTTCGCCCGGACGTAGGGCACGACGAGGGCGCTACCGCCAGCAAAGGCCATCGTCCCGATACCGGTCGTCAGACCGGTTCGGTCGGGGAACCACTTGACAGCGGTGTTGACCGCGATGGTGTAGATGATGCCGACGCCGATAGAGCCGAGCGAGTAGAGGACGTACAACTGCCAGAGTTCAGTCGCGTACGCGAGGCCGATGTAGCCGCCCCCAGCGAGGAGTGCGGCAAGGAAGGTGAGCACGCCGGGGCCACGGCGGTCACGCCACCAGCCGGCTGGGAACTGTGAGAGCGACTGGAAGACGACGTAAAAAGAGAAGACCGCGCCGAGTGCTGGCAGCGCGATATCAAGGCGTTCGGCGAGCGGCCCTTCGATAGACGACCAGACGTACTGATACGGACTGACGGCCGCCATCATGCCTGCGGCGGCGACGATCTGCCACCACCGGGAGAACCCGAGCACGTCCTGCGCTCGGTCGGCGTACTCGATGGCCGAGGAATCGTCACTCATCGGCCATCGGTTATCGGGGCGGCGGCATAAGCGACCGGACTCAAGAATCAGCCAGCCGGCAACCACATACGATATGCACACTACGAATCCTGCTTCTGTTATCCAGAGGTTAGCAATCCTTCTGTTCCGATATCGTAGAATGGCTTTTAGAGACCCTCTTCGCCTCATTTGGCCGGCGTCATATTTTTATAAGTTATAGAAATTATTTCTGTGAGCATCTCAATGCCTACTGATTCCCCGTCAATACTCTATCAGTACTTATTGGAAAACACTTATATGAGTATCCCTCATAGAAAGTAATGTATTATGGCAGGTTATTACGACATCGTCCTCGGCCTCATTCCCCTTTCACTCGCCGGACTGACCGCGTTGCTCCTCTTCGCGGGAATGTCGTTATCAACTGCCGTGCCCCTGGCCTCCGTCGTCTCGATCGGCCTCATGGGTCACGCAATGTTCGTCAACGCGCCGCTCGGCCCCCAGCCCGCCGAGGCCGCCGCGCCGAACTCGAACGACGTTGTCTCCGCCGAATAACTCGCCGGCAGACATAGCCACTTTACCCTGCCGCGCGAACGCCGTTTCATGACTGATGTCCTGTTCCTGCGAAGTGACGAACTCGCCAACCTGGCGACGCCCGAAGAATACGTCGACGCCGTCCGTGCTGGCTACGAGAGCCACGGCAACGACGGCTCGGCAGAACCACGAACCAAACTCGTCAGCGGTGACCCGCCGGGGATGTGTACCGGCTATCTCGCCATCCTCCCCGAAGTGGGCGCCATGGGCGGCTACATGTACTCCGCGGGCTTCGGCGCTGAAGACGCCCAGTTTGCGCTCCCGCTTTTCGACGCCGAATCCGGCCGGATGATGGCACTACTCGACGGGGCATCGATGAACCCGTTCAAGACCGGCGCTACCGGTGCCATCGGCGTCGACGCCCTCGCCCGTGAGGACGCAACGAAATGTGCAATCATCGGCTCTGGCGCGCAAGCGCGCGGCCAACTGAAAGCCACCGCCACGGTTCGGGATTTCGAGACGGTCTCCGTTTTCTCGCCGACACCCGAGAGCCGGCAGTCCTTCGCCGAGGAGTTCGACGCCCGGCTCGATGCGGATGTCTCGGCCGCCGATTCCGCTGCCGCCGCCATCTCCGATGCCGACGTGGTCATCACGGCGACGAAAGCCTCCGATCCTGTCTTCCACAGCGACGACCTGCCGGACGGCGCCCACGTCACCGCGATGGGGCAGTACGACCGCGGCAAACAGGAGATCGACGCCGAAACCGTCGCCCGGTCGACGTACGTGCCCGACCTCCGTGCTCGGGCCTTCCAGGATGCGGGGGCGTTCCTCGCTGCCCGTGACGCCGGCGTGGTCGACGACGACCACATCCACGCCGAACTCGGCGAGGTTGTCGCAGGCGAACGACCGGGCCGGACGAGCGATGACGAGGTGACCGTCTTCGATAGCGGTGGCACGGGCATCGAGACCGTCGCGGCCGCGATGATGCTCTACGAGAAGGCCGAAGCGCAGGGCCTCGGCCGAACCATCGATTTCATGCCGGCCAGCGAAGCCCTGACCGGCGAATAATCAGGCCGATTCACGAACCGTTTGAACGACATCGAGGTTCGCATCGAGCGACACCCGGAGTTGCCCGTCGTCGGCATAGAACGCCTCGGCGGGCGGGAGCCGTTCCGTCGACATACCGGCCACGCAGAATGGGTATGGGATAAGTCCCGACTACAGATACGGGGCGACGCCGAGGGCTTCGGCGATGGCGACACCGGCGATGAGGGTTCCGACCAGATAACCGGCTATTGCACCGCCGTTGAGCAACGGCAAGCCGGCGTGGGCACGCCCCTTCAGCACCATCCACATGAGTCCGAGCAGGCCCAGGAGCGTCCCGACCATCGCGCCGAGTGCCGGGACGGTGAGCGCGATACCAGGGACATCGAGCAGTGCAGTATTCCCTGGCCTGAAGAACGCGGCCGAAGCGACGAGAATCGTCGGGATAACGGCGTCGCCGAGCCCGATGAAGAACGCATCGCGGTCGAGTGCGTCGGGGGGCGTCTCCTCCTCCTCATCATCATCTTCACCTTCGGTTTCGGCCTCCTCGGCCGATTCATCTTCGATGGTCTCCGGGCCCTCCTCTTCGAGGAAGGAGTACGACAGCGAGAGTGGGACGACGAGGACGACGGGCAGACGGAGACTCATCACGCCCGAGGCCAGCGTGAGCATGTGTTCGGTGCCGTACACCGAGATGGCGTCGTACACGGCGAGGATGACGAGCAGGACGAGTGCAGGCAGCAACCCGAAACTGATGCCGAACAGGCCTGCAGCGCCGGCTCCCATCACGATACCGGCGGTGTCGATGACGTACCACTCAGGATAGGCGAGCAGCCCCACGCCGAGCAGGAGCGCGAAGCCGACGGCGAGGGCGTTGACGTTCGCGATGGTGATGACCGCCGGCACGACGACCGAGAAGACGTAGAACGCGATGAACACGGACGCAAAGATGATGAGCCCCTGCAGCAGCTCGTCGACGCCGAGTTTGATCGCGGCGAGCATCACGACCGTCGCGATGAGAATCGCGCCGATATACAGCAGGCTGTTGGTGGGGTCAGCGGGGTCTTCGACGGTCTGATAGCCCGCTTCCATGAACGGCTCGACCAGGGCAAGCGCACCGAGTTGTACCAGTAGAAAAAGCCCGACAGTGGCGGCGACAGCGACGTAGGCCCGCTTCATAGCCTATCGTCCGCGGGGAGTCGTTTGGGCGTTGCGGTCTCAGTCGGCGTACAGCTTCTCGCCGAGCAGCGATGGGAGGGAGACACCCTCGTCGGGCGAGACGGCTACGTACGGACGGTCGACGGGCCCGAAAACGTCGACGACGCGGCCGATGGTGTCGAGGTTCTGGTCGACGACTTCGGCGCCGACATCGGGATGTTCCTCGCCGGGACACCGGATGACAGCAAGCCCCTGTGCCGTGCGGACGACCTCGCCGATGCGCTTCATTCTCGGAGGGCCGAGACGTACGCGGCGACGGCACCCAGCAGGTCGGATTTTGTCGCATCGTCGGCGCCTTTCACGAGGACGCGCCCCCGTGGTTCGTACTCGCGGGGATACGTCTTGTCGCGCTCGATGACGGCGTCGTAGCCGACCTGCTGTACCGCACTTGCGATCTCGTCGACGGTGGGCTCCGGCACAGCGAGGTCGTCGGGGACGCGTCGCCCCTCGCTGCGGGAGCAGTTGGCGTCGAGATAGGCGGGCCAGATGACGTTCTCGACCATATCGAGCGTGGGCGACGGCGGGGTAAAAAGAGGGCGGTTGCGGGACGAACGCCGGGTTACAGGCGGCGGGCGAGCAGTGCAGCGCCGAGTAACGCGCTGATAGCGACGGCAGGGCCGAACCCGGCACCGTCGTCCTCAGTGGCTGTCTTCTCGGATTCGAGTTCGGCGTCGGCGAACGCCGCGGCGATATCTTCGAGGGCGAGCGCGATTCGCGGGCCTGGCTGGCTGATGTAGTTACCGTTCACCGCGACGACCTGGTCGTTCTGGACGGCGAACGTCGACTCGTAGGCCGCCGTGTTCGGAACGCCGCCCGTTCCGCTCGAGACGATGATGACCTCGGGATTCCACTCGACGAGCGCCTCGTCGTTGATGGCCTGGTAGCTCTGGACGCCGTTTTCGGCGGGCACGTTCGTGCCGCCGGCGGTCGTGATGAGCTCGTTGATGAACGTCCCGGAGCCGGCCGTGAAGTTGTCAGTGAAGTACATCGCACGCGGTGATTCGTACTCGCCGGTCTGGTTCCGGACGGCATCGATGCGGTTCCAGTACTCCTCGTTCGTCGCCTCGGCGGCGTCACAGCTGCCGATGAGACGGCCAGTCAGCGCGGTCTTGTCTGCGATGAACTGCAGCGAGGTGCCGAAGCCGAATTTGAACACGGTCTGGTTGGCTTCTCGCAGGCTGTTCACCGTCTCGTCAGGGACGACGTTCGGCGCGAGCACGATATCGGCGCTGAGATTGACGACGGCCTCCTGGTTCACGCTGAACTGGTCGTCGTTGAGGGCGGGCTCTTTCGATTCGATGCCGTCGAGATACGCGGTGAACGGGTTCACCGGCGCGCCGACGACGCGATCCTGGGCGCCGAGCTCCCAGACGGTCTGGGCTGCACTCGGCTGGAGGACGACGATGCTGTCGGGGCGCTCCTCGACGGTCACGTTCTGTCCGGTCGCGTCCTCGGTCGTGAACGGGAACGTGCAATCGGTCTGGGTGGCCGACGTGCTCGCACTCGCGGCCGCGACCGGCGCGGTCGCAGCGAGCGAAACGAAGAGCAACACAGCCAGTGCCACGGTTGCGTAGCGTTTTGTCATCCTCCGTACAGAGAAACGAGGACAATAAGTATTTGACTAAAGCAATCCTGGTTTCACGTATGGTTCTTCGGCGGACGATGGCGTGGGTGGGCGGCCTGAGCGGCCTGCTCGTCGCCACCGTACTCACGAGTGCGACCATCGGCTACGCCGATATCGGCCCGCTCACCGCCGCGTACGTCATCCTCAACGGCGTTTCGGTGCCAGCTGTCGCCGCCTCGGGTGTCTCCTGGACACAGCCGTTCGCCTTCGACGTCGCACCGAAAACCGGGCTTATCATCCGACAGTTACGGCTCCCCCGGATTCTCCTCGGCGCAATCGTCGGCTTCGCCCTCGCGCTTGCCGGAACGGTGATGCAGGGGTTCTTCCGCAATCCGATGGCTGACCCCTCCATCATCGGCGTCTCGACCGGTGCGGCGACCGGCGCAGTCGCGTATCTCGTGTTCGGCGCCGCGCTCCCGGTCGGGGTCGTATTCGGCGTGCTCCCGACACCGCTCTCGGCCGCCCTCTCGGGGTGGGGGCTCTCCGTGGCGGCGTTCCTGGGTGCACTGGTGGCCGGCTTCGGCGTGTACCTCATCGCCACCGACGGCGACCGGACGCCCGTTGCGACGCTGTTGCTCGCGGGTGTCGCCATCCAGACGTTCCTGGGTGCGGTCATCTCGTATATGCTGTTGCACGCTGGCGATGGCCTCGAGGAAGCCATCTACTGGCTGATGGGGCACCTCCAGCAGAGCACGTGGGGTCGCATCCGTCTCGCGCTGCCGGTCGTCGTCGTGTTCTTTGTGCTGTTGTTGGCGTATGCCCGGGATTTGAACGTCCTGCTGCTTGGCGAGGAAGACGCTCACACGCTCGGTATCGACGTTGAGCACACGAAGCGCGTTCTCCTCGCGGCGTCGAGCATCGTCACAGCGGCCGCAGTCGCCGTCTCCGGCGTTATCGGGTTCGTCGGCCTCATCGTCCCGCACGTGATGCGGCTGCTCGTCGGGCCCGACCATCGAATTTTGCTGCCGACGAGTGCGCTCGCGGGCGCGATCTTCCTCGTCGCGACGGATACTGTCGCCCGGATGGGCCCCGGTGAGATGCCGGTCGGAATCGTCACCGCGGCGCTCGGAGCGCCGTTCTTCCTGTTCTTACTGCGGCGGCGGGAGGTGCACGCGCTGTGATACACGTCGACGGCGTTGGCGTCGAACTCGGCGGCACGACGGTTCTCGAAGACGCCACGCTCGATGTCGAGAAAGGCGAGTTTCTCGCACTCGTGGGGCCGAACGGGGCCGGCAAGACGACGCTGCTCCGGACGTGTAACGGGCTGGTGACGCCCGATACCGGCCGCGTAACCGTCGCCGGCGAAGACGTGGCGACGCTTTCGGCCAAGGCGCTCGGTAGCCGCGTCGCGACGGTGCCGCAGGAGACGGCGTTCGCCTTCGAGTTCGACGTCGAAGACGTCGTCGCGATGGGGCGAACACCCCATCGCGGCCGGTTCGAGCCGAGCGACAGCGCCGACCGCGAAGCCGTCCGGGCGGCGCTCGAACGCACCGACACGGCACGGTTCGCCGATCGGTCGGTAGATTCGTTGAGTGGTGGTGAGCGCCAGCGCGTCGTCATCGCGCGGGCGCTGGCACAGGAGACGCCCGCGCTGTTGCTTGACGAACCCACGGCCAGTCTCGATATCAACCACCAGATACGGACGCTGTCGCTGGCCCGAGAACTGGCCGCGGAGGGGAAAGCGATGATTGCGGCTATTCACGACCTGGGGCTCGCCGCACGGTTCTGTGACACCATCGCCGTCCTCTCGGGGGGCCGAATACTCGCGGCCGGCGACCCCGAATCGGTTCTGACGGCCGAAACCGTCGAATCCGCCTTCGACGTACGCGTCGCGGTGTCGACGAATCCGGTGACTGGCACCCGGACTGTGACGCCGCTCTCGGACGTTCCACCGGATGGCCGACGCGTCCACGTCCTCGGCGGCGACGAGCGAACGGCCCGTGTCATCGGCCGACTGGTCGAGGCTGGTATCGAAGTCACGGCGGGTGTGTTACCGGCGGGCGACGCCGCCCTCCCGACGGCGCAGGCGCTCGCAAGCGACATCGTGACGGCGCCCGCCTTCGAGCCCATTCCAGAGAACCGACTGGCAGCGGCCGCATCGCTCGTCGAAGCCGCGGACGCGACGGTCGTCGCTGCCCCCCTTGACGAGGCGAACGCGACGCTCGTAGAACGGAGCCAACGAGCGTTCGCGCTGGCGGGAGTCGATGGCCACCAGAACGTGACCACCATCCCGGAGCGAGAACTACTCTCGGCGCTCGAACCCGAGGAGCAGTCGGCTCACGCCTCGAGTACGCGGTCGTAGAAGATATCGACGAGACTGGCAGTGACCATCACCGGCAGCAAAAGCGACAGAGCGACGACGAGCGCCAGTGTCGCCGCTTGTGGGTCTGTCGGCGGCCACACGAGCGGCCACACCGCGGCCAGTTGTGTCCGGAACCAGACGATAGTCACAGCAAACGCCAAGAGCCCGGCACCGATGCGTGCGGCGTCGCGTCGGCGGTCGACCGGCCGGAGGGTGGCTAACTCGTCCATACACGCGGTCAGGAGTGGAGATACCTACCAGTTTTGTTGGCGGTTGGTTCCGCCGACCGGTAGTGTTATGTGTTACCACAACTCACTAACCCGAACGGAGGGAGTATTCCGATGGCCACCAGCCCCGACTGGACGCACCCCGCCGACGAGCGCATCCTGTCGTATCTCGATGACCATCCGCCGGATTACATCCCGCTCATCGCGAACCGGCTCGGAATGCATCTCGGCTACGTCGAGCGACGGGTCGACACGCTGGTCAAACACGAGCTGGTCGAACCGGTCACTGGCGAAGAAATTTACGCGGTCACCGAACGGGGAGAACAGTATCTTACCGATGACGCCGCCGCCATTCTCGCAGACAGCGATGACTGATTAGTTCTGTCGCGTCGATCGGGCCTCTCGTACCTCTGCGCCGTCCCGGAGCTTATCTTCGCAGTTCGGGCACACACGGACGGTCGACATCTCCTGCGGCGCGAAAACACGGACGTAGTTCTCCGTCACGAACGACTCGCAGTTGCGACAGTGTGGCATATGTAACACGGCCAATACCTACCCACAAATACCTTTCCCCTAACGGCCGAAAAGTACGTCCTTAGCGTCTCGGCGGGTCGCTTAGAAGGACAACACGTTGCCACATTCGTTGCAGTCGAACTCGAAGCTGTTGTCGTCAGTCAACGAGAGGCCGTGGCCCGTCTCCTCGCCGCACTCGCTGCAGTGAAGCACCGATTCGATTTCCTCCCAGTCGTGTTTCGACGCGGGCGCGCCGAAGGCGAAACCGACGATCGGCTCGTCGTTGTCCGCATCGTTCGACCCTTCCTGATACTGTCCGGGCGGGAAGCGAATGACCTCACCGGCGCCGACGCTGACCGTCTCGGTGGCGCCCGAATCCGGTTCGTCAGCGACCTCGAACGTCGCTTCCCCCGACTGGACGTAGAAGACCTCCTCCTGGTCGTGGTGTGTATGGAGGCCCCCGGAGAACGATTCACCGGGCTCGAGCTCGAAGTAGTTCATCGCGAAATGTTCGGTGCCCAGCGCGTCCGAAACCGGCCGGCGGACACTGTGCACGCCGAGTGGGCTCAGTTCGATATCGACCTCGTCGATGGCAACTTTTCGCATATCACAGCCATCCGGCCCAGCATGAACAGTGTCCCGGTTCGGTCACGAAATTCCGAGCCGACCCAAACGATTACCCCCGTCGGGGCGATACAGGGGGTACGAACACCCAATGCGATATTTCGACCTCGTACTGACGTCGGAACACAACGGGATACACCCGGTCGACGCCGAGATAGCCGCGTTGAGCGGGGTCGAACGCGACGCACTGCTGCACATCGATTCTTTCGGCGACGGAACGGGCGTGCTGCTGTACCGCCTCACCGGCGACCGCGACAGCGTCATCGACGCCATCGACGCCCACGATGCCGTCATCAGCTACGACGTCCTCGACGTCGAAGCCGAGAACACGTTCCACCTCTACTTACACGTTCTGCCTGGCGAGCCGGCCGGGACGCTGATGGCGCTTTGTTATGAGTTCGCGCTCATCATCGACACGCCGATCGAGTTCACCGACCGCGGCGGCATCCTCGCCACTATTGTCGGCACCCACGACATGCTTCGAGAGGCTCTGATGGCCGTTCCCGACGATATCAACATCTCGATCCAGCAGGTCGGCCAATACTCGCCGGGGACGCGCGACATGCTGTCGATGCTGACCGAACGGCAGCGCGAAGTGTTCGAAACCGCTGTCGAGAGGGGATACTACGACATCCCCCGGCAGGTGAACCAAAGCGAGCTCGCCGACGCGCTCGAATGTGCACCCTCGACCATCGACGAACACCTCAGAAAGGCCGAATCGAAGATGCTGTCCGCGCTGCTCCGGTCGACGGGTGCCGAAGGCTGAAGATCGCTTTGTCTGCGCCAAAAATAGCAGTCAGGAAACTCCACTATCACGAACCCACTGATTGCAGTTCGTTGTATGTCTGTATCAGCCCTTGTGTAACTGCAGTCCCGTTTCAAGCCGTTTTCGGCAGTGTAGAAAACGAACGCGTGGCCGGACGCAGCGTCGGGGGCGTCGGACGAAATGTGAAAAGGAAGATACGAAGCCGGTGGAGGG
>NZ_JBLGBY010000003.1:0-85243 GCF_047616845.1 Natronomonas sp. | reverse complement strand
CGCACGAACAGAAGTGTTCCTTGCATTGTGTCTCCGACTCGTCGTTGCAATCACCAACTTTGAGCGGGGCGATGACCCTGGCCGCGAGAAGCTCAAGCTATGAGATGGATTCTATGACAGGCTCCGTAATGGAAATCTATCGAGAGTAATGAATGAATTTCCTTTTTCTGAACCGCTCCCAAATCAGTGCGCGCATTGGCTTCGTGCAATCGTTGGATTGCACTTCTTCCCCGACGCCAACCACAGAACAGCGATGACAACATTGAATACTATATTCTCGCTCAATGACATAGAACGGATTTCATGGCGCAATAAACGCTACCGGACTGCTATTTTCAAATCCAAATTGATTCGACGCTTTGTGGTAGACGTTCGATTTGATAACCTGTGGTACGAGGATGAATTATTTCAGAACTGGCATAGATACTTTACAGAGATATTATACGATATTCCCGAGTATGAATATCCAAAGCCAGACTACCGAGATTTCGAGACGCTAATTAGTTAACTAGAAGAGTTGCCAGAATCCTTAGACGATTGTAACTGCACGTCACCCATATCGACGTAAGCGTCGTGGTTTTCGCGGTTGTCTTCTTTCAGGAGTGCCCGAGCTTTCCGTCCCATACTGATGGATACTGCCCTACACGTACTTAACGCTTGTTTCTATTAGGAGTGATCGTTCCGAGAATTAAATTACTGCCAGCAGTGCGTCGTAGGCGTCCTCGTAGGCATCGGCGACGACGCTGAGGTCGTCGCGTTCATCGCTCGACAGCGCCGCCAGCGTCACGGATTCACGCGGTTCGAGCAGCTCGATGACGTGTTCGACCCGTTCTTCGAGTCGGCCCTCGTGAGCGCTGCCACTTGCCACTTCGCAGGATTTGGCGTAGCGCTCGCCGTCGTAGATACGGCAGCGCCGTGGCTCGACCACCGCGACGGCGTCGGGAACGAACGCCGAGAGCGGGCGGGCGATATCGGAATACGATTCGACGATGGCCGAGTCGCGAGCGGTGATCGCGTCGCCGAGGTCGGCCAGTGCGGGCGCGTGCAGTTCCGCCATCAGGTCGTTGAGCTCCGGCAAAGTATCGACGACTGGTGCGTCCGAAAGCGGGAACGCCCGCTCGGCGGCCGGTGGCACCTCCACGTCGCCGTTGACGACGTAGTGTGTCGCTCCTTCGAGGGTCACTCTGTCCATAATGAACCGTCGGCCGTCGCGGCCGAGCGGGCCCTTCCCACGCCCCGGCGTCGGCAGCCACAGGCGGTGGACTGGGTTGATAGCCTCCGGTCGCACGTCGCCGGGCGAGGCGGCCGCGATGCGCTTTGCGTCCTTGCCGTAGAGTCGGCCGTTCTCGACCGCCCGGCGGTAATCGTCCTGGTCGTACCAGTAGCCGTTGCCGGCACGGGGTTTGTAGCCGCGGACGCCGACGCGGTCGATGAGGCCGGTCGTGAACGTCGTCTTGCCGGCGTCGACCTCGCTTGCGCCGCAGACGAGCAGTTTCATGCGAGGCCGTAGTAGCCCGGCTCGTCCTCGGCGTCGGGTTCAGCGAAGACGAACGCCTCACGGTGGTCGAGCATCCACGGAATCGCCCAATCGAGCAAGATGCTCTCGGTACCGGGGTCGAGTTCTCGCTCGGGGTCGAGCCCCTGCAGCATTTTTGCGATTTCGTACACCGTGTACATCTGCTCCTCCTCGAGCACTTCGTCGGGGTCGCGGAACTCGAAGGCCCGCAAATCGTCGAATTCCTCGCGTGGGCGTGGCATACGCGAAGCTACGCGAGGGGCCCTTTTGGCACTGACGGAGCGGCGCGTCGAAAAAACGCGACGGTGTGACTACGGCGCGTTACTGGCTCGTCGCCTTCTCGAACTGCTCTGCGACGTTGTCCCAATCGAGGACGTCGAAGACGTTGTCGATGAAGTCGCCGCGGTCGGGACCGTAGTCGTAGTAGTAGGAGTGCTCCCAGACGTCGAGCGCGAGGATGGGATGGCTGCCCCACAGCGCACCCTGGTCGTGCTTGTCGACGACGAGGTTGCGCAGCTGGTCTGCGACGGGGTCGTAGACGAGCAGCGCCCAGCCACCGGCGGCGCCGGCAGCGGCCTTGAACTCGCCCTTCCAGCCCTCGTAGGAGCCGAAGTCCTCCTCGATCTTGTCGGCGAGTGCGCCGGACGGCTCCCCACCACCGTTCGGGGTCATGTTCTCCCAGAACAGCGTGTGCAGGTAGTGACCGCTACCGTTGTGGGTCACGTTGCGAATGGCTGCGGGAGAGCCACCGAACTCGCCTGCCTCGCGGTTCTCCGCCAGGGTCTCCTCGGCCGATTCGAGGCCGTTGACGTAGCCCTGATGATGGGTGTCGTGATGCCACGTCATGACCTGCTCGGAGATGGACGGTTCGAGTGCGTCGTAGTCGTACGGAAGGGGCGGCAGTTCGGGGTTTGAATGTTCAGCCATTTATATCGTCCTCCAATTGTATCCTTCTGCTCGATAGCTGTTAAAAGTTCGCAAACCATTGTTAGCAACCCCCACGGAAATACCGGCCGAAAGCCCCGGGATTGTTCAGGGCTCGTCGCCGTTGCCACGCGCTGCCCGACCATCCTCTGCCCCGAACGTTTCCACCCGCCGGTCAGTCACTCTCGCCTCTCGCCCGCTCGAACATCGCAAGTGCCGTCTCACGACGTTCGCTGTGGTCGACAATCGGGTCGGGATACTCCGGCGCCGCGTTCGCCCGCTGTGTCCGCGAACACTCGTGCCACGAGTGGATGATTTCGGGGTCTGTCTTCCGCAGCTCCGGGACGTACTCCGTGATGTACGTGGCCTCGGGGTCGTAGCGTTCCCCCTGTGTCATCGGGTTGAAGATGCGGAAATACGGCTGGGCGTCCGTGCCCGTCGAGGCCGCCCACTGCCAGCCGCCGTTGTCGTTCGCGGTGTCATGGTCGACCAGCTGTGCCCGGAAGTGGTCATAGCCGTGCCGCCAGTCCACGAGCAGGTCTTTCGTCAGGAACGAGGCGGCAATCATCCGAACGCGGTTGTGCATGAACGCCTCCTGGCGAAGCTGACGCATCCCGGCGTCGACGATGGGATACCCCGTCTCGCCCCGTTTCCAGGCCTCGAGCAGCTCCGAGTCGTCCTCCCACTCGATGTCGTTGTCGTACGATTTGTAGTTCTCCGTGACCACCTCGGGATTGAAGTACAGAACGTGGGTGTAGAACTCCCGCCAGGCCAACTGCGAGCGGAACTCCTCGACGGACTCCTTGGCCTCGCCTTCCGCCGACGCGAGCGCCCCCCGGACGCGTTCGTCGACCGTCCGAATCCCGATGGTGCCGAACTTCAGGTGCGGTGAGAGCCGCGACGTGCACCCCTCGGCCGGGTAGTCGCGGGCGTCATCGTATCGGTACACATCGGTCGCGAGGAAGTCCTCCAGCTGCTCTCGGGCCGCTTCCGTGCCAGCTTCCGGAATGGCCGCTTCGGGAGCCTCGAAGCCGAGTTCATCGAGCGTCGGTATCGGCTCGTCGTCGGTGGCGTCCGCGAGGTCAGGAACCGCCCGCAGTGGCTCTTTCTCGCGGTCGCGCCACTTCTTCCAGAAGTAGGTGTACACCGAGTAGGGGTCGCCCTTGTTCGTCGTGATGGATCCGGGTTCGTGACAGATGGCGTCGTGGAATTTCTGTAGAATGATGTCGTCGGCTTTCAGTTCCTCGCTGACGTGGTCGTCGCGCCGCTGTGCCAGCCCGGAGTAATCACGGTTCCACGATACCACGTCCGCACCCTGTTCGTCAGCCAGCGCCGGGAGGACGGCGCCGGGGTCGCCGTGGCGAACGAAGAGGTCGCTTCCGCGCTCTCGGTAGCCGGCCCGAAGCTTCTCGAGGGCATCCAGCATGAACGCCACCCGCGGCGCCCCGGCGTGTTCGAGCACCACATCGTCGAAGACGAAGACGCCGGTGGGCGGCTCCGAGAGGTCTGCGAGGCCGCGATTGTCGGCGAGACGCAGGTCTCGCCGGTGCCAGTGGAGACGCATGGCCTGACACTCGCCCGGTTGGCGGGTAAATCTCCGGGTAGCACCACCGCCGTGCCGCTTCGGGCCTAGCCGAAGACGATCGACAGATACGCAAGCGAGAACAGCGTCGCGTTGTAGGCGCCGTGAATGAGCGACGGCACGACGATGTTATCCGTCAGCTCGTAGACGACGCCGAAGACGAGCCCGGGGAAAAACAGCATCACGATGGTCGTCGCCCGGCCGGATAGCGACCCGGCGAGGGCGGGGGCGTGGACGATTGCGAAGATGGCCGTCGCGATGGCGATTCCGGCCGGCGCGTCGAACGCTTCCCGGAGCCGGCTCTGGATGATGCCGCGGAACAGGAGTTCCTCGCCGGGCCCGATGACGACGAACGCGAGGACGATTAACACGAGGAACACTCGGGGGTCTTGCTGGCCGAGTTCGCCGACCCGGTTCTGGGCGGGTGTCAGGCTCAGAAGGAAGACGACGATGAAAATCATCGTGAACGCGGCCACGAAGGCGAGTACGTAGCCCGCTCCCGCGTACATCCAGCCTTCGAGGTCGGGCGTTCGCACGCCGATGTAGTCGAGCGAAGCGTCCCGGAAGCGAAGATACAGCGCTGCAAGCCCGAAGAAGGTGATTCCCTGTAACAGAAGCGTCGATAGTATCGTCGACGGGATGACAGAGAGTTCGATACCAAGCGCGGAAAGTGCCTCGCTAACGCCGAGGCCGAGCAGGCTGCCCCCGCCGAGTCCGGCGACGGCGAGCAGCACGGCCGTCAGCACGGCGAGGGCTGGCGCCGGCAGTCGCTCGGTGAGCTTCGCGATGGACGCCGAGAACGCATCGGACATACGCCCGGATACAGCCTGGGTGCCCCTAAAGCCACCCTTACTGCTTTCTGAAGAACCAGTAGAGGCCGGTCGCGATGAGTGGGACGGCGATGACAAGCGGGAGCGTCACCACGCTGGCGGCGCTTGCGCCGCCGAACTGGATGGCGAGCAACACACCGACGAAGACGATGGCGAGCATCGCAACCACGAGTGCGACCGTCCGAAATGGGTCGCTGTCGCCGTCTTCCGGCACGCTATTGCTCCGTTTCGTGCAGGCTTTCGAGTATTTCGGGGTCGGTGCGGAACTTCAAGACGTTGTGGACGATGGAGTTCCGGAGGTTATCGACCATCTCACCGTGTTCCTTGTAGAACTCGTGGATCCAGCTGGATTGGGCCCGGCGGTTCGGGAACATCATCACCGATTTCCACTGGTACTCCCCATCCGACAGGAAGTAAAACAGCGTGTTCGGCGAATCCCGGATGAACTCCATGGCGGGCCGCCAGCCGTCGTCGAAGTTCTCGGGGTTGAACTTGAACTCGAACAGCGCGAAGTGGAAGTACTCCTCGTTCGGGATGATAGCCTCGCGGAAGACGCCCTCCTCGCGCATGCCGCGAATCGACTCGGAGACGGTGACGTGTGAGACGTCGATGCCGTATTTGTCGTCGAGGATTCGCGCCAGGTCGCGCGAGGAGAGCTGTGGGTCACGCGAGAGCTCTCGGAGTACCAACACGTCACGCTCCTTGAACTCCCAATCAGGAGCACTACTCGATGCCATAGCCGGCTACTCACTCCCCCCTTTTGTGTCAGTTTCGGTCAAAAACTGCCGGAGTTCCTCCCGGTACGTCTCCGTCCGGTCTTCGACGACCCAGTGGAACGCGTCGTCGAGCTCGACGACTTTGCCGCCGACATCGTCGGCGAGTCGCTCGCCGTATTCGATGGGCTGCATCACGTCGTCTTTCGCCCACAGACAGAGCAGGTCGGCGTCGATGTCCTCGTAGGGAATCTCCATCGTGTGGTTCGTGTTCGTCGAGACGGCCGCGCGGGAGATGGCGCGTTTGCCACCCTCCCGAAGCCACGGCGCTTTCATCCCCTCGACGAACTCGGGGTCGGCCTCGCCGTAGGCGCCCTCCGCGAACGCGAAGTCGAGTTGGCCTTCGAACTCCTCGTCGTCCATCCCGGCGGTGTCGGGCAGGCCGAGGTTCACGATGAACTCGACGGGCCAGGAGTCATAGCAGACGATGTTCGAGGCGACGAACCGGTCGACGCGCTCGGGGCTGTGCGCCGCGAACCGGAGGGCAGCGCCGCCACCGATGTCGTGGGCGACGAGCGTCACTGTCTCCTGTCCGAGGCCGTCGAGCAGGTCTTCGAGCATCCCCTCTTGGGCGCGAATCGATCGGCCGAAGCCGTCGTGGCTCGCGGAGTTGCCGTAGCCGAGCAGGTCGGGGACGACGACGTGGTAGTCGTCTTCGAATTCTGGCGCGACGCCGCGCCAGAGGAACGACCACGTCGGAACCCCGTGGACGAACACGAGCGTCTCATCAGCGGGGTCACCACCCTCGTAGTAGGCGACCGAGAGGTCGTGCCCGTCAACCGTGACCGATGTCTCCGTCTGGGCCGCGCTCCACTCTTCGTGATTCATAGGACGCGGTCGGAGATGATGTTCTTCTGAATCTCGCTCGTGCCCTCGTAGATCTTCGTGATGCGGGCGTCACGGTAGATGCGCTCGACGGGGTGGTCAGAGACGTAGCCGGCGCCACCGTGTACCTGGATGGCCTCATCGGCGACATCGACGGCGTGCTCGGAGGCGAACAGCTTCGCCATCGATGCCAGGCGGACGGCGGTGTCGTCTTTGTCCTCATCGACGTGGGAGGCCGCGCGGTAGGTGAGCGAGCGGGCGGCCTCGACGTTCGTCGCCATCTCGGCGACCTTGTGCTCGATGGCCTGGAACTCCTTGATTTTCTGGCCGAACTGCTCGCGGTCGTTGGCGTAGTCGACGGCGGCGTCGAGTGCGCCCTGGGCGGCGCCGACGGCCTGGGCCGCGACGCTCGTTCGACCGGAGGCGAAGAAGTCCATGAGCTGGTAGAAGCCCTCGTTCTTCTCGCCGATGATGTTCTCCTCGGGAACGCGGACATCGTCGATGACGACCTCCGCGAGGTCGGAGGCACGGATACCGAGCTTGTTGTCGATCTTCGTCGGCTTGAACCCGTCCGAATCCGTGGGGACGAGGAATGCCGTGATGCCGCGGTGTGGCGGCTCCGCGTCGGGGTCGGTTTTCGTCATCACGACCGCGACATCGGCGACCGTCCCGTTCGTGATCCACATCTTGTTGCCGTCGAGGACGTACTCGTCGCCGTCCTGCGTCGCCTCGGTCGACGCGGGGCTCGCCGAGCCGTGCTCGGCGGTGTCCTTCTCGGCGACCGTCTCGATGCCGGCGACGTTCGAACCGTGGGCCGGCTCGGAGATGCAGGAACAGGACGCGGATTCGCCGTTCGCGATGCGCGGCAGCCATTCCTCTTTCATCCACTCGTCACCGTACTCCATAATCATCGAGGAGCCGAAGCCGGCCGAGCCGATGGCCGAGCCGATGCCGGGGTCGGCACGCCACAGTTCCTCGGTGACGATGGTTCGTGAGATTGCATCCATCCCAGCACCGCCGTATTCGAGCGGGATGTGCGGGGAGACGAAATCCAGTTCCGCCGCCTTCCGCCGAAGCTCTTCGGGATACTCCTGGGTTTCATCGTGCTCGCGCGCGACGGGTTTGATCTCTTCGTCGCCGAACTCGCGGACGGCTTCGCGGATCGCCTCGTGTTCCGCGGACAGTTTGAACGTCATACGCGGCACGTAGGCTTCCGCTGAAAAATAGATTGTCCCTGAAATCGAACAGCGTTAAGATCCGAACAACGACCGTTGCCGCGAAGCGAACCGTTCACAGCCGTTATTCGCCCTTGAAATCCGGCTCTCGCCCTTCCATGAACGCGGTCGCACCTTCCTCGTGGTCGTCGGTGGCGAACACCACCGCCTGCGCCGTGGCCTCGTTATCCATCGCTTCCTTCAGCGACGCGTTGAACCCCTGGTCGATGGACTGTTTCGAGGTGCGGAGCGCGACGGTCGGCCCGTTTGCGATGGGCTCGATGAACTCCTCGAACTCCGCCTCGAAGTCGTCCTCGAAGACGTGGTTGAAGAGGCCGAGGTCTTCGGCTTCTGCCGGGCCGAGCATCTCGCCGGTGAAGACGAGCTCTTTGGCCTTGCTGACGCCGACCTGTCGGGGCAGGAGATACGAGGTGCCCGTATCGATGGCGAGGCCGACCTGTCGGAAGCCGAAGCTGATGCGTGCGTTCTCGGAGCCGAGCGTGATGTCGGCCGCGATGGCGAGGTTCGCACCGGCGCCGTAGGCGACGCCGTCGACCTTCGCGATGGTCGGGAGGTGGAACTCCGCGATCCGCCGGATGGCACGGCTGGTCTCGTGTTGGATGCCCTCGACGGCCTCGTGGAGTTCGGCCGTCCCGCTCATCAACTCCACCATCGAGCTGACGTCACCGCCGGCACAGAAGGTGCCCTCGTCGCCGGTGACGACGAGACAGCGGGCTTCGTCCGAGGCTTCGACCTCGTCGATGGCGTCGATGATGGCACCTGACATCTCCGGGGAGAGTGCGTTACGGTTGTCCGGGCGGTTCAGCGTCAGCGTCGCGACTCCGTCCTCGATATCGAGGCGCACTGGGTCACTCATGATACACCCCGACATGCGCGGCCAGTGTCTAAAACTTTGCCACAGTGCTAACCATCGTTCATTCAGACGCGTCTATTGTCTTACAGCTGAAGGGGGTGGGGGGAGCATCGGGGACGGATCACGACTGCTCACCGATGTCGGAACGGCGGGGCGTCCTCAGACGCCTTCGCCGCCGAGATACGCTTCCTGCACGTCTGGGTTGTTCTTGATCTCTTCCGGCGTCCCCTTCGCGAGGAGTTCGCCGAAGTTGATGACGATCGCGCGGTCGATGAGTTCGAGCAGGCCGCGCATGTTGTGGTCGACGACGACGAGCGTCGCACCCTGCTGTCGGAGCTCCTCGAGCAGATTCGAGATCTGGCCGATCTCGTTGTCGGCCATGCCGGCGAACGGCTCGTCGACCAGGAGCATGTCCGGGTCGGTCGCCATCGCGCGGGCGAGTTCGAGCCGCAACATTCCCGCGTGAGGGAGTTCGTCCGGCATTCGGTGCATCTCCTCGCTGAGGCCGACGCGCTCGCAGAGCTCGATTGCCTCCGCGCGCGTCTCTCCTTTCAGCCCGGACGTCGAGAACAGCTCGTCGGGGATGAGCGCCGTCTGGACGTTCGCCAGAACCGTTCTGTCCTCGAAGGGTCGGAACTCCTGGAACGTCCGCGCCAGCCCCTTCTTGACCATGTCGTACGCCGTCGCGCCGGTGACGTCCTCACCACGGTAATACACCGTGCCCTCGGTGGGCGGATACCGGCCGGTGATGCAGTTGAACGTCGTCGACTTCCCGGCCCCGTTCGGGCCGATGAATCCGAGAATCTCCTGCTCTTCGACAGCAAAGGAGAGGTCGTTGACTGCGGTCAGGCCACCGAAGCGTTTCGTGAGGCCGTCCGCGACGAGAATGCCGTCGTCGGGGCCGTACTCCGCGCTCGACTCGCTCGTTACGTCCTCGGTCGACGGTTGTTCGCTTTTGCTCATCGCAGACCACCTTTGAGGATTTCTTTCAGTTCAGCGACCCACGCCTGGATAGCGCGGACGCCCGGCGTGTCGCCGCCGTCCGCGACCGCCTCGCCTTCCTGTGGGCCGGTGCGTTTGCGCCACTCGCTGACCAACCGTGGGACGATGCCCTCCGGCAGGAAGAACAGGAACCCGAGGGTAATCAAACCGAATAGGAGGAAGTACACCTCACCGATCGGCGTATCGATGATTGGGATGGTGAACTCGAGGTTCCGCAGCCACACGCGGAGCATATAGAAGAATATGCCCCCGATGGCCGCGCCCGTGATGGTTCCGATACCGCCGAGGATGGCGGCGATGATGACTTCGATACTGATGATGAGCGCCAGTAGTTCGGAGACGGCGATGCCACCGACGCTGTGGCCGTACATCGCGCCGGCGAAGCCGCCGACGAGTCCCGAAACGACGAAGGCGAACAGCTTGAACTTCGCCGGGTTCTTGCCCGTCGCGGCGACCGCGACTTCGTCGGAGCGGATTGCGGTGAAGACGATACCCGCATCAGAACGCGTGAGCGCGACGAAGATTCCCATCGCAAGCAGGAACACGAGCAACGCGAGGTAGTACCCCGCGAATGGGTCGAACCCCGGCGACGGAATCGGGCCGATACCCGAGAGTTTGTCGACAGTTCCGACGCTGATGAGGCCGAGCTCGCCACCGGTCAGATCCGGGAAGAACCGGAAGACGGAGATGAGAATAATCGGCGTCACAAGTGTGATGAGCGAGAAATACGGCCCTTTGACGCGGAGGGACGGGAACCCGATAACCAGACCCGCCACGGCGGCCGCGACGGCTCCAAGCGGAGCGGCGATCCACGGGTCGATACCCATATGCAGATTGAGCATCCCGGACGCGTAGCCACCGATTCCGAAGAAGAGACCGTGGCCGAACGATATCTCGCCGGTGTAGCCGGAGACGAAGTCCCAGCTCATCACGAACGTCGCGAAGAATAGCGCCGCGCCGAGCTGTATCGTGGTGATAGGTGGGGCGAACACCGGGAAGACGAACAGTCCCACGATGCCCAACAGACCGAGCTGATGATGGCGATCCATCTGTATCGGATTGAGGATGTCCCGCCACGATTTCAGTTCGGATCCTGTTTCGCTTGCCATCTTACTCCTCCACGAGTTCGCGGCCGAACAGGCCTTCCGGTTTGATGAGCAATACGAGCACCAGCACGACCAGCGCGGAGACGCCAGCGAGCCGTTCGCTGATGAACGTCACCGTCATCTGGTCGAGGAAGCTGATGAGATACGCGCCGATGACGCTGCCGCGGATGCTGCCGAGTCCACCGATGACGACGATGGCGAACGACAGCAGAAGCGGGTTCCGACCCATGAGGGGGTTCGCCGTCTGGAACGAGGCGAGGAACAGCCCCGCGAGCCCGGCGAGAATACCGGCGAGCACCCAGGTGTAGGTGTAGGTCTGCTCGGCGTCGATGCCCACCAGTGCCGCGCCTTTATCGGACATCGAGGTTGCCAGAATGGCCTGACCCGTTCGCGTCCTGTTGACGAAATAAAACATGCCTCCGATGAGCAGCCACGAGAGGGCGAACACCAGTATCCGGTTCGTCCGGATGCTGTCCCCGAGTATCTCGATTTGTCCGCCGACGAGCGACGATACCACGAGCTCTTGGCCGCCGAAGATGATGAGCACCAACTGCTCGATGATGATACTGATGACGAGTGTCAGTATGAGCACTGTCACCGGGTTGTGTCGTGCCTTGCTGATGAGCCCCTTGTACATGAACAGCGAGAACACCGCGGGTACCACCGCCGCGGCGACGGCACCGGCGTAGATACTGCCGGTGGCGGCGTTGACCGCGTACGCGGAGTACGCCCCGACCGTGAGGATGGCTCCGTGCGCGAGATTCAACACGCCGCCGACCCCGAAGATGAGGGTGAACCCAATCGCGATTAGTGAATACAGCGCCCCTAACAGCAGGACGTTCGTCGCAAAGCCGATGGCACTGACCATCGTTCAGACCCAGGGCGGCGACATGTATTCTGCTTCTTTGAGGTCGTCCGGCCAGAGCACCTTCTGGCGACCCTCGCCGTCCTCCTGCTGCCACTGGAAGTAGACGCCCTGTGAGAGTTCGGGGCCGTACTTCACGTCGTGGGGGAACTCCGAATCGGGGCCACCGAACTCGATTGTTCCGCCGGTGCCGGTGTACGACCCACCTTCCAGTTCGGGGATCAGGTCGCTTCCGGAGACGCTCTCGGTGCTCTCGATGGCCTCCTTGAGGATGTAGACCGCATCGTATGCGGAGTAGCCGGTGTAGACGGGGGATCCGCCGTACTCCTCCTGGTAGGCGTTCGCGTACGGAACCGTCTTCTCGGTGACCGCCGAGGTCGGCGTGGCGGTCGTTTGGGAGAACGTCGAGATAGCGGCGCCCTCCGTCGCCTCGTAGTACGACGGCAGCTGGGTCGGCACGTGGATGCCGCCGAAGCCGAACGGTCGCTGCTGTTTGGCCCACTGCACGAGCGCGGTCGTGCCGATGTGGGCGAGCGCGGTGTAGGCCCCATCGACGTTCGCGGATTCGAGGTCGTCGTAGATCGGGGTGAAGTCCTCGGTACCTTCGGAGACACGGCGCACCTCGGTCACCTCGACGCCGACCTCGTCTTCGAGTCGGGACTTGATCGTGTTCGTAATCGGCTCCGTCCATTTGTAGTCCTCCGCGATGAAGGCGACCGTCTCCCAGCCCATCTGCTCGAAGTAGTCTTTTGCGAACTCGATTTCGGACTCACCGAGGTAGACGGAGTTGACCGGCCCGACGCGGAACCAGTGTTTGTTCGTCTCGTAGTCGTCCTTGACGATCCGCGGAGCCTCCGGCGTTGCCGCCCCGGCGGTCATATGTACCGTCTCCGCCTGTGCGATGTTCTGCATGATCGACAGCAGATTCTCGGAGCCGAAGATGCCCACCGTCGCGTCGACGTTCTCACCCGTCGTGAGCTCCTGATAGACCTGCCGGGTCGTTCCCGGGTCGTCTTTCGTGTCCTTCGTGGAGAGTTCAACATCGGCACCGCCGATGCCGCCGTTGTCGTTGATCTCGCTGATGGCGAGCTCGGCGCTTTTGAGGATGGAATCGCCCATCGGTGAATCCGCCGGACCGAGCGCACCGAGCGTGACCGTGTCCGGGATACCGCTGCCGTCACCGCTACCGTTGTCCCCGCCGAGACAGCCCGCAAGTGCCGTGCCGACTGCACCGGCGCCCGTCGCCTTCAGAAACGACCGTCGTCCGACTCCGAACGGTGCCCCTGTTCGTGAACTATCCGACTGCCGGCTGCGTTTATCATTGTTAACCATTACCGCGAGATATGATTATAGCACAATCAGTATAAATGTGCTGCTAGTTTTCACCCTTTGTAGTGGTTGACAACAATGGACAGATATATACGATCACCTCGCCGTCCAGCCGCCGTCGACAGCGAGCGTGGCGCCGGTCGCGTAGGTAGCGAGGTCGCTGGCGAGGAATACCGCCGGCCCAGCGACCTCTTCGGGTTCCGCAAACCGGTCGAGCGGCGTTCGTTCCTCGATGGAACGGCGTAACTTCTCGTTCTCTTGCAGTTCTGTGGTGAGTTCCGTCGCAACGTACCCCGGCGCGAGACAGTTCACGCGCACATCGGGCGCCCAATCCAGCGCGAGACTTTTCGTCAGTCCCACGAGCCCGTGTTTCGAGGCGACGTAGGGATGCTGTCGGGGCAGGCCGACCAGTCCGCCGACGCTGGCGACGTTGAGCAGGGTTCCGTTCGACGCCTTCAGCGACGACTCGGCGGCGCGGGCACAGGCGAACGCACCCTGAAGATTGACGTCCATCACCTGCTCGAACCCCTCGTCGCTGACCGATTCGGGCGTCCCGAGCGCGGCATCGGGGTTGATGCCCGCGTTGTTGACGACAATATCGATTCCGAGGTCGTCATCGACACGGCCGAAACACGCCTCGACGGCATCGCTGTCGGCGACGTCGACTGTTTCGACACGGCTTTCGACGCCGCGTTCCCGAACCGATTCGACGACATTCTCGACCGCCGATTCGGTGCGCGACAGCGGGACGACGTTCGCGCCCGCCTTGGCGAACCCGAGTGCGATTGCGCGGCCGATGCCCCGCGAGCCGCCGGTCACTACCGCCGTCTTCCCTGTGAGGTCGAGTTCCATATCCCACTCCGTGGTTCGGGGCGGCAAAAAGGTGTGCCGGTAGCCGGCGCCGTTCGTAACGCTCATACGGCGCCTGGGTGTATACACGGCTAATGGATCTGCGCGTCATCGAGAACCTGGACACCGAACTGTCCATCGAGGTGCAGGGTGAAGACCACACGTTCATGAACGTGCTGAAGGGCGCCCTGCTCGAGGTCGACGGGGTCGCTGCGGCGACGTACGACATGAATCCCGAACAGTCCGGCGGTCAGACCGACCCCGTCGTCACGGTCAAGACCGATGGCAGCATTGACCCGCTCGACGCTCTCGAAGAGGCAGCAGGCGGCGTCAAAACGAAGGTCGATGCCTTCCGCGACGCCTTCGATCAGGCAGCCTGAATTTCACAACCGCACCGGCACGTCTCGCTCGTCGAGGTACTCCTTGATTTCCTCGATAGTGTACTCCCCGAAGTGGAAGATAGAAGCCGCGAGTGCCGCGTCCGCGTCCGCCTTGTCGAACACCTCGTAGATGTCCTCCGGCCCGCCGCACCCTGACGAGGCAATGACGGGCGTCGATACGTTGTCGCAAACCGCCTTTATAAGCGGGATGTCGTAGCCGTCCTTCGTCCCGTCGCGGTCGATGGAGTTCACGAACAGCTCGCCCGCGCCCCGGTCTTCGGCCTCGTTGACCCACTCGATGACGTCGATGCCGGTGCCCTCACGGCCGCCCTTCTTGGTGCACTCGAACCACGCGCTCTCACCGTCGACGTCGAAGTAGTGTTCGCCCGCCTCGTCGAAGCGCCGTCTGGCGTCGACGCTGATGACGATACACTGGCTTCCGAACGCCTCGGCGCCCTCCGTGATGAGCTCGGGCCGTTCGAGCGCGCCCGTCGTAATCGAGACTTTGTCCGCGCCCGCTCGAAGCGTCTCCTTGATATCAGCTTTCGTCCGGATACCACCCCCGACCGTCAGCGGGATGAACACTTCGTCAGCGACGGCCGAGACGGTGTCAAGCATCGTTTCGCGGCCCTCAGCAGACGCGGTGATGTCGAGAAAGACGAACTCGTCTGCGCCCGACTCGTTGTACTTATCAGCGAGTTCGACGGGATCGCCCGTGTATTCGAGGTTCTCGAAGTTCACGCCCGTGTACACCGCGGCGTTGCCATCCTCGTCGACGTCGACGTCGATGCAGGGGATGATGCGCTTGGTGAGAGCCATTACGTATCGAATCGTAGGCCGCCTTCGCGTTTGACCGTTTCGGAGTCCCCGACGACAGTTACTCGGCGAGCAGGTCGGTTTCGATAGCGACGGTGTCGGAGAGGAATTCGAGGTCGACGCGCTCCTCGTCGCCGTCGGTGTCGACGGTGGCGGTGACCTGCCGGTCGAGTTCGGAGGACTCGCCGCGGCGGATGTGGGTCGGCCACCACTCGGCCATCTTCGAGTTGTCCAACACGAGCGTGAACGTCACCGTCCGCCGCTCACCAGGGTCGAGGGTGTGTGACTGCGGCGCCCGGTCGTCGGCGAGCGTGACGTTGTTGATGTCGATGATGTAGTCGAGCTCTTTGATCGTGACAGATGCGAGCTGGTTCTCGTTTTCGAGGTCAGCCTCGACGTGGATAGTCGCCTCCTCGGCGGAGACGTTTCGCCATTCTGCGGTCGTCGAGTGCACCGTGAGGAGTCGCTGCCCCGTCTCGTCGCTCCGGACATCACGCGCGGAATCGTCGTTGAGGTCGGCCAAGAGCGCCGTCTCGATTCTCGATTCGCGGTTCTGGAGTTCCAGCGGCAGCGTCGTCACGCCGATGTCGGCTTCGCCGGAAAGCTCGGTGCGACTCGTCGAATTCTCGCCGTTGCGGAGGTGGGCCGCCCACCACTCCGGGACGGTATCGTGAGGCATCGTGCTCACGACTTCGACCTGGCCGGAGCCTTGCGGGAGGTCGGACACCTGCTCGGAGCCGTTGGTCACGGTGACGCCTGCGAGCGTCGTCCGCTGGTCGATGGAGAGCGTCAAGAGATTCGTGAACGCCTCGTCGTTGTCGTTCACGATATCGATGGTCGTCCGAACCTCCGTTTCCTCGTCCCGAACCTCGCCCCACTCGCTTTGCGTCCCTTCGACGCGCGGCTGTGTGAACTCCGGTGTTGCCTCGCCTTCGACGACTGTGACCGAGGTTTCACCGGTGCCGAGTAGGTCGGTCTCGAAGGTCGCGCGTCGCTCGAAGACGGTCAGCGGGAGGCGTTTTCGTTCCTCGCCGTCGTCGATGACTGCAAACACCTCGATGGTGAGGTCTGTCGACTCGCCATTTCGGAGATGCGTGACCCACCACTCCTGCATCTTCGGAGTGTCAAGGGCGGCGTTGACGGTGAGCGTCGACGATTCGCCCGGTTCGAGCGTGATGCCATCGTTCGTTTCGCCCTGTCCGACGATGACGCCGTTCATCTGAACCACGTAATCTGTTCCGTCGAGGCTGACGGTTCGGTTGTGGACGTTCTCCAGGTCGTTCGAGAACTCCAGCGGCGTCGTCTCCTCGTCCGCTTCGCGCCACTGGGCGCGCTGATTGCCGACGACGAGCACGTCGCTGTCGCCTAATCGTACTGTCGAACGCCCCTCATCACCAAGTGGGCCAAGCAGGTCGGTCGTGATGGTTCGGTTCTGTGCCGTTATCGTCGGCCCGAGCGGGAGGCCGTACGGACGGACACGCGCCCTCGTCTCCATCGCCGTCTGCTCACCGTTGTTGATGTGGGTGACCCACCACGCCGGTATCTTCGTGTTGTCGAACCTGGCGGTCGTCTGCAGTTCGTTCCGGCCGGGTTCGATTCGAACCCCGCGCTTCGCTCCGTTGGCCACTTCGATGCCGTTGAGGGTGACGATGACGCCGAGGTCGAACTGGCCCGGATACGCGCGGGTGTTCGGATTGTTCAGCACGATTCGGGTCTGGACGTCGGCCTCGTCTTCGCTCACGTTGTCGAACGCACTCGTCGTCTCGCGAACCTCCGGGGCGTCGTAGGAGAGGGCGACACCCACGCCCGCGGTGGCGACAACGACGAGAAGCCCGGCGACGAGAAGCCCGATTTTCTTCGGCGTAACGTCGATACTCACTACTGCTTCCCTACGACTCCGCGAATATATGTCCACGGCTTGCAACCGATCGGGACTTTTCGACGCCGTTCCGCGCCCCGATATGCAGTATCTCTGGTACGCCTTGCTCGCGCTCGCGGCGCTGGGCGTCATTCCCGTCACTGACAAGCCGCTCGTCTCGGCGCTCACTCACGAGCACGCGCCGTACATGTACCCGCCGGTCTCTGTCTCGCCGTCGGCATCATCTCGTATTACCGGGCGCTGGCAGGCGCCCCCGTCAGCGTCGTCGTTCCCATCTTCGGGCTCTTTCTGGTCGCCAGTTCGGTCGTCGGTGTCGTCTTCCTGGACGAGGCGCTGACGGTGTGGAAGGCGACCGGCATCGTCCTCGCCGGCGCCTTGGCCGAGTTGGCTGGCGCCTCGACGTAGCCCGCGAGATACGTTCCACCCCCGAGCACCGTCCCGCGAGCGTTCCTGCATGCTTTTGCCGCTCACGGTTGACTCACGAGCATGACCGTTTCCGACTCCCTCGAGACGTTCGCGGCGACTGTCGCCCCCGACCCCGACGAGGTACTCGCGGAGATGGACGACCGCACCGAGGAAACCGGCTTCCCGACCGTCGGCCCGGCGGTCGGCGGCTGGCTCCAGCAGCTCGCGGGCCTCGTCGACGCAGAGCGAATCTTCGAGTTCGGCTCGGGGTTCGGCTACTCGGCCTATTGGTTCGCCCGCGCGCTCCCCGACCACGGCGAAATCGTCCTCACGGAGATCGACGCGGACGAACTCGACGACGCCCGCGAGTATCTCGCTCGCGGCGGCTTCGACGACCTCGCAATGTTCGAACACGGCGACGCTATCGATATCATCGACACGTATGAGGGCCCCTTCGACGTTGTTCTAATCGACAACGAAAAGACTCGCTACGTGGAGGCTTTCGAGGCGGTTCGAGAGAAAGTCCCCGTTGGCGGCGTTGTTCTCGCCGACAATATGACTGCTGGCCCCTTCGATTTCAAGGAGATTCATCACCTCGTCGTCGAGGGCGGTGATACCGACAACGAGATGGCCCGCGGCGTCGCCGATTACCTCGACCACGTCCGCGAGGTCGACGACTTCGAGACGACGCTCTTGCCGCTCGGTGAAGGGGTGGCAGTCAGCCGCCGTATTCGGTAAACAACGCCGCTGTTTCTGTCAGTAGTGATACGGCTTACCGTGACAAGAACCAAGTCACGACCATTCGTACGTCTCTTTGATGCCAGGTGGCACAGACCAGACCCTTCGTCCGTTCCTGTGGCGCGCAGCAAACCTCTACCCCGACCGGGAAATCGTCTCCCGTACCCACGAGGGCATAGAGCGATACACGTACAGTGAGTATGACGACCGCACGGCCCAGCTCGCGAACGCCCTCGACGAGTACGGCATCGAAGAGGGCGACCGCGTCGCGACGTTCTGCTGGAACCATCATCGGCACTTCGAGACCTACTTCGCGGTGCCGACCATCGGTGCACAGCTCCACACTATCAATCCGCTTCTCCCCGACGAGCACATCCAGTACATCGTCGACAACGCTGACGACGAACTCATCTTCGTTGACGAGTCGCTGGCGCCGAAACTCGCACAGGCCGCGGGCGATGCCCCCGAGTTCGAGGGCGTTGATTTCGTTGTGATGTCCGGCACCGAGACGGAACACCTCGATGCGACGCCGTACGAGGAGTTTGTCGACGGCCAGCCGACCGAGTACGACTGGCCCGTCCTCGACGAGGAGCAGCCGGCCGGCATGTGTTACACCTCGGGGACGACCGGGAACCCGAAAGGCGTCGAGTACACCCACCAGATGCTGTGGGGCCACACGATGGCGTCGCTGACGCCGCAGGGCATCCCGATGGACGACGACGATGTCATCATGCCCGTCGTGCCGATGTTCCACGTCAACGCGTGGGGGATGCCGTTCACCGCGACGGCTGCGGGCTCGAAACACGTCTACCCCGGCCCCTCCCCGGAGCCCGAAGATATCGCCCACCTCATTCAGGAGGAGGGCGTCACCATCACGGCCGGCGTCCCGACCGTCTGGCTCGGGCTAATGGAGTACGCCGAGGAGAACGACCTCGACCTCTCGGAGCTCGATACGGTCATCGTCGGCGGCTCTGCGGCCCCCGAATCCATGATCCGCTGGTTCGACGACCGCGATGTCGAACTGCTCCACGCGTGGGGTATGACCGAGATGTCGCCCATCGGCTCCGTCTCCCAGCTCAAATACAACCTCGAGGACGCGGATTACGAGACCCAACTCGAACACCGCTCGAAGCAGGGGCTTCTCGCGCCCGGCCTCGAGATGAGGGTCATCGACGAGGACGGCAACGAGATCGAGTGGGACGGCGAGGAGTTCGGCGAACTGTGGGTTCGCGGCCCGTGGGTTACGAAGGAGTACTTCAAACGGCCCGAAGCGAACGAGGAAGACTTCGAAGACGTCTCCGCGAGCGGAGCAAGCGGGGAGTCGGAAGACGAACCGTCATCCGGAAGGTGGCTGAAGACCGGCGACGTCGTCACCGTCGACGAGGAGGGCTACATCAAGATCGTCGACCGAGCGAAAGATGTCATCAAGTCGGGCGGCGAATGGATTTCCTCCGTCGAACTGGAGAACGCCATCATGGCCCACGACGACGTCGCGGAGGCGGCCGTCGTTGGCGTCCCCCACGAGAAATGGCAGGAGCGGCCCGTCGCCTTCGTCGTGCCCGGCGAGAACGCCGACCGCGACACGCTCGATGAGGAGATCATGGATCTCCTGCGTGAGGACTACCCCAAGTGGTGGCTGCCGGATGCAGTCGAGTACATCGAGGAGGTTCCGAAAACCGCGACCGGGAAGTTCTCGAAGAAGGACATCCGAGAGCAGTACACCGACGAATCGCTCGTCGAGGGCACCGTGCCGGAAGAGGCGGCTCCCGACGACGACTGAATTCGGTCGCCTCGGTTCGACCCGCGGATCGTGGCCCGACCGACCGTTTTGCTGCTGTGTGAGGCAACTCCCGGTGAGAAACGTACCCTCACGTTGGAATGGAGCTTCTAGACACGATCCCCGGTTCCCGACCACGCCCACGAGGTCAAGGTCGAAGCGCGGGCGTTCGCCGAGGAACACATCGAACCGAACGCGGCATGCAACTCCAGGCGGTCGTTCCGTCCTCACCGAGAACCGCATCTCCCGTGTGTACCGCGATGTCCGCATCCCGGTCATCTACGAGGGAGCAAACGAGATTCAGCGGAGCCTCATTTACGGCCAGGGCGAGTGATAATCGGGCGACGAATTATGGGCCTGCCGACCTATCACGGCCCATGGAACTCCACGTCCTCGACCGTGGCCGCATCCACGCCGACCTGAACTTCGCGCTCGACGGCGAAGTCGCGGCCGTCCACAGCGACCGAAGCCCGGAGCTCGAATACGCCGAGTTCGCTGTCTGGAACCTCGTCATCGACCATCCCGAGGCGACGATTCTCTGGGATACCGGCTCCCATCCCGAGGCGGCGGAGGGTTACTGGCCCGCACCGCTGTTCGAGGCCTTTGCCCATCCCGATGCCGGCGAGCACGACCTCGAAACGGCGCTCGACGAGGTTGGCTACTCGGTCGACGATATCGATTGTGTCGTCCAGTCACACCTCCATCTCGACCACGCCGGTGGGCTGTATCACTTCGACGGTACGGATGTCCCCGTCTACGCCCACCGCCGGGAACTGGAACACGCCTATCTATCGGCGAAGTCGCCGGCCGGCGGCGACGCCTATCTCGCGAGCGATTTCGACCACGACCTGAACTGGCAGGTCATCGACCAGAACCGCTATCATCTCGCTGACGGCGTCGAACTGCTCCATCTCCCCGGCCACACGCCGGGACTTCTCGGCGCGCTTATCGAGCGCGAACACGACGAGAGCGTCCTCGTTGCGGGCGACGTGGCCTTCTTAGAGCCGAACTACGAGGCGGAGCGGTCGATGGGGGCGAGCCTGCTGTACGACTCCCGTGCGAACGAGGAGAGTGTCGCGTTCCTGAAAGACCTCCAGAAGCGGTACGATGCGCGGGTCATCTACGGGCACGACCTCGAACAGTTCGAGCAGCTCCGAGACGGGCTCTAGCCAGCAACCCACGACCAGATAACGAGCACCGACGGAAGGACGTACAGCGATGCGAGATACGAGTAGAAGACGCTCAGTGCAGTCAGCAAGCCGAACTGTCCGATAGCGGGGAACAGAGACAGCATCAACACGCCGATGCCGAAGACGGTGGTGAGCATACTGACGGTCAGCGCGCCGCCGGTACCCTGCACCGTCCGTTCCAGCGATTCGTACACGTCCCGGCCGAGCTCTTCGTACTCGTCGGCGAACCGGTGGGTGATGTGGACGGAGTAGTCGATGCCGAGGCCGATGGTGATGGCGAGGATCGTCGCGCTGAAGGCGTTAAAGGAGAGGCCGAACGCCCGCATCGACCCCGCGATCGCGGTCACGGTGATGGCGACAGGGACGATGTTCGCGATCCCAAGCGATGCGCGTCCAATCAGGAGCCAGTACATGAACACGAGGAAGACCGCCGTCCCGGACAGCGCGACGACGAGGCTCACGAGCGCCGATCCGAGGATGAGGTTGGAGATGGCCTGGAACACGACCGTGTTGCCTGTTGCTGTGGCATCGTATCGATATCGGTCGGCAACCGCACGAGTGTCGTCGGTCACATCGCTCTGTGCAGCGTCCGACTCGACGGCATAGACGACCCGCGTCGACCGGAGGTCTTCGGTGATGTACTGAAGCGCTTGCCCTCGTGCCGGCGAATCGAGCAGGTACTCGTAGATGGCTCCGAGGTTTCGGTCGGGGATGCCGTTATCAGAGACATCGTTACGCTCGACGAGGCGTCGGAACTCGGGGTCGCGCTCGGCGTGGTCTTGAATGACTGTCACGATGCTCGTCTCGTCGGCTCTCCCGTCCGACCGGACGAACGTCTCCGGTGGGTCGTCGCCGGCCCGGTGGATGCTTTCCAAGGCGCTGTCCTCACGTAGTTGCCCTTCGATGTACACCGTCGTCGTGTCGCCCTGGCCTGACTCGAAGTTCCGTTGGAGGAAGTTGAGCGTCGTCGTGACGCTGTAGTCGCGTGGCTGGATCTGTTCGGGCGCGTAGTCGTAATACTCTGGCACTTCCTCTGGCGGCAGGAAGTCCTCGTTGTCGAACGTCGTGGATACGCCCGTCGCGTACACGGCCGTGACGCCGCTTGTGAGCAAGAGCGCACCGATGAACACCGCCGGCGCCACACGGGCCACGCCGACGCCGAGCCCCTGTACCGCGCTGAGCCGAGACTCGCCACCGCCGAACGGGGTTTCGGAGATTGTGGGTATCGGATACGCTTCGCGAGCGTGGTCGAGTTTTACCTTCGCTGCCGGCAAGAATATGCCGAAAATCAGGAACGTGAACACGATGCCGATGGCGGCGACGGTGCCGAACTCCCGGATGGGGACGAGCTGGCTCGTCAGGTTCGCCGCGAAGCCGATGACGGTCGTCCCCGTGACGATGAAGAAGGCGACGATGACCTGGTCGGTCGCCGTCCGCATCGCGTCGTCGATACCGATACCTTGGACGCGCTCCTCGCGATATCTATTGACCGCGTGGATGCCGAAATCGATGCCGACCGCGAGCAAAAGCGGTGGCACCGTGATCAGTATCTGGCTGAACGGGATGCCGGCCAGCCCCATGAAGCCGAACGTCCATATCAGTCCCATTAACAGGGAAACGACGCCCAAAGCGAGGTCTGCGAGATCGCGGTAGGCCACGAGCAAGAAGAACGTGATGAACACCACAGCGGCCGGGACGACGATGGCGAGAGTGTCGCCGATAACAGCGCCGAACTCCTCTGCGATGATGCCGGCACCGAACACTCGGATGTCGCCGCCGACCGAATTGACGACGTTGGTGGCTTCCTGTTGAATCGGCGTTAGCGGGCTTGAGCCACCCTGTCCGGCCCCACTGCCCGTTTCGACGGACAGGTCGTGCGTGACGACGCCGATGGTCGCCGAGGCGCTCGCCGACCGCCGATTGTAATCCTTCGAGAGCAGCCCCGAAAAGCGTGGATTCCGCTCGTCAGCACGGCGGACAGCCTCTTTTATCTCCGTTTCGGTCGCGCCTTCGACCGCCCGGCGCTGGGCTTCCGGCGTCGTCGCCTTGGGGTCGAGTTGTTGGGCGACGATGCTCGCGGCGCTGCTGGTACTCGATACCCGAAGCCCAGAGCGGTCGGTGAGTCGCTCCTGGGCCCGTAACATCCGGAGCAGTTCGGTTCGAGAGAGCACGTTCTCGCTACGCTGGATGAGCTGTGTGCTGCCGGTCGAGCCGTCGAACGTCGGCGAGAACTTCTGGTTGACCTCCTGGAAGGCCTGCTCTTCGGGAATGTCCTGGGCGAACTGCCCGGTGCCGGCCGACGTCGAGACGCCGCCGAGGCCGATCGCGAACAGCCCCGTCACCAGGAGAAAGGCGAGGACGACCGTGCCGGGCCGCTCGGTGATGAGGTCGTTGACAACGTCGACGTACGGCTGATAGTCGACAGCCATCTATCGGCGCCGGAACCCGAACCCGATGGATGAAAGCGGCACGACCACGAGTGCCGACGCCAGCACCGCTCCACCGGGCGTGACCGACCCGAACAGGCTGCCGAACAGCCCACCGAACAGGCCGCCGGACGATTCCTCGACGGTGACTGGCAGGCGGTAACTGTCCGTCAATCGCGTCTCACCCGACTCGTCAACGTACTGGAAGTCCACAGAGACCGGGTAATCCTTCTGCATCGCGCCGCCGTCCGCAGAGACCCGGAACGGAACCGTCACTGTCTCGCCCGGTTCGAGGTCATCGATGAACGCCTCATCATCGTCCACCGACAGCGGCTGAGAGGTGAACATCTTCGCCGACACGTCCGTCACTGGTTCGTCCCTGTTGTTCGTCACCGCGAGGACGACGCGTGCGTCGCCGCCGGCGGTGACATTCGATTCACGCGTCTCGACGCTGAACACGTCGCGCCGTGCGTCGACTGCCTGGCGGAATCGAATCACATCGGCCATTTTCGTGTCTCCGTCAGCGTTCTCGTATTGGGTCTGGAGGGTGAACTGCCGCGGGCCGGCGCGGGCCGCGCTTGACACCTCCACGTCAAAATTGACAGTGGCGGCTTCACCGGGGTCAAGCGTTCCGAGAGCCACTTCGGGTTCGAGAACGTTGACGTTCTGGCTCGGCGGTGAAAGCGTCACGACGACGTTATCGGCGGCGCGGGGCCCCTCGTTGACGACCGTGCCGGTGAGCGTACCGTCCTGTGCGACTCGGAGCGTCGAATCGACGTTCTCGACACGGAACGACTGGTCATCGTCGGGCGTGATACCGAACGTCGACGTACTGGCGAAGGAGACGCTGTTGTTGTCCTCGTACTCGACGGATAGCGATGCGGGCAGCTCACTGAGTGGGGCGTCGTCCGCGACGCTGCCGCGGAACTGTAGCGTTCGCCGTTCGCCCGGCTGCCACTCCTCGACGTACACCTGGCTTGCCTGTCCGTCCCCGAATCGAAGGTCGCTGGAGAGCGACGAGAGGCTCACGACAGCGTCGTTCGCCGTCGCGGTGCCCGTGTTCTCCAGAGCGAGCGTGAACGTACCGCTGTCGCCGGGGGCCTGCGCCTCGACGCTCGTGACCTCGAAGCGGGCCTCCTCGTCGACGACGACGCGGACGTATCGTCGCTTCTCGACCTCCTCGTTTCGCTGCGAGAAGCCACCGCGCTCACCGATGAACGGGGTGTATTTGTATTCGACGTCGACCGGCACCCGGTAGGTGCCGGGCTCGGCGTCGTCGGCAACCGTGATATCGAACCTAGCCGGTATCGCCGCGCCGTCGGGGACGCTTCCGATGGCGGCCGTCCGCGTTCGCACCGTAATGGGGCCGGTACTGCGCGCTTGGAGCGTCACACCGCGGGCAGTCGCCACGCGCTGTTCGGCCTGGACGTTTCCGCGGTCGCTGCCGCGGTCGATCTCGCCTCGATTGACCACGTTGACGGCCAGCGTCGTCGTTTCGCCGGCGGAAACGCGGTTGTCGGCCGTCGTCAGCGTGAGCTCTGGCTCTCCGCTGACGTTAGCCGCGGCCGGCGTCGCAACCGCTGCGACGAGCGTGCCGACGAGAAGAACTGCAAGCATGACTGTCACAAAATCCGAAACGGAGGAACGAACCATACTCTATCGACGGCTGCTTCGTATTTAAAAACAGTGTTGTATCCCTGCTATGCCGGTACTTAATACGAATAGCGCTGACTACTGCGATTCCAGCAGTCCGTACGTCGATTCGAGATGCTCGATTATCCAATCGACTGTATCCGGGTCGTACGTCCAGAAGCCATAAAAGGCGCGCGGTTCGCGCTCCTCCGCCAGCAGTGCGCACTTGTTGACGTCGATGCCCGCGCCGTCGTAGACGACGAACCACGACCGCTCGATTTCGTCGCTGCGCTCGACATGGATGGTGAGGTCGGTGTCGTGTTTCGGGACGTCAGCATCGGGGGCGGCGTAGGCGTGGACGTCGAGGTCGCCTTTCTGGGCCAATCGGGCGTAGATTTCCATCTGGTCGGCCAGAATCGAGAGCTGTTGGAAGCCGGAGTGTAGCGACCCCTTCCCGACGCGCCAGGCGCGGTCTTCGATCTCGCGTGAGGCGGCGACCATCTGGTCGATGTCGTAGGAGGTGAACATCGTCTCGTCGAGATGGTCGAGAATGGGGCGATATACGCCATCCTCGAAGCCCGGCTCGGTGTCGCCGGTCGGCTCGAGAATCCCGGCGACGTCGGCCGCTGTGACGAACTGGCCGTCCTTCGACAAGACAGCGAACGCGTCGGGCTTGCCGCTCGGCGTCCGCTCTGCGACGACCGAGAGGTTCCGGTCGGAGAACTGGTCGCGGAGGGTCTCGACGGCTGTGTCGTCCGCGTTGAAGACCGTGAGCGTCTTCTCGTGGTCTTCGACCCCCGCGATGAGTTCGGTGAGAGACATTCGCTCTAGGCTCTACCATGACATTCCGCGTAATAAGGTTGTGCCCGGTGCCGAGTGCGTCCGACAGCCGCCAGAACCGCGCGGCGGCAGCGGTGTTTAAACACCTATATCATTATTAATCCATGGTAATGTGTAGCAAACGCTTTAGTCACCGGCGGTCGAAGTTCGCACAAGGCGCCCGGAAGGGCGCAGTGATATCCATGACAGAAGAACTCGTCTGGCGAATCGCGGGTGGTTCCGGGGACGGAATCGACTCGACGAGCCAGAACTTCGCGAAGGCGCTGATGCGGTCTGGGCTGCACGTATTCACCCACAGACATTACCCCTCCCGCATCCGCGGGGGCCACACGTACGTCGAGGTACGGGCCGCCTCCGAGCCCGTCAAATCCCGCGGCGACGGCTACAATCTCCTGCTCGCGCTCGGGGATTCGTTCGCCCGCAACCCACAGGAGGACGCCTACTACGGCAACGAGGAAATCAAACCGCTGGCCGAGAACCTCGACGAACTCCGAGAGGGCGGCGTCATCGTCTACGACGAGGGCCTCGTCGACGTCGAGGAAGTACCGGATTTCGAGGAGCGCGTCGAGGCGAACGACTGGCATGTGTATCCGATGGACTTGCGCGGTATCGCCCGCGAGCACGGCCGTGAAGTGATGCGCAACACCGCCGGTGTTGGCGCGACTGCGGCCCTCCTTGACTATGACATGGAGCACATCGAGGGGCTGATGAAAGACCGGATGAGTGGGGACGTCCTCCAGGCGAACCTCGATATCCTCCAGATGGTGTACGAGGAAGTCGAAGACATCGATTTCACCCACGACCTCCGGATGCCGACGGGCGAGCACGACGAACAGCAGGTGCTCCTGTCGGGAAGCAACGCCATCGCCTACGGGGCCTTGGACGAGGGCTGTCGGTTCATCGCTGGCTACCCAATGACCCCGTGGACGGAGGTGTTCACGCTCTTGACGCAACATCTCCCCGAAATCGGTGGTATCTCCGAACAGGTCGAAGACGAGATCGCCGCAGCCGCCCTCGCACTCGGCGCTTCTCACGCCGGTGTGAAAGCCATGTCCGGCTCGTCGGGCGGCGGATTCGCGCTGATGTCCGAACCGCTCGGGCTCGCGGAGATGACCGAAACGCCGGTCGTCCTCGTCGAAGCGATGCGAGCCGGCCCCTCCACGGGTATGCCGACGAAACCCGAGCAGGCAGACCTCGAGCACGTCCTCTACACGAGCCAGGGCGACTCGTCTCGGGTCGTCTTCGCGCCCGGCAACGTCGCCGAAGCGTACGAGCAGACCCGCGCGGCGTTCCGCATCGCCTACGAGTATCACTTGCCCGCCATCGTGCTCTACGACCAGAAACTCGGCGGCGAGCTCAGAAACGTTGATGAGTCCTTTTTCGACCGCGAACCGAACCCAGAACTCGGGGCGACGCTCAGCGAAGAGGAAATCGCCGAGGCTGCCCACCACGCCTCAGGGAAGTTCAACCGCTTCCAGCACGACCCCGACAACGAGAAGGGTGTCTCGCCGCGGTCGCTGCCCGGCCAGGAGGGCGGCCGTTTCCTCGCGACCGGGAACGAGCACACTCCCCAGGGCCACATCAGTGAAGACCCGCACAACCGGGTCGCACAGATGGAGCGCCGGCTGGGCAAACTCGACGCCATCCGCGAGGAACTCGATGGTGAGGAATCGAGCCATCAAACCTACCACGGCCCGGACGATGCCGACTACGGCATCATCACCTTCGGCAGCCACCAGGGCACCGTTGAGGAAGCCGTCGACCGCCTCAACGACGCCGGCCACAGCGTGCAGGCGCTCGGCGTCTCCGATATGATGCCGTTCCCCGAAAGCGAGGTAACCGAGTTCCTCGAATCCGTCGAGCAGGCTCTCGTCGTGGAGATGAACGCCTCCGGGCAGTTCCGGGGGCTCATCCAGCGCGAGCTCGGCCGGTTCGGCCCGAAGCTGAACAGTCTGCTCAAGTACAACGGCAACCCCTTCGAACCGCACGAAGTGGTCGAAGGGTTCGAAACAATTGTCGACGGGGCAGAGCCCGCTGCAACCACGCGGTTCGTCCCTGCGGCAGGTGATTAATCATGAGCGCCTTCAACGCAATCGGCACGGACAGAGAGGTAGAGCGAGACGAGTTCACCCCCGGCATCGAACCGCAAGCGACGTGGTGTCCCGGCTGTGGCGACTTCGGCGTCCTCAAGGCGCTGAAAGGCGCGATGGCCGACCTGGGCAAGAACCCTGACGAGATTCTGCTCACGACGGGTATCGGCTGTTCCGGGAAGCTGAACAGCTACTTCGAGAGCTACGGCTTCCACACCATCCACGGTCGGTCGCTTCCCATCGCCCGCGCCGCGAAACTGGCAAATCCTGACCTCGAAGTGGTCGCGGCGGGCGGCGACGGCGACGGCTACGGCATCGGCGGAAACCACTTCATGCACACCGCCCGGGAGAACCACGATATGACGTATATCGTGTTCAACAACGAGATCTTCGGGCTGACGAAGGGCCAGACCTCACCGACGAGTCCGAAGGGCCACAAATCCAAAACCCAGCCGCACGGCTCCGCCAAATCCCCGATTCGACCGCTGTCGCTTGCGCTCACTTCGGGCGCGTCCTACGTCGCCCGCACCGCGGCCGTCAATCCGAACCAGGCCCAAGAGATTATCGTCGAGGCCATCGAGCACGACGGCTTTGCCCACATCGATTTCCTCACGCAGTGTCCCACCTGGAACAAGGACGCAAAACAGTATGTCCCGTACGTCGACGTCCAGCAGAACGACGAGTACGACTTCGACACCGGGAATCGCCAGGAGGCCGCCGAGATGATGTACGAAACCGAGACGGCGCTGTACGAGGGCGAAGTGTTGACCGGGCGGTTCTACCACGACGAAGACCGGCCCTCCTACGGCTCAGAGAAGCGTTCAGTTGGTGAGATGCCTGCGGAACCGCTCGCAGAGCAGTACCACGACGACGAGTACGAGTGGGAGCGCAGCTACGACCTGCTGGACGCGCATACGTAACGGCAGAGGCGTTCAGTCGCGCTCGTCGAGTTCGTCGCGCAAGCCAGCGACGAACTGACGGGCCTCTCGAATCTCCCGACAGGATGATTCGTCGTCGAGGTTCCCGACGACCCCGTCCAGTTTCGCATCGATCGCATCGACCAGGTGGTTTTGCATGTTACGTCCCCCATAAACCACCGTTCCCCGGTTTTTCGGATAGAATTAGCGCGAGGTATACACGGGTGTTTTTCTGTTTCTTGATGGACAGGAATCTGACGCGCGGCTTCCATCCGCGTCAGGCGAGCGCCGACCCGGCGCGGATGATGGTCGCCTCTCCGAACGCCGGCCCGACGAGCTGGAGGCCGACCGGCCCCTCATCGGTTTCGCCGGCCGGCACGGAGATGGCTGGGAGGTTCGCGAGATTGACCGGGACGGTGTTCGCGTCGGCGAGGTACATCTGGAGGGGGTCGTCGAGGCTCTCGCCGAGTTCGAACGGCGGCACGGGCATCGTCGGCGAGGCAAGCACGTCGACGTCCTCGAAGGCGGCGTCGAAGTCCTGTTTGACCCACGCGCGGGCGTCTTGGGCCTGCTTGTAGTACTTGTCGTGGTAGCCAGCTGACAGGGCGTAGGTGCCGAGGAGGATTCGCCGTTTGACCTCCTCGCCGAAGCCCTCCTCACGGGCGGCGGCGAAGGATTCGTTCCAGTTGCCCTCGTAACCGCCGGATTTGCCGTAGCGAACGCCGTCGAAGCGAGCGAGGTTCGAGGACGCCTCCGACATCGCGATGACGTAGTACGCCTGGACGGCCGTTTCGACGGACGGCAGCGAGACATCTTCGGTCGTCGCGCCAGCGTCCCGGAGGTCATCGAGTGCGGCCTCGAACACCGCTCTGACGCCCTCGTCGGCGCCTTCGAGCAGTTCGGTCGGGACGCCGATGGTGAGCCCCTCGACGTCACCGTTGGCGGCGGCGGCGTACTCGACGTCTTCGTCCGGTTCCCGCGTGGTCGCATCGTTCGGATCGGGGCCGGCGATGACATCGAGCAGTTCGGCAGCCTCCTCGACGGTGGGCGCGAGCGGGCCGATCTGCTCTAAGGAGTTCGCGTAGGCGACGAGGCCGTATCGGGAGACGAGCCCATAGGTTGGCTTGATGCCGACGACACCGCAGAAGGCGGCCGGACAGCGAACCGAGCCGCCGGTGTCCGAGCCGAGTGCGAGGTCGGCCTCGCCGGCGGCGACGGCAGCCGCGGAGCCCCCTGAGGAACCGCCGGGAACGCGGCCTTCAGCGGCGGGATTCTCGGTCGCGCCGAACGCCGAGGTTTCGGTGGTCGTCCCCATCCCGAACTCGTCCATGTTGGTCTTGCCGACGATGGTGGCACCGGCGTCCTTCAGCCGCTGGACGACGGTCGCGTCGTACGGCGGGACGTACTCTTCGAGCATCGTCGATCCGCAGGTGGTTCGGACGCCCTCGGTAGAGATGTTGTCCTTGACGGCGACGGTGGCGCCGTCGAGCGGGCCGGAGGCGGTGGCCTCGATGGTTTCCTCGGTGATGAACGCGTTGTAGCTCATGAGACCTTCGGCCCCTTGAAGAAGCCGTCCTCGGTTTCGGGGGCGTTCTGCAGCGCCTCCTCCTGTGAGAGTCCGTCGTGCACCTCGTCGGGCCGCATCACGTTCGCGAGTTCGGCCTCGCGTTCGACCTCGGGTACCTCCTCGAGCGCCTCGAAGTGATCGAGGATGTCGGCGAACTGCTCTGCGAACAGTTCGGTTTCTTCCTCGTCGAGGTCGACCCGAGCGAGCGACGCGATGTGGCGAACCTCCTCGTCGTCGACAGTCATACGCGTGGTTCGGATGGGGCGCTCACTAAGGGTTTCGAATGGCGGGCCTCAGTCACCGAATGCCGGCCGGCTTGCACGCCCCACTCCCTGATTTCCAGCAAAACAGCCTGTGTCTTCCGGTTTGGCCCGAATATTTAAGTCGCTGGCAGGACAACATATTGCGCGAAAGCGTTCTCTCAGCTCCCGCTGAGTCCCATCCAAAATGACTGACACCACCGTCAGACGAAACCAGCGTGAAGACGAGTCGGAAGGGGAGAAATCCGGCGACGAGGAGCTTGTCTGCCCGGAGTGTGGCGGCCGCCTCGAAGCTGACCCCGAACGCGGCGAAACCGTCTGCAGCGAGTGCGGCCTCGTCGTCGAGGAAGACTCGATCGACCGTGGCCCGGAGTGGCGCGCCTTCGACAGCGCCGAGAAGGACGAGAAATCCCGCGTCGGTGCGCCGACGACGAAGATGATGCACGACGAGGGCCTCTCCACCAACATCGGTTGGCAGGACAAAGACGCCTACGGCAACTCCCTGTCCAGCAGCCAGCGCAAGAAGATGCAGCGGCTGCGGACGTGGAACGAGCGGTTCCGCACCCGCGACTCCAAGGAACGGAACCTCAAGCAGGCGCTCGGTGAAATCGACCGCATGGCGAGCGCCATTGGCCTCCCCGAGAACGTCCGTGAGACCGCGTCGGTCATCTACCGCCGCGCACTCAGCGACGACCTCCTGCCCGGTCGCTCCATCGAGGGCGTTGCGACAGCGTCGCTGTACGCGGCTGCCCGTCAGGCCGGCACACCCCGCAGCCTCGATGAGGTCGCCCGCGTCTCTCGCGTCGAGAAAAGCGAAATTGCACGCACGTATCGCTACGTCGTCCGAGAGCTCGGCCTGGAGATCCAGCCGGCCGACCCGAAGAGCTACGTCCCGCGGTTCGCCAGCGAACTCGAGATGAGCGACGAGGCGGAACGCCGCGCGCGACAGCTGCTCGACAGCGCACAGGAGGCCGGCATCCACTCGGGTAAATCACCCGTCGGCCTCGCAGCGGCCGCCGTCTACGCGGCGTCGCTGCTCACTAACGAGAAGGTGACTCAGGAGGCGGTCAGCGAAGTGGCCGACATCTCCGAAGTCACCATCCGCAATCGGTATCACGAACTGCTCGAAGCCGAAGAGAGCCTCCAGACGTAACCCGCTTTTTCGTCGCCACCTGCTACGTCGACGACGGCGCGACGCTTCTGCGAGCACGGGCAACTCGATATGTGGCTGCCGCCCGCCGGCCACGTCGACCGTGATGAACTGCCCCACGAGGCGGCCGTGCGCGAGAGCTACGAAGAGACGGGTCTGAAACCGCGCTCGTCACCGAAACCGGGCCGTACGACACCGACCAAGTCGAAACGCTGCCCCGACCGACCGCGTTTCTCCTGGAAGACATCGACCGCGTCGATGACGAAGTCGCCCACAGCACATCGATTTCGTCTATGTCGGGGAGGTGGACAGTCGGACGGTCGAGCCAATCGGCCGGCACGAAGCCGACGCGTCGGCCTGGGAGTGGTACACACCCGCGGAACTGGAGGCCGAGGCCGACCGCTTCCCTGACAACGTCATCGACCTCAGCAAGCGCGCCATCGAACTGGTCGAGTGACGGGGCAGGCTATAATTGTCCACCCTGCGTAGCCCGCAGCGTATGACTCACGTGCTGCTCGCAGTCGACGACGACAATGAACGCGCAGAGCGACAGGCCGAACGCGTCGCCAGCCTCGATTGGGACAGCGACGCCATCCGTGCGACCGTCCTGCACGTCTTCACCGAGAATATCGAGGGGGCGACAATCGGCCGGTTCGGCCCGGCCCGGAAAGCCCGTGACACGCTTGAGGACGCCGGTATCGACATCGAACTCGCGGAATCGAGCGGCGAGCCGGGCGTCGAAATCGTGGAGTTCGCCAAAGAAGTCGACGCCGACCTCATCTCCGTCGCCGGGCGGAACCGCACGCCAGCCGGAAAGGCCGTCTTCGGAAGCGTCGCTCAGACGGTCATGCTCGACTCTGAGCTGCCGGTGCTTTTCAGCGGCTCTGGCGGCCAGTAACGCCCCGTCTCACTCCACGAGGGAGTCGATGTACTGCCCGACGTGGTCGTCCATCCGGCGTTTGAAGCCGGCCTGCCGGGCGAGGCGGTCGAACTCCCGTGCCACGAGACTCCCGTACTGGACGGCCTTCTTATCACGGCGACGAATTTCGTCGGGCAGGAAGTCCGCAGCCTGCCGAAGCGCGACTTTCCGCACTTCGCCGTCGCCGTCGTCTGTGGGGCCGGAGCGAACGAGCAAATCGCCCGGCAGTCGCAGCGCCGTCTCCACCACGCGGTCGTGAAGCAGCGGTGCGACCGGCTCGACGCCAGCCGCTCGCAGCGTCAGCACGTCTCGTTCTAACTGGGCTGGCAGCGAGGCGATCATCTCGCGGATCGCGCCCCGAATCGTCTCCGCCTCCATGCGTTCCTCCTCGGGCGCGCGCGACACCTTCGCGTAGCCGCCGAACAGCTCGTCCGCACCCTGTCCGACAGCGAGATGCTCGTGACCGTCGGCGGCGACCCGCTCGGCGACGAGATACAGCGGCAGCGAAATCTGGACGTCCATCGGGTTCGACCGTCCCGTCGCGCGGACGATCTCCGGCACCGCGCGTTCGAGGTCGTCGTGTGAGAACTCGACGACGCGAACCGCTCGGTCGAGCGCTTCCGCGGCTGACCGGGCGGCCTCGACGTCGTGGCTGTCCTCGAAGCCGCCGACGTACAGGGGCCCGTCCAGCCGCGCGGCGAGTATCGACGAGTCGATGCCACCGGAGAAGGCAATCGCGGGCGAGCCCCCGACCTCGTCGACCGATTCGATGACAGCCGAGCGGACGGCGTCGATAGCTCGGTTGTCATTGGCGTAGGGGTCGGGATTCGGGAGCGTCCAGACCCGAGTGTCGCCGTCGGCGCCTCGTTGGTGGCCGGCCGGCACCGGCTCCGGCGAGTTGAGGTCGGTCGGGTCGACACTCCACTCGGTGTGGTCGTCAGCCTCCGAGAACAGTGGGTACCGACCGAGAACGTCGCGGACGAGCGCGCCATCCAGTTCACCGGCGAAGCCGTCCGTGCCGGGGAGCGGCTCTCGGGTGTCGAGCGCCTGACGGACGACGGCGGGGTCTGCGCCCTGCATCACCACGGGAACATGGAAGCGACGCGGCGCTTCACCCCGCCGCTGAACTGCTGGATGCTGATGAACCACGGGGTGCGCTTGCCGACGACGCTGGTGCGGCCCTCCTCGATGGCGTCGAGGATGCCCTCGGCGCTTCGGTGGTAGGCGTCGACTTCGGTGACCGCCTGGCCAACCATCTCGGCGATGTGGGCGTCGCTTCCCGCCGTCATCGGGAGATCGTGTTTCTCGGCGAAGCGTTCCGCCTGGCGGTTCGCGCGGCCGGTGAAAAGCCGGGAGTTATAGACCTCGATGGCGTCGGCGTTCGCCAGCTGTTCGCGGCTTATGTGCGGCGCGACGCCATGGCGGGACTTCTGGAAGGGGTGTGGAACGACGGCGATGCCGTCCTGGTCTCTGATTCGGGCGAGCGTCTCGTCGAAGCGCAGGCCGGCGGGGACGAGTTCCTCGACGCCGAGTGCGAGGATGTGCCCGGCGGCACTGGAGACCTCCATGCCGGGGATGCCGACGAGGCCGTATTCCTGGGCCTTCGCGGCGGCCGACAGCGAGGCCTCGATTTCGTCGTGGTCGGTGACGGCGAGGGCGTCGAGACCGACGGCTTCCGCCTGCTCTAAGAGCAGCTCGACGGGGTCGCGACCGTCGTACGACAACTCGGAGTGGGCGTGGAGTTCGACCGACAGCACGACTCCTCGTTTGCGGCCCCCCGAGAAAAGCGCCTCGGTCGCAACGCTACGCGTCGGTCTCCGGTGTCGGCGTCGACGAGTCCCCGTACCACGGCGGTTCGGCCAGCGGCTCGGCCGGCGGCGACCAGTAGATATTCTGGGTGACGGTCGCACGCTCGCCATCGAACGTCGCCTCGTACTGGACGGACAGTAGCGTGATCTGTCCGTTGGATCGAATCGTCGCTCCTACCGTGACGTTCCGCACGTCATCGAGATACGCCGGCACCGCCGAGTCCCCGACGGTGTCGCCAGACAGCCGGTAGCCGTCCGTCACCGTCCGCTCTGTCACGGTCGCGCCATCGAGTATCGCGCCGACGGGCGCGACCGCGTCGGCCATCGGCACGGGCGATTCCAGCGGCGGCGGGTCGCTGCCGTCGACCACCGACCGATCGCCATCGATGACCCGGAGCCGCGCGCTGTCGTTCTCGACAGCATAGCGGCGCTCTCGGGCCATGGAGACGTTCTCCAGTCCCGGGGCGAACCGGGGCGTTTCGGCGCCGCTGAAGGTTCGGGTTCGCAGCGAGCGGTCACCGTTCGTCGAGTTGGTGAGCGCACCGCGGTAGTCGAGCCGACGCTCTCCCGAGACGACGATACGGATGTCGACGATTCTGGTGTACACGCCCACCAACGCGTCCGCGTGGGCGGCTTCGAGCTGTCCCCCGTCGACCTGTTCACCGACGACGGGGCCTCTGTCGACCGGCGTCGATTCCGGAACTGGAGCCGGCGTCACGGTGGCCGAAGGCTCGCTTCCAGCGTCGCTCACAGGCAGGCCACTACAGCCCGCGAGGGCGACGAGCACGACGAGGGCCACGACACCGCTGCGCACGACGTACACGCGGGCATCGACTCCCCTAACAGTTCCGCACCGGGCCCCGGCTGAAATATGCACAAACGTGCACATGAAAAGCGATTTATCCCGGCAAAGGCAGCAAACAAATGAATGAGTCTCTCGCCGTCGGATCGTGAACTCGTCACCGAGGAGCTGGGCCGCGAGCCAACGCCCGCCGAGGCAGCGCTGTTCGAGAACCTCTGGAGCGAGCACTGCGCGTACCGCTCGTCGCGACCGCTCCTGTCGGCGTTCGACAGCGAGGGGTCGCATGTCGTCGTCGGCCCGGGCGACGACGCCGCCGTCATCGCCTTGCCGCTCGCTGCCCCCGACGGCGAGGAGACGTACATCACGCTGGGTATCGAGAGCCACAACCACCCCTCCTACGTCGACCCCTTCGACGGCGCCGCGACCGGCGTCGGCGGCATCGTCCGTGACACGATGAGTATGGGCGCCTACCCCATCGCGCTGGCCGACAGCCTCTACTTCGGGGCCTTCGACCGCGAACACTCGAAATACCTCTTCGAGGGCGTCGTCGAGGGCATCTCCCACTACGGCAACTGCATCGGCGTGCCGACCGTCACCGGCAGCGTCGCCTTCCACGACGATTACGAGGGCAACCCCTTGGTCAACGTCGCCTGTATCGGCTTGACGGACGAGGAACGGCTCGTCACCGCGGACGCGAAGACACCGGGCAACAAGCTCGTTCTCGTCGGGAACGCGACCGGGCGCGACGGACTCGGTGGCGCCTCCTTCGCCAGCGAAGACCTTTCGGAGGACGCAGAAACCGAAGACCGACCGGCGGTGCAGGTCGGCGATCCCTACGCCGAAAAGCGGCTCATCGAGGCCAACGAGGAACTCGTCGCCGACGGCCTGATTCGAGCTGCCCGCGACCTTGGTGCGGCCGGACTGGGCGGCGCTTCCTCGGAGCTCGTTGCCAAGGGCGACCTCGGCGCGCACATCGAACTCGACGCTGTCCACCAGCGCGAACCGAACATGAACGCCCTCGAAATCCTGCTCGCCGAATCTCAGGAACGGATGTGTTACGAGGTTCGGCCAGAGGACGTCGACGCGGTTCGCGAGATAACCGAGAAGTACGACCTCGGCTGCTCCGTCATCGGCGAGGTCACCGAGGGGAACTACGTCTGCACGTTCGAGGGGAGCGAGGCGCGGAGCGCCTCGGGAGAGCCGAGCGGCGAGGGTAACGAGCCGCGAGGCCGTGAGACGGTCGTCGACTGCGATGCGTACTATCTCGCCGAGGGCGCGCCGATGAACGACCTCGACCACGTCGAGCCCACACAGCCCGAACGTTCCCTCCCCGACGTCGACCTCACCGAGGCCTTCGAGGCTGTCGTTGGCTCGCCGAACACCGCATCGAACGCGTGGGTGTACCGCCAGTACGACCACGAGGTCGGCACGCGGACGGCGATGAAACCGGGCGATGACGCTGCGTTACTCGCGGTTCGGGAGGCCGGCGTCGGCCTCGGCTTCTCGTCCGGTGCCGACCCGAACTGGACGGACGCCGCGCCATACGAGGGCGCCCGCGCAATCGCGCTCGAGAACGCCACGAACCTCGCGGCGAAGGGCGCGACGCCGCTTGCAGCCGTCAACTGTCTCAACGGTGGCAACCCCGAGAAGCCGGACGTGTACGGCGGCTTCCGCGGCATCGTCGACGGCCTGGCCGAGATGTGCAGCGACCTCGATGTTCCGGTCGTCGGCGGCAACGTCTCGCTGTACAACGACTCGCCATCCGGGCCGATTCCGCCGACGCCGACGCTCGCGATGACCGGAACGAAAGCCGGCTACGACGCGCCGACGGCCGACCTCGACGGAACGGGCACGCTGCTCGTCGTTGGTGGCGGGGACGACCGCTCGCTCGGTGGCTCCGAACTGCTCGCACAGTTCGGCGGCAGCGACCGGTTCCCGGCCGTTCCCGACGACGCGAGCGCCATCGTTGAAGCCATCGCGGACGTCGCGGACTTCGAGAGCACGCTATCGACCCACGACGTCAGCCACGGCGGCCTGGCGGTCACGGTCGCCGAGATGGTCGGGGAGGCCGGCGCCGATGTGACGCTTTCCGGTGCTGTGTCGCCTGCCGAACAGCTCTTCTCGGAGGCGACGGGTCGCGTTGTCGTCGAGACGACCGACCCCGACGCGGTTCGGGAGCGCTTCGACGGCGTCGCGCCGGTCGAGCGGCTTGGTGAAGCGACCGCCAGTGGCCGACTGAAACTGCGCGTCGGGGAGACATCGCTCGATTATTCGGCTGCCGACATCGTCGACCTCCGGAGCGTCATCGCGGCCGAGTTGGAATAGCGTCGAAGACGCCCCTGATTCGGTCGCCGACCGCGCCGAACGTCGGCGGCGTCTCCTCCATCCGCTGGCCGATGCGAACGCTGACCCAGCCGAGCACGATGCCGAAGATGGCGTCCGTTGCCCAGTGAATACCGAGATACATCGTCGAGATGACGACGCTGACGGCGAGGACGGCGGCAATCGGCACCCATCTCGGGTACTCATCTCGCGTCGTCCACGCGAGCAGGAACGAGGTCACGGCCATCGAGGTATGCAACGACGGGAACACGTTCGTCTGGTTGTTGACCGCGTTCGTGACGAACTGGTACTCCGAGTAGGTCGTGTACAGCAGCCCTTCGGTGAAATCCGGGATTGTCAACCGCGGGCCGTAGGCGATGAAGATGACGTAACAGATGACGCCGATGACGTAGTTCGAACTGTAGGCGACAATCGTCCGCCGGAGCGGTTGCGGTGTCGGTAACGCGAAATACGCTACGAACGGGAAGACGAGCAGGAAGACGTAGCCGTACACGTAGATAACCGAGAAGTACGCGGTCAACTCCGGCGTCGCCATGGACTGGAACCAGACGACTACATGCGGGGTGTTCTCTGGGAACAGCGGCCACAGGAGCCGGCTGTCGATGCGTTTGAGGACGTCCGTGATGCGGATGCCGATGAGCCACGAGACGTTTGGGCCGATGTCGCGAGCGATCTTGTTCGCGACGAGCACGACGGCAAGCAAGCCGACGTAGGGGGCGACCGATTCGAACCGCTCGCGATACATGCGGCGCGTCTCGGTGAGCCGGGAAACGCCGATGATAGCCCCGCTTGCAAGGCCCAACGAGAGGAGGATAACGCCGAGCAGCTGTGCGACGACGAAGGCGAGCATCACGACCCCCCTCGGTGGACGAGTCGGTCGTCGTCGTACTGGTAGCCAGCGTCCCGGAAGCCGTCGCGGGCCGCCGACACGTCGAGAATGCCGTTTTCACCCGCGAACGGGAGCGACCCCTCCCCATCCCACCGGAGGTCGCTCGGCGTCCAGTCGGCCGAAAGCGGGAGTTCAGTCGCACCCGCATACCCGTTGAATGCGTCCGAGACGAGATAATCACGGTCGATAAGTCGGGCGACCGCTTGCCGGAAGCGCGGATTCGAAAGCGGCGCGTTCCGGCAGTTGTAGCCGACGTGGTAGAACGCCGCCGACTGACGAACGGTCAGGGAGATATCATCGCTACGGCCGATTCGCGGCACGACGGATGCCTGGAGGCCGTCGATGCTTGCGTCGGCGCCAGCGGTTTCGAGCACCTCGACAGCCGTGTCGTGTGACGGGACGATATCGAACCGGGCCTGCTGGAACGGGAGGCCGCCGTTCAAGGGTGATGGAATCCCACTTGCGTCGCCTGCTTCGAGGAAGTGGTCGTCGAACCGTTCCAAAAGGAGGGACTGGTCTTGGGAGGCCTCAACGAACTGCAAGGGGCCGCTGCCGATGGCTTCTTCGTTCGAGACGACGAGTGCCTCCGTCGTCCGACCGACGATGTCGAGGCCCGCGACGTCGGCGGGGTTGCTCCGCTCCGCCCAGATGTGCTCCGGGAGTATCGGGAGTTCGAGCGCGCGTCGCGCGATGTCGCGCACCGATGTCGTGAACTCGATGCGACACTCGTCGTCGGCGATGACCTCGACCTCGTCGACGAGCGACGTGGCGCCGCGGAGCCACGGGGTTGGTTGTGACGTGTCGAACTCACCGAGCGAGGTGTCTTTCAGGAAGCGGTACGTGAAGTCGATGTCCGATGCCGTGACCTGGGTGCCGTCGTGCCACGGCGTCTCCCGAAGCCGAACGGTCGCGGCGCCGTCGCCATCCCACTCGATATCGCGGGCCAGCCAGGGAACCGATTCGTCGTCGACTTCCCGAATCAGTGAGTCGTACACCAGGCCAACGATATCGCCGCGGTCGCGGTGCTCGGCCGCGATGGGATTCCGGTTGCGCGTGATACGAGGGTCGGTGAGGAGGAGCCTAATGGTGTCCGACTCAGCGACGGTTTCCAGCGCCAGATAGTCCGGCAGTTCGCTGGGGCCGCCGGCTGGCCACCCCTGGAATCGGTCATCTCTCGTGCCCGCGATACGATCCGGGAAGGAAACGACGGTGAACGGCTGCTGGCGGACGAGTTCTCGCTGGATATCGTGGATAACGTTGCGTCGTTCCTGTCCGTCGGTCTGGCGCTGACCGTCGAGCAGTTCGTCGACGCCGAGGTCGCTGAACCCGAAGGGGTTCTGCCAGCCGGCTTCCTCACCGTAACTGGAGTGTAAAAGCGACCGGAGTTCGTCCGGTGTCGCCTCGCTCGGGTAGCGAGCGACGTAGATGTCGAAGTCCTGATTGATGAGGACGTTGCGGAGGAGGACATCCTGGCTCATCAGGTCGACGGTGGTGTCGATGCCGGCCTGTTGGAGGTTGTCCGCGAGCTCGTTTGCGATACGAACCGCGTACGGGTCGTCTGAGGCCGGCATCGTCGCGATGCTAAGTGATAGCTGGCTGCTGCGTTCACGGCCCATCAGATTGCGGAGTTCACCGACGCAGCCGCTGGTGGCAGCGAGCGTTCCCGCTGCCCCGGCGAGTAGCGTTCGACGACGGAGGGCGGAATCGGGGGCCATACCTACCGAAGTTTCGCGCTCGAACAGTTATAAACTTCTCCGTCGGCCGTCCATGTCATACATACCCGAAAAGCGGCGCACCGAGCGCGAGCACCCAGCCTGCTCCCCCGACGAGAAGCGGCGTCGGGCGTCTGTTCTCAGGTGTTCGACGTGCGCTCCCGAGTGCGATGAGACCGACCGCAAGGAGGAGGGTCGCCCGATGGAGCACGACTCGCAACGGCAGCACGGAGACGCCCATCGCGGCGAGGTCGACGATGAGCGCTGCTCCGAGTCCAACGCCAGCGAACGCGAACGCCCACGTCCGGGTCGACTCTCGCCCCCCGACGTAGGCGATTGCGGGCACGCCGAACACGAGCGCGAGATACAGCGGCCCGGCGATGAGCTTCGGCGAGAGCCCCGGAAGCAGCTTTTCGGCACCGATTGCGACGTAGCGGATACCGACGTACAGCGCAAAGAGGGCGGCACCCAGCGAGATCTCTCGGCGTTGCCGTTGGAGGAATCGCCTGGCTTGCTGTTTCGCCTCCCGCGTCCGCCCGATGAAGCCGACGACGAGTGGCAACAGCAGGCCGGAGAGATAGACGGCTGTCGCCCAGCCGTCGCTGTCACCGGTCGGGTTCTGGAACGGCAGCCGAGCGACGCTGTCGACGTACGGTTGCCGCATGAAATCGCGTTCGACCTCCTGTCGAGGGTCGCTCAACCCCGTTACGGTGTGGCGAAGCCGGAACCAGTCCCAGTGTTCTTCGTGAACCTGGAGGGCCGTCCACTCGCCGTTCGGGTCGTCGTAGGCGCGGACGTGCATTCGCGACCCGAAATACGTGCCCGAGTGAAGCTGATAGGATTCGTCAATCCAGCGACCCGTCCCGTCGGATTCGACGTACACGTACCGCGTCGACCCTTCAGCTGGCCGCCAGGCGATGAGCTCCGAGACGTTTTCGGCGTCCACGTCGACCTCCACGCGGTCACCCGAGACGGTGTCGCTGTCGGCGTCTCCCTCGTGTACCTGTTCATCCTCCCACTCGAAGGTCGTCTCCTCGGCCAGAATCGTCTGGACGTCTGCTGGGTCGCCGAACACCACCATATTGATGCCCAGCGTCCGGCTCCGGTAGGTCGTCGATTTTGCAGTGTAGGGCCACAGCTTCGTGCCGTCATCAGCCGGTTCGACGAGCGTGGGCTCGTCCGGCTGCTCGGGTGTGACCCCCAACAGCGGCCACTCGGCGAGGACGACGGCGCCGCCGAGACACGCCACCAACAGGAGTGCCGCGGCGACCCACGCCGCATCGGCGCCGATATCGAGTTGCCCCGCGGCGTCCGACATACCCGAACCTTCCGCCGATGATTACAAATATGTGTGGCTCGCCCGAAACGCGGAAGATAAGGCCCCCCGTCGCGACGAAGGGCACATGCCGCCCGAAATCGGCCGTCGGCTGGTGCATGCATCCGGCGCTTTTGTCCCCGGTCTGTATCTCCTCGACCAGCACGTCCTTCAGTCGGGCATCGTCACGTGGCGTCTCGTGCAGGCACTGGCCGTCGGCGGCCTCATCGTGACCGCGATCCTCGAAGCCGCTCGACTGTACGCCGGCTTCGACCACGTCATCTACCAGCGGCTCACCCGCGAATACGAACAGGAGAAAGTCGCTGGGTACGCGCTGTACGTTCTCAGCAGCACCATCGTCGTCCTGGTGTTCGACCCACAGATCGCGGTGCCCGCGCTCCTGATGTTGATGCTCGGCGATCCGGTGAGCGGCATTCTGGCCGGCGACGAGCTCCGGCTGATAAAACGACCGCGCGTTCTCGTCGGCATGTTCGTCGTCTGCCTCGCGCTCGCGTATCCGTTCGTCTCACCCCTCGCTGCCATCCTCGGCGCGCTCGGCGCAATGGTCGCTGATGGAGTCAAACTCACGGTCGGCGACTATATCGTTGACGACAATCTCACCATCCCGATCCTGTCGGCGGTGGTGATGCGCGCCGTCCTCGCGGTTTAGGCTACAAGCAGCGGAATCCCGAACGTGACGCCGAGCCCGATGAGCGCGACGACGGTGCCGATCGCGACCTCGCGCATCGAGTAGTCGCTCTGCGGTGCTGTCGTCCGTCCCTCGTTCGACTCGTCATCGTGATCGTCGTGGTCGGCCATACCCATCGGTGCGACCGGCCGGTACTTTGTGCTATCGCTTCTGACCCCGTTCGTCGTGCTCGCGAACGTGCTCACGCGGCGCCAGCGTCTCCCACGGCTGTTTCCCGAGCCACGTACAAAGGTCGACCAACTGTTCCGTAGCCGCCTCGAAGAGCTGTTCGCCCTTCTCCGCCGAGGCGTCGGTCGGATCGCCGAAGGCGCCGTTGCCGCTGTTCTCGATGGCGTCATAGAAGAGCCGGGCGCCGTTGCGTTCGGTCATCGCCGCTTCCAGGTCGAGTAGGCCACCGTCGCGCGCGGCTTCGAGTTCGCCCTCACGAACCAGGTCGGCGATGTGCCACACCATCGACGTCTCCTTCGGGCCGGCGTGGGGGCCGTTCTGCTCGAAGAGCGCATCGACCAGCTCGGGGATGGACTCGTTCCACATCCACTCGATTGCGTAGGCGGTGCCATCGTCGTGAAGCCGGCGGCCGACCTCCTGGAGATGTTCGACGTTGCCGCCGTGGGCGTTGACGAAGACGATGCGGTCGATACCCTGGTACACGAGGCTTCGGGAGAGCGATTCCATGTAATCGCGGAAGACGGGCGCGTCGACCCACATCGTCCCGTGGAACTGCCGGTGATGTGGGCTGACTGCGATGTTGACCGTGGGCGTACAGAGTACGTCGGCGCGGTCGGCGGCGGCGCGGGCAAGCCCCTCCGCGATGACGTGGTCGGTCGACAGTGGCAGATGCGGGCCGTGCTGTTCCGTCGAGCCGACGGGGACGAGGGCAAGCGAGTTCTCGTCGAGATGGTCGCCGACCTCAGGCCAGGTGGCGTCGCCGAGGTACATACCTGAACGAGGGCACCCGGCGACAAGAATCCCGTCCCCGTCGCGCCGGCGCGACCGGCGCTACCGCCCGAGGTGGCTCCGGACGAACAGCATCAGAAAGACGAGGGCACCGAACAGGCCGACGAACTCGTAGGGGCGTTCGTGTAGCGCCAGTACGGCCGTTGCGATGAACAGCGCGGCCGCGAGCACTGCGTAGCCGAGCGTGTGCCGTGGCGGTTCGGTTGGCTGTCTGGTTTCGACTGTCAGATCGCCCCGTTCGAGGCGGTCGATGAGTCGGTCGGCACGCGCCGGCAGGCGGGCCAGCGCCGGCGCCGATGCCCGGATGTCGGTCGAGAGGGCTTCGACGATATCGCGGAGTTCTCGCTCGAAGAGGCCGTGTTCGAGGAGGAACGACCGGACGAACGCGACGAAGTCGAACTCGGGGTCGAGCTGTCGACAGACGCCTTCGGTAACGGTACCGACGCGGATGAGCAACATCACGTTCGGTGGGATGCGGAACGGGAACTCATGGAGCATCTCGAACAGCTCGGTGATGATGTCCCGCCAGCCGATATCCGAGCGCCCTTCGAGGTTCTCCATCGCGAGTTCGAGGACGTGGCGCACCTCCGCGCGGTCGGCCGACGGCGCGAGCACGTCCAGCGCGATGAGCGCATCGATGAGGCCGTCGACGTCCCGGCGGGCCAGCGACCGATAGAGGTTTACGATCTGTGTCTGGGTTTTCTCCGAGAGCTTCTCACTCATCCCGTAATCGTAGATGAGCAGTGTGCCGTCGTCCATGACCGCGAGGTTCCCCGGGTGTGGGTCGGCGTGGAAGATGCCGTGTTCGAGCCCCATCTCGAGATAGACGTCGGCGATGCGTTCGGCCATCTCCTCGGGTTCGACCCCGACGGCCCGAAGTGCGGCCTCGTCCGTGACCTTCTCGCCTTCGACATACTCCATGACGAGGACGCGTTCGGTCGTTCGCGCTTCGTCGACATCGGGGATGTACACCCGGTCGTCGGCCTTGAAGTTCTCGCCGATGAGCGCCATCATCCGCGCCTCACGCTCGAAATCGAGCTCTTCGAGGATGATGCGCTCGAAATCGTCGGCGATGTTCCGCAGCGAGTAGCGCTGTCGTTCATCCGCGAAAAGGCCGACGACCGGAACGAGTCGTCTGATGATACGCAAGTCGCGCTCGATGCGGGGTTTCAGACCGGGACGGCGAACTTTCAGGCCCACTCGCTCGCCGTCGACGTCGGCGGTGTAGACGTACGCCAGCGATCCGCCGGCGATGGGTTCCAGCGTTTCGGGGTCGAACGCCTCGCCGAGGTCGTCGGCGACGACGGTTCGGGGGTCTTGCCCCGTCTCCTCGGGGACTTCGTCCTGCAGCGCCGACAGCGCCTCGGTGTAGATTGGCGGGACGATGTCGGGCCGCGTCGACAGCACCTGGCCCGCTTTGATGAACGCCGGCCCGAGGCCGAGCAGCGTCTCGGCGAGCGTGTCCGCGCGGCGCCGATGTGCCTCTTCGGGGACGTGTCGGCTTCCACCGAACAGCAGGAAGCGCCGCTTGTCGCGGAGGAACGCGATGGCGAACGGGAACAGCCGGACGATGACCTCGACGAACCGGCCGTAGAAACTCCTCATACCGTCGCCTCCGTTGATCGACCGACGACATGTCGTGGCATACGGCTGACTTGATGTCGAGCCGTCAAATACGTGCAGGGGTGTCAGCTACGGCGCGCCGGCGATGACGACGCGGACGAGCTCGTCACCGTGATTGTGCAGTTGCCTGCGGGTTTCCGGACTGACCCGGACTGCCTCACCGGGTTCGAGCGTAACCGCTTCGTCGGCCGGTTCACCCTCGCTCCCGCCGAGTTCGACGGTCAGCTCGCCGTCGACGACGAGATACACCTCCTCGTGGTTCTCCTCGGCGTGGTCGTGCGGTTTGCCCTTGCCGTTCGGCTCCAGCTCCAGCAGCGTGATACCGAGGTTCTCACAGTCGAGGGCGTCACGGAAGAACCACATGCCGCCCCACTCGTTCGGGACTACGCTCTCGATGTCGTCCGTTCCGGCTACGGTGTAATCCATATCGGATGTCAATCGCCCGTGAATAAATACGCTGGCGTCGGTCACCGGCCGCGTGGCCGATGGGTATAATCAGTCAACGCGTGAACGGCAAATATGAGCCAGACGTACTCCTCCAGCGCGCGCTATGCGCACCCGAAGTTCCGGAACGTGGCACTCCCCGCAGCGGCGCTCATCGGCGTCAACATCGTGTTGATGTATCTCGTCGCGGTGACGCCGCTTGCGGCCGTCAACAACCTCCTGTTCTCCATCCCGATTCTCGGCCTTATCGTGTACGGCGCGGCGCTCACGGGCGGCAACATCCTCGCCGAGCGCGGCCTGGAATCGGGGTCGATGGGGACGGCCGCCGCCGGCGTTCTGCTGCTTGAAGGGGCATACGCACTGTTCGGCGGCGGAATCCTCGCCCGCGCACCGCGCGACCTACAAGGAATCGCCCTCGCCGTCGCGCTCGTCGTCACCGTCGCGATGACGATTGCCATCGCCGCCTACGTCTATCTGCGTGACCGGGAGTTCGACCACTGGAGCAGCTGGTCGCTCGGCGCGTTCATCATCGGCGCGGTGTTCGTCCTCATCGGGTCGTTCGTCACCATCGCGCTCCTCGCCGGCTTCGTCTTCATCTTCGCCGGATTCATGCTGCGGCTCGGCTACGAGATCTGGCACGTTCGCGCGTCCTACGACGCTGACACGCCGCTCGTCCATGCGGTCGGCATCTACGTGGCGTTCACTGGTGTGTTCGTCCACGTCCTTCAGATAGCGCTTCGGGTACTGTCCGATCGCTGAACCCAGTTCGGCCGAGCAGCAGGGTTTTGTAGCACTAACACGAGCAACGAATAGATGAGTGGAGACGATGAATCGGGGTGACACCGTGTGCGATTGATTCGTGCAGCCGCGGTGCTTGGCTTCGTCATCGGCTTCGCGCTCGTGTTGGCGCTGCCGCTGGCACTCATTGATGCGATGTTACAACCCGGCGAACCGGCGTCGTTCCCCACGCTAACCACCAAAGACGTGCGGCTCCTCGCTGGAATCATCGGCATCGGTGTCCTCTTTGCGCTGTTCAGCGTCGCGCTGTGGCTCGTCGCCGATGCCGACGCGAAGTGAATACGGGCTCGCCGGTGCCCGCGACCGAATCGTTTTAGCCCCGTGGGTCGCCACTCGTAGGTAGTAAATGCGTCAGTATCTCGACCTCGTCGCCGACGTCCTCGCCGGTGGGACGCACAAGCCGAACCGAACCGGCGTCGACACCGTCGCCTCGTTCAGCCACCACTACGAGGTCGACCTCGCCGCGGGGTTCCCCCTTCTGACCACGAAGAAGATGGATGGCTACCGCTGGAACTCCCTCATCCACGAACTGCTCTGGTATCTCTCCGGAGAGGAACACATCCGTAATCTCCGCGAGGAGACGAAAATCTGGGACGCCTGGGCCGATGACGACGGCATGCTCGACACTGCCTACGGCCGTTTCTGGCGGCGCTTCCCCGTCCCCGACGACACCGGCCGTCTGCCCGGCGAAAGCTGGCCCGAGGAGGGCCACCGCTGGACGAACACCGAGACGGCCGCCGACGGCACCGAGAAGCAGGTGTTCGACCAGATCCAGTACGTCCTCGACACCCTCGCGGAGAGCCCGAACTCCCGGCGGATGGTCGTCAACGCCTGGCATCCCGCAAACGCCGCCGTCTCGACGCTGCCGCCGTGTCACTACACGTTCGTCTTCAGCGTCCAGGGCGACCACCTGAACGTCCACCTCACGCAGCGCTCGGGCGACATCGCACTCGGCGTCCCGTTCAACCTCGCGGCGTATTCGCTTCTGGCCCACGCCGTCGCCAATCGTACGGAGTTCGAGGTGGGGTCGTTCGGCCACACCATCGTCGACTCCCACATCTACTGCGGCCAGGGTGACCGCGGCGAGTGGTATGCCGACAACCTCGGAACGCTGCAGAAACGACTCGCGGATGTCTCCGAGCGCTCGGAGTATGCCGAGGTGCGCGAGTGGCTGGAAGCCGAAGCACCTGCTGAACCCGACGACGAGACGGGCTACGACCACGTACCCGGCCTGCTGACCCAGCTCTCTCGGGAGCCGCGCTCGCGGCCGCGAATCGAGGTCGCGGACAACCCCCTTGACGCGCTCGAATACGACGATGTCCAGTTGCACGACTACGACCCGGCGCCGGGGCTTGAGTTCGCCGTCGCCGAATGACGATGCGTCTCTCGCTCGTCGCCGCGGTGGCCGAGAACGGCGTCATCGGAAACGACGACGGGATGCCGTGGCACTACCCGGAAGACCTCCAACACTTCAAGGAGACGACGATGGGCAACCCCGTGATTATGGGGCGGCGAACGTACGAGTCAATCGAGGCGCGACTCGGCGGGCCACTTCCCGGTCGGACGAACATCGTGCTCTCGCGTCGGGAGTCACTTGACCTGCCCGAAGGCGCGGTACACGCACGCGACGCTGCGGAGGCCCTGGAGCTGGCCGAATCCGCCTTGGACGCCGACAAAGAGACCGTCTACGTCATCGGCGGCGCAACCGTCTACGAGCAGTTCATCGACGAGGCGGACGAACTCGTCATCACGGAGATTCCCGAGGCTCCGGAGGGGGATACCTACTTTCCTGAAATCGGCGAGGAATGGAACCCAGTCGACCGCGAGACGGCGAACGAGTTGGCGTTCGTCACCTATCGGCGGGACTAGAGTTCGTTTTTTACGTACACGCCGATTGCGCCGCCGAGCGTGCTTAATCCGACCACGTAGAGGGCGCTGAAAACCAACAGCACGATGCCGAGCAGTGCGACGCCGAGGATGCCGCGGTGCATCATCATGCCCATCATGAACAGCGCGACGATGACGGCGATGAAGAAGAGCGGAATGGCGGCGACGAGCCCCGCAAGTCCGCCGACTTTCAGCCCATCGTTGGTGTCGCCGCCTTCGAGATAGCCGGCGATACCGCCGCCGAATACCGGCGAGAACGGGATGAAAAACACCGTGATGGCGCTGATGAGGGCGCCGATAAGCGCGTTGAAAAGCGTGTTCGGCGCCCGCTCGTCGTCGGTCGTGTCGGGGGTCTCAGCGGGGTCGCCAGGGGAAGGGCCACTTGCGGACATTGCTCTGGGTTCCGCGCGCTCGTATAAAAACCTCGGCGTCACTGTCCGGGACGACCGGGCTTTTAGATGTGCCCGCCCGTACGGCGGTGTATGGCTACGGAGGGTGGAGACGACGTGATGGGTGGTCGCCCAGACCCCGCTACCGACCACCGCGCGGCGTACGATTACACGGGTGGCGATGTCGACCGCCCCGGACTGGTGTCCGATCTGGAGCGTCTCGTCGACGGCGAGGTTCGTTTCGACGAGTACACCCGAACGCTGTATGCGACCGATGCCTCCGCCTACGAGGTGACGCCTATCGGCGTCGTCTTCCCGACCGACACCGACGACGTGGCGGCCGTAATGGAGTACTGCGATGACCGGGCGATTCCGGTGCTCCCGCGCGGCGGCGGCACGTCACTGGCCGGCCAGACGGTCAACGAAGCTGTCGTCCTCGATTTCACGAAGCATATGGACGCTCTGCTGTCGTTCGATACCGACTCCCTGCTGGCAACCGCCAAACCCGGCGTCCGCCTCGGCGACCTCAATGCCGAACTCGCCGACGATGGACTGAAGTTCGCGCCCGACCCTGCCTGGGGCGACAAGAGCGCCCTCGGCGGCGCCATCGGCAACAACTCCACGGGCAGCCACTCGCTCGTCTACGGGAAGACCGACGCCTACATCGAGGAGCTGGAGATCGTCCTCGCGAACGGCGAGGTGCATCGGTTCGGCGAGGTGACTCTCGAGGAGTGGCGCGACCGCGCGGACGGCGAGACGTTCCTCGCTCGCATCTACGCGATGCTGCTCCGGGTTGCGACCGAGGAAGCCGACGCCGTCCGCGGGGCGTATCCCGAACTGAAGCGGAACGTCTCCGGGTACAACCTCGACCGGCTCGTCGAGGAGTACGCGGCGGTACAGGACGGCGACAGCGAGACGGTCAACCTCGCCCGGGTCTTCGCCGGCAGCGAGGGCACGCTCGGCATCGTCACCGAGGCGACCGTCTCCCTGGAGCCGATACCGGAGACGAAAGCGATGGCGCTGCTGGCCTACGACGACCTCATCACGGCGCTCGAAGATGTCGAGCCAATCTTGTCCTTCGACCCGGCGGCCGTCGAGGTGCTGGACGACGTGCTGCTCGACCTCGCAAGCGACACCTCCGAGTTCGGAACGCTCGTCGAGGAGACGCTTCCGGAGGGCACCGGGAGCGTGTTGCTCGTAGAGTTCTACGCCGGCTCCGACGAGGCGGGCCGCAGGCAGGTCGCGAATCTACTGGCCGACCGTCAGCCCGATACGGAGCCGGCGGTCGAGCCGGCCGACGACCGCCGTTCGACCGACGCGTCCGTCCGGGCGTTCTACGCCGACGAGGCCCACGCGAAGGCCGACCGCGACCGCTTCTGGAAACTCCGAAAGTCCGGGCTTCCCATCCTGCTCGGCCGCACGACCGACGAGAAACACATCTCCTTCATCGAGGATACCGCAGTCCCGCCCGAACACCTCCCGGAGTACGTCGCCGACTTCCAAGAGGTGCTGGACGAGAACGACACCTTCGCGAGCTTCTACGCCCACGCGGGGCCGGGCTGTCTGCACATTCGACCACTCATCGACACGAAGACGACGGAGGGTATCGAGCAGATGCGCGGCATCGCCGACGGCGCGACCGACCTCGTTCTGGAATACGAGGGCAGCGTCTCGGGCGAGCACGGCGACGGCCGCGCCCGTAGCCAGTGGAACGAGAAGCTCTACGGCGAGGCCGTGTTCCAGCTGTTCGAGGAACTCAAGACCACGTTCGACCCCGGGTGGCTGCTGAATCCCGGCCAGGTCTGCGGCGACGTGGAGATGACCGAGAACCTTCGGTTTGACCCCGACTACGAGTTCGACCTCGGGTTCGAGCCCGTCCTGCAGTGGGACAACGACAACGGATTCCAGGGGATGGCGGAGTTGTGCCACGGCTGCGGCGGCTGTCGCGGGCCCCAGGAGACGACGGGCGGTGTGATGTGCCCGACGTACCGGGCCGCAGAGGAGGAAATCCAGAGCACGCGCGGGCGGGCGAACTCGCTGCGGGCTGCGATGGCCGGCGACCTCGACGCCGAGGCGACCGACCCCGAGTTCATGCGCGAGGTGCTCGACCTCTGTATCGGCTGTAAGGGCTGTTCGAACGACTGTCCGAGCGAGGTCGACCTCGCGAAAATGAAAGCCGAAGTCGAATACGAACACCACTACCGCCACGGAGCGTCGATTCGGGAGCGACTGTTCGCGAACATCGATCTGGCATCGAAGTGGGGCAGCCGGCTCGCGCCGGTCGCGAACCGCCTGCCGTCGATACCCGGCGCGCGCTATCTCATGGAGAAGACGCTCGGCATCGCCCGCGAGCGCGACCTGCCGACCTTCGAGCGTGAATCGTTCGCCGAATGGTTCGACGAGCGCGGCCCCGCGGTGCCCAAATCCGAGGCCGAACGGCGCGCGCTCCTGTTGCCGGACACGTTCACGAACTACACCGACCCGGAGGTGGCGAAAGCCGCCGTCCGCGTGCTGGAGGCTGCTGATGTCCACGTGGACGTGCCCGACATCGGCCCGAGCGGGCGGGCGGCCTTCTCGAAGGGGTTTCTCGAAACCTCGGCCGAGCGGGCCCGCGACGTCGTCGACGCGCTTTCCCCTCGCGTCGAGGAGGGGTGGGACGTCGTCGTCTGTGAGCCCTCGGATGCCGTGATGATCCAGTCGGACTACGGCGACCTGCTTTCGGGCACTGCGGCCGAGGTGGTCGCCGACTACACCTACGGCGTCTGTGAGTATCTCGACACGCATCGGCTCGATGAGCGTCTCCCCGTCGACGAATCGACGGTCGACGACCGGCTCGTCTATCACGGCCACTGCCACCAGAAGGCGACGAAGCGCGACCACCACGCCGTCGGCGTCCTTCGGCGCGCCGGCTACGAGGTCGAACCGTTGGATTCGACCTGCTGTGGGATGGCCGGGTCGTTCGGCTACGAGGCCGAACATTACTCGATGAGCCAGGCCATCGGCGAGCAACTGTTCGAGCAGGTCGATGCGGCGGCCGCCCAGCCGGTCGCGCCCGGCGCTTCCTGCCGCACCCAACTCGGCGACCGCGAGGGCGAGACGAAGCCCGACCACCCGATTCAGCGGCTCGAAGCGGCGCTCGAGTGATATGGACTGCTGTACCTGTTTCCCGCGACGACCATCCGAATGCGGGCGGTTGGTGCGGAAACGACGTACAGCAGTCCGTATGATTACACTGCTTCGCGCAGTCGCTCTGCGAGTGCGACGCCGGCTGTCTCGTCCAGTTCCGTCCGACGCAGCGCCAGAGAGATATCGTCGTCTTCCGACCGCGGGAGGAGGTGGACGTGTGCGTGCTCGATGCGCCCCACGAGCGGGCCGGAGGTGTGGAACACGCTGAATCCCTCCGGTTCGATAACGCTGCCGAGCGCATCCGCGACGACGTCGAGCGCCTCGAAGACGGCGGTTGCAGCCGTCGGTTCGGCCGTGACGATGTCGCGGACGTGCGCTTTCGGGGCGACGAGCGTGTGTCCCTCGACGGCCGGGTTCGTGTCGAGGAAGGCGATGACCTCGTCCGTCTCGTGAACACGGTGGGCGTGTTGCGTGCCACTCCCGATTCGACAGAACGGACATTCCGGGGACGCTGCATCGCTCATACCCGAACTCGTGCCGCTGTGAACTTATACTGCCGGCTGTAATTCCGCACCGGTCGTTTTGAGATATTCGGATTACGGGGGACTGGAACGCGGAATTTCGGAAGGTATCGTTTCAGATAGTTACAGCCGGCAGTATTAGTGGACTCGCCGGCACGCCCCCATCGAGACATAGGTGTTTTATAACTCGGCGGTTGTGGGTTCCGTATCGATGGTACGGTCGCGCGCCGGGTGGGTTGTGCCGGTCATCGCGAGCCTTCTCGTCTGCTCGCTCGTAGCGCCCGCTGTCCTCGGGAGCGTCGCTGCCGAACAGCCGAACACTGCCGTCGGCCCGACGGCCGAGCGCCTCGACGTCGTGGAGACGCAGGAGTTCGAGGCCGACCGCACCGAGTTCCAGATTACGGTGTACGAGAACGGCTCCGCGACGTGGCTGTTCCGCTATGAGCGGACGCTCTCTTCTGACCAGGAGCGGCAGGACTTCGAGGCATTCGCCGAGGAGTTCAACACGAACGAGACGGAAATGTACACGAAATTCCAGGAGCGGGCGGTGTCACTGACGGAGTCTGGGACGAACGCCACCGGGCGTGCGATGAGCGCGGAGAACTTCCAGCGGAATGCCCGCACCGAGGGGTTCGATGATAGCCTCGGCGTCGTCGAGATGTCGTTCCGCTGGGATGGGTTCGCGGCGGTCGACAACCGCATCGTCGTCGGCGATATCTTCGAGGGGGGCCTCTATCTTGGCCCCGACCAGCGACTCGTCATCAAGGCGGGGACAGACTTGGCGTTCGCTAACGTCCAGCCCGAGGACGGACAGCTCTCCGGGGAGACGTTGGCCGGGAGTGATTCGGTGACGTGGGATGGTGAACGCTCCTTCACGGACAACCGCCCGCGCGTCGAGCTCGCGGAGGCTGGAACTGTCACTACGCCGACAGAGACAAGCGGTGAACCGAGCTCCGGCGCCCCTAGCTGGCTGCTTCCGGTCGGTGCGTTCGTCGTCGTGCTACTGCTCGGGCTCGGCGCGGCCGTCGCGTACCGCTCGGGGATGCTCCCACCGAGCGGCGGTGCGGCCGCGGAAACCGGTGCCGAACCGCCAAGTGGCGGCGAGGGTGACACGGCAGGCGGTGCCGAAGCAGCCGGCGCGGCGGCCGCGGCCGGCACGGCTGCCGACTCCGAGGCGGCTGACGCAGAGCCCGAGCCAGCCGTCTCGGACGAGGAGCTCATATCCGATGAGGAGCGCGTCATCCAGTTGCTCGAAGACCACGGCGGCCGGATGAAACAGGTCAACATCGTCGACGAGACCGGCTGGTCGAAATCCAAGGTATCGATGCTGCTCTCGGAGATGGAAGAGGCGGGCGACATCTCGAAGCTTCGGGTCGGCCGGGAGAACATCGTCTCGCTTTCCGGACATGAACCGGACGCGGCTGGATCGCCGTTCGACGACGAGTAGGGGCCCCGAAACCGAGCGTTTCGTTCACGGCTGTTCAGGAAGAATGTGCTGGTGGCCGGTGGATTTATAGGCGAGAATACACGTTCCCGTGTATGGGAAGTGCAGAGGGGGAAGAAAGCGCTGACCCGGCTGTGAGTGACGATGATGACGTTGTCACGCGGGATTCGTCCCTCGTCGATGACCTCGCAGACGGGCTCGTTCGCCTCGGCGCGAACGGCGAAATCCGGGCGGTGAACGAGACGCTCGCAGAGCTGGCCGGCCGCCCTCGCAAGGAACTGCTCGGGGAGCGCGTCTCTGCGGTTTTCGCAGAGCCCACACCCGAACAGCTCTATACGGTCGGACACTCGCTGTACGAGGCCGACGACGCGACGACGGTCGAGTGCTCGCTACGCACCGGCGACGGCGACACCGTGCCGTGTGACGTTCGCCTGCAAGCCTGTGCGGACGGCGACGAGTTCGACGGCCTCTCGGGCGTCGTCCGGCCGCTCGACAGCGACACCAACCCCGCCGAACCGGAGCAGCCGGCTGACATCGACCAGGTGTTAGATCGTATCACTGACGCAGTGTTCGCGCTGGATGAGGAGTGGCAGTTCACGTATCTCAACGATCAGGCGGGAGAGTTGCTCGAATCACCCGAGGGCGAGCTGATTGGTTCCGTCGTCTGGGATGAGTTCTCAGAGGCAGTCGACACCACGTTCCAACAGCAGTACGAGCGTGCGATGCGAACGCAGGAGGTAGTCACGTTCGAGGAGTATTTCCCGCCGCTCGATACGTGGTTCACGGTTCGGGCGTATCCCTCGAAAACGGGACTGTCGGTGTATTTCCGTGACATCACCGATCGCAAGGAGATGGAGGCCGAACTCCGGGAGCGCGAACAGCGGTTCGTAATGCTCTCGGAGAACCTCAACGAGGTCGTCTGGATGACATCCCCGGACGGCGAGGAGATGCTCTATATCAACTCCGCCTACGAGAAGGTCTGGGGGCGTGAACGCGACGAACTGTACGACGACGCCGAGGCGTTCCTCGACGGCGTCCATCCCGACGACCGCGAGCGCGTCCGGGAATCGTACCAGGCGCTCCCCGAAGAGGAGTTCGAGGAGATCTACCGAATCGTTCGCCCGGACGGCACAGAGCGGTGGATGGAGGCCCGCGGCTCGCCGGTCAGGGACACCGACGGTGAGGTCATCCGCGTCGTCGGTATCGGCGAAGACATCACGGAACGCCGCGAAGCCGAACTCGAACTCGAAGCCCGGGAAGAGCACCTCCGAGAGACGACGGAGATCATCGCCGACAAGACCCGGACGTTCGACGAGCAGGTCGAGGAACTGCTGGAAATCGGCCGTGAGACACTTGACGCCGAGTACGCGACCGTCTCCAGGATCCGGGGCGACCAGTACGTGTTCGATACCGTCGTCGGGCCGGAGGGTGGCGACATCGACTCCGGCGACGTCGTCCCGCTTTCCTCGACGAACTGCGAGCGAACCATCTCCTCCGAAGAGACGGTGATTCTGGAGAACATCGAGGACGAAGCGCCGGAGTTGGCGCGTCGCGAAGGCAACCAAACGACCGACATCAACTGCTATCTCGGTACGCCCATCTTCGTCGACGGCGAGGTCATCGGCACGTTCTGTTTCTATGGGTCGTCCGTCAGCGGCTTCACGGAATGGGACGAGACGTTCGTCGACCTGGTCGGCGACTGGCTCGGCAGCAGACTCGAAAGCCGCCGCAACACAGAGCGCCTCGCCGCGCTGAACGAACTCAACGGCGTCGTTCGTGGCATCTCCGAAGCCGTCATCGAGCAGTCCACGCGCGAGCAGATCGAGGAGACGGTGTGTGAGCGACTGGCCGAATCGGAGTCGTACACGTTCGCGTGGCTGGGCGAACCGAACACGGCCACCCAGGAGATCGAACTGCGAGCGGAGGCCGGTGTCGAGGGCTACCTCGACGGTGTCACTATCTCCGTCGCCCCCGACGACGAGGAGAGCCAGGGCCCGACCGGCCGAGCGATTCGCACCGAGGAGGTACAGACTGCCCAGAACGTCACAACCGACCCGCAGTACGAACCCTGGCAGGAGCAGCCCGAGCGCTACGACTTCCAGTCATCGGCCGCCGTCCCCATCGTCCACGAGGGGACGATATACGGCGCCCTCAACGTCTACACCGAACGGCTCGACGCGTTCGAAGGCGAGGAGCGTGACGTCCTCGAACATCTCGGTGAGCTCGTCGGCCACGCTATCGCCGCCGTCGAGCGCAAGCGCGCGCTGATGGGTGACAACCTCACCGAACTCGAGTTCGGCGCGCCGAACTTCCTGTCCGGGTACGGCCACGACTCCATGGAGGGTACTATCTCTCTCGAACAGTCCATCCCGGTCGGCGACGAGACGTTCCTCGTGTACGGCACCGCCGACGAGGAGTCCGTCGACTCGCTCAAAAGCATCGCCAAGGCGTTGCCTGACTGGGACGAACTCACCGCCATCGACGAAGACCTCGACGGGACGAGGTTCGAGATTCGGCTTTCGGAACCGCCGCTGCTATCGGCCGTCGCGTCGCTCGGCGGGTCGGTCGAGCGAGCTGTCTTCGAGGACGGCGACTTCCGGATGACCGTCCACGTCCCGGGCGGTGTCGACGTACGAACCGTCATCGACGCCGTCCAGGACATGATGCCGGAAGCGAACGCGCTCGCGCGCCGGCAGGTCACAAAATCCGACGCGCCCTCCGAGCGCGTCGACCGGACGCTGTCGACCGAACTCACCGACCGCCAGCGAACCGCACTGGAGGCGGCCTACTACGCCGGCTTCTTCGAGTGGCCGCGCGACAGCTCCGGCGAGGATGTCGCCGAGTCGCTGGATATCGCTTCCCCGACGTTCCACCAGCACGCTCGGGCCGCGGAGAACAAGATCTTCGGCGCGCTCTTCGACGAGACGTAGGGTCAGTTAACAGCTTTTGCGGCCTCTGACGCGTGTGCTTCGAGGAAGGCGATGACCGATTCGGCGCCCTGGAACCCCTCAGCTTTTCTCGCGACCGGGTGGCCGTCCCGGAAGAGAATCAGCGTGGGCACCGACTGGATGTCGAACCGCTCGACGAGGTCGAGGTCGTTGCCGGGGTTGACCATGCCGACCGCCACGTCGGTCGCGGCGGCGACGGTGCCCAGTACGGGCTCCATAGCGTCGCATTTCGAGCAGCCCTTCGTGTAGAACTCCACGAGCGCCACGTCGTTCTCGGCGACGAACGAATCGAGATCATCACCGTCGTCCAGACGGGTCGGGGTCGCTGTGAGACTCATAGGAGAACTTCGCGTTCGCCGAACAAACCGGTGTCGCCCGCGTGTAGCCTGAACGCTTTTCGGCCCGCCGGACGAGGCGTTCGTATGAGTGATGTGAAGAGTGACCTCCGAGACGCGTTCGAAGCGCACGGCCACGACGTTGCGTCCGTAAGCGAGAACCGTGACCGGATTCGCGTCGAACTCATCGAAGCGGGAGCGAACGCGGCCGAACTCCGGACGATACCCTTCGACACTGTCGAGGAGGACGCTGTCGTCGGGGTCGACGTATCGACCGAGACGAGCGACGGCCAGGACGTTCGGATGGTCGTTTCCTTCCGGCTGCGAGCCTGACCGCTCTGAACTCGGTGGCGGGTGTCTCCGCGCGCAACGGGGCGGTGACAGCCCTCGTCGACACATCCGGTAGAAGAGGAGCGCATCGAGCGACTGGCGGCCCTCGCCGCCGATTGAGTGTGGCCGCCACAGCCGAAAGGCAGATACGTGCTCGTCGGGGTCGAGGCAACGTTCACCTCTTATAAGCAAGGTATATATGTGGGGTTCCATAACCCGAGGTGAAGGCCACTGCGGCCCTCTATCACAATGCAAGGACAATCACAGCAGCAGGCGTACGACCGGGGGATCACCATCTTCTCTCCCGACGGACGTCTCTATCAGGTCGAATACGCACGCGAGGCCGTGTCGCGCGGCACCGCGAGCGTGGGCGTCCGCACGCCCGACGGCGTCGTTCTTGGCGCCGTCCGGCGCGTCCGGTCGGAACTCATGGAGCGGTCGTCGGTCGAGAAGCTCCACAAGGCCGACGACCATATCGGTATCGCCAGCGCCGGCCACGTGGCCGACGCGCGCCAGCTCATCGACTTCGCCCGCCGACGCGCTCAGACCGAGCGCCTCCGCTACGATGAGCCAATCCCCATCGAGACGCTGACGAAATCCGTCACCGACCACATCCAGCAGTTCACCCAGACGGGCGGCGCCCGTCCGTTCGGTGTCGCACTGCTCGTCGGCGGCGTCATCGACGGCCAGCCGCGTCTCTTCGAGACCGACCCGTCCGGGACGCCGTACGAGTGGCAGGCCACCGCCGTCGGCGGTGACCGCGAGGCCATCCAGGAGGTTCTCGAGGAGGGCTACCGCGACGACCTCGACCTCGAAGCCGGCGTCGACCTCGCGCTTCGCGGCCTCTCGTCCACGAACGAAGACCTCGAAGCCCAAGGCGTCGAAATCGCGACCATCGACACCGAGTCGGAGTCCTTCGAGACGCTCGACACCGCGACCATCGAATCCCATCTCGCCGAAATCGGCGGTGAAAGCGATGAATAACGCCCCCGTCGGCGGCGAGGAGCTCTCGCCGTACGAGCCGGAGCTCGGCTCCTTCGAGGACATCGAGGGCGACGAGGATGCCGTCAATAAGACGGGGACGACGACCGTCGGTATCGCGACCGATGAGGGCGTCGTCATCGCGACGGACATGCGCGCCTCCCTCGGCGGCCGCTTCGTCTCGAACAAGGACGTCCAGAAGGTCGAGCAGATTCACCCGACGGCCGCCCTGACGCTGGTCGGCAGCGTCGGCGGTGCCCAGTCGTTCATCCGCTCGATTCGCGCCGAAGCGTCACTGTACGAAACGCGCCGTGACAAGCCGATGAAGATCTCGGCGCTGGCCACCCTTGCGGGCAACCTGGCCCGCGGCGGGCCGTTCATGGCCATCCGCCCGATTCTCGGCGGCGTCGATGAAGAGGGCAGCCACGTCTACTCGCTCGATCCGGCTGGCGGTGTCATGAAGGATGATTACACCGTCACTGGCAGCGGGATGCAGCTCGCCTACGGTGTTCTGGAAGGCAACTACGAGGACGACCTCTCGATGGAGGAAGCCTCCTCGCTGGCCGCCCGTGCCGTCGAGGCCGCCGTCGAACGTGACACCGGCTCCGGAAACGGTGTCTACCTCGCCACCGTCACCGAGGACGGTATCGACATCAAGGGCCACAAAGACTTCGACGACGTCCGATAACCGCGGCGTTTCGTTTTCGCACCCCGGTCGCTGTGTCACGGTGCGCAGACGACGACCGCGAACTGCGAATCGACCCCGAGTCGTTCGCTGGCGGCTACTTCAAACACGCCGTCTACAACCACTGGGATCACTACGAGGACATCCCGCAGTCGAAACTCGACACTGACCGAGAACGATTCATCGAGGACGACCCGACCGAAGCCGAATTTGACGAGCTTCGGACGCTCGTCGCCATCGACGGTGCCGAGCAGGCCGGCGCTGCGGACGACTGACGGCAACCCCGTTTTCGCTGTTCTTTGTGCTTCATTCGTCCGATTAGCGCTTGCTCTCCTAAGATGTTAGGAACTAGAAAGAAACACGGGTCGAGTCGATATGTACCGAGTGATGGATGGGGCCGGCACCCGTGGGCAGATTCTCGTTATCGGAGCCGTAGCTATCGCCCTCGTGTTGGTCGGCCTCGGTGTGGTGCTCAACTCTGTGTTGTACGCTGACACGCAGGCGGCACAGGAGCGGGCAACGAGCGGTGGCGACACGCTCCGATTCCAGCAGTCGCTGGACAACGCCATCGGGGGAAGCATCTTCTATGCCAACTACGACGACCACGAGAGCTACGCGACCCTCCTCGAACGCGTCGAGAACGGGACACAGGGGTGGGTGGATCGGTAGTGTTCAGATAAGCTGATTCCATGCGAAGGCGAAGGATCTGAGCCAGTCATCGGCAGTTTCTGCTGTGGCGTTGCTGAAGCAGTTTGAAAATGAAGGGGTTCGTCGTTTTACCTCACGAAAGACACGTTCGACGCTGTTCCGATTCCCGTGTTTTTCGCATCGGAATCGGAGTCCGTGTCGGTTACAGGCGTCTTTCAACGGCGTCGCGCCGTCGACGAGAAACATGGCGTCATCGACGTCGTGTTTCTCGCGAAGCTCGCGGAAGAACGAGTGAGCGAGAACGTTGGTTCTCGTCGGCTCAAGCTTTGTATGGAGTAATTCGTTTGTTTCAGGATCGACCGCAGCGTACAGCCAGTACTGCTCGTCGTTGAGTTGGATCACCGTCTCATCAACCGCAACGTGATCCGGGTTCCGACCGTCGTCGGGCTGTAGATCGGCCTTGTGAACCCAGTTATGAATAGTGGATTGAGCTCGTTCGACGCCGAACATTTCAAGAATAAAAACAGTATTCGAAAGCGATAGTCCAGCGAAATGAAGCTGAATACTGAGCGTCATCAACAGCTGCGGTGTCGCTTCTCGTTCCACAAACTCTAACTCGATCTGGCCGAGATTACCGTTGAGGCGGTCGATTTCGGGCATAGACAACTCAGAAATCACACCGCCTCACTCTTCATCCTTATCTGAACACTACCGCGCTGGTGGCGTGTTGCCGACCGGAAAAGAACCGCTGAGATACGTGTGACGAGGTGTCCGCGATTAGGCGGAGAGGTTCGTCTGCTCGGTGACGCCCTCGACTTGCTCGGTCAGGTTCTCGAACTGATCCTGGAGCGTGTCAGCCTGCTCTTCGAGCTGCTCTTGGAACTCGTCGCCGCGCTCTTCGAGTTCGTCCTGGAGGCTCTGAATCTGCCCTTCGAGCTCCTCGAGGGCCTCGACGGACTGGTCTTCGAGGTCTTCGTGGGCTTCGAGGAGGGAGCTGACCTGTTCGTCGAGCGTCTCGAGGAAGTCCTCGAGCAGCTCGTCGACGGAGTCGGTGCTCTCCTGGAGGTTCTCTTCCATCGTGTCGATGGCGTCGGTCTGGCTGTCCTCGAGGGTGTCGAGCTGTTCGTCGATGGTCTCGCGGATGTCAGCGACGACGGTCTGTTCGCCGGGGACGGCCGACTCGATAGCGTCGAAGTACATGTCGACGCCCGAGCGGACGACATCGTTGCTCTGCTCTTGGACATCACGCGTCGCGTCGAGGCTGTCGGCGACGGAGTCGTTGAGGGTGCGCTGGAACTCGACGCCGCTCTCGATTGCGCCCTGCGTCTGGCTGATTGCGTTACGCTGGAACTCGAACATCATGCTTACCGGGGAGTCGTTCTGGCTCATTGTACTCATACAAACACCCCCACCCACATAAAATTACCGCTCAATACCACTCAATACCATTGAGATACAAGTGGTGTCTGGAAGCGGTGGCTAGGCCCTACCCAGCTCCCCGGCCAAACGATTACAACGCTGCCGGGTATCGAGGAACGTACCGATGAGCCGTGACCTCCCTGACCCGTAGCATCGACTACACACCGAAGCGGCAGCACCGCCGAATACGAGGTCGTTGTCACCGACGAATCGGACGACAGAGTCGCGACGTTCCGCGGGCGCGTGTACAAACCAGACTGAACAATACGGTGGCAAACCGGCCCACAGCGACGGTGAAGCGCAACGGTTATACGTTTCTCTCGGATACGTTTCCATGCGTTCAGACGAACCACGCTCCGTTGGTGTAGTCCGGCCAATCATCTTGCCCTCTCACGGCAAGGACCAGGGTTCGAATCCCTGACGGAGCACTCTTCTGAGGAACGTAGTGGCGAAGAAGGAAGCACACGGAAGGGATTCGAATTAGAGAAGTCGCAGCCGCGAGCGGATGTCTTTGCGTGGTTCGAACCCCTGGCGAAGCATGTTGATTCTACTCCCGTATAGCGGCTTCCGCTCGGCTCAAACCGCGTAGATTCGGACACATTACGACAACTCGATTGCTGCAGGGCACCGTGTGAACGGTACAGTAACGCTACTTACTGATTGAGAACCGTCGTGCTTGCCACCCCCATACCAGCTCAACTGCGAGCCAGACCCCAAGCCACATCAAGAGGAGTATAAACACCAATACAGTCGACCATAATAGCTGTAGTCGTCCAACGACAGCTACTAACTCTGAATAGAACAGCAGGGAAATTACAATCGTTGCAGTCACTCCAATTATACAGCAAGCGCTGTGTTTGACAGTCTGACGCGAGGGCGATTGAGGGGCATTATTGGGGTGTTGTCCATCCCCGAATGGTGTGTGCACACATACCACTCCGACTATCTGAATATTAACAATTGATGGTTATAAATATTGCGGCAAACAAGATACGGTGAGCATTTCCCTCATACGGATTGTTGTACCAAATTATTGGCGAGCGGTCGGGACGACTCGGCGTTCGCCGGGAAACGACTACAACAATCCGTATCAGTGGACATACGAACTGAGCGAGAGGCGCTATCCGTGCGTGCTTTCTGGGCGATCGGATCTATCTTTACCTCGGGTAAACCCCGATATTCGTCTGTAGTAAGGTCGATCCCGACCCCGCTTATAAATTGGCGTTTAGGAACATATAACCGCATTCTAAAGATATTCGCAGTGTTATCTCGGGAATAAGAATGCAACCAATAGATAAATATGGGGTTAACATTTTATACGTACTATGGCGGAAACCGTAGTTGGCAAACTCCAATCACAAGAGTTCCTCAAGGCTCGAGTCGAGGCCGGCGAGGCGCCTTCTTGGGTGGCGAATCATTGGCGAACATTCAGTAACGGACTCCTGGGTGAGCGCAATGATACTCCATTCCCTTGCTTTTTCGGCGCGGAATCCGTACGAGATGGTGACCCGTTGTATACCGCCGTTCCATCTATGACGGACAAGGACGCGCTCTTCGAGTTCGGTCGAACCCTCCTAGAATATCTAGAGACGTACCAGGAATACAGCGAACGGGCCTCGCTCGTAACGTTCTTTCGCCCCCCGAATCGGTCATACTCTGAAGCCGAATATCACGAGAGTCTCTGGCACATCCTTCAGTTCCTCCACGTTCATGATCCCGAACCGTGGCCCGAAGACATCCCGACGGAACCAGACGATCCACACTGGGAATTTTCGTTCGGAGGCGAACCGATTTTCCCGACGTGTCGGGCTCCGTTCTATGATGAACGGAAGAGCAGATACTGTCCGGTCGGTCTAGAGATCACCTTTCAGCCACGACCCCTGTTCGAGAACCTCAACGTCACCGCAGATGATGCGGCCGGACAACAGGCCCGTGAAATCATCCAGGGCCGGTTAGAAGACTACGATGGTGTCTGTCCACATGCCGATCTCGGTGACTGGGGCGTCGAGGGAGATCGTGAATGGGTTCAATACATGCTTTCGTCAGATGAGAACCAGATGCCGGACGAATGTCCGATCAACGTGACACGGGAGTATCCGAAATCGGAAGTTCTCGTCGACGGCGCGAATCCAGTTGCCGACACCATTCAGTGATGATGACGACAACGGCCCCGCCGGCAATAGTTCTCGTCGACTTCCAGCGAGGGTTTGACGATGTGAGATGGGGAAACGCAGTGAATGGAGGGCGACGGCATACGTCGTGGTTATTGGGCGTTGGTAAATGCCTTCTGTCAGAGCCCCCCGCCGAAGCACTCGACAGAACACGCTACCATCCTGTGACTCCCGTCGACAGCTTCGGCTACTCCATACTCCTTCTGGGCGGGCAGAATGCTTTTATCCGAACGTTGTCCACTACCAATCCATGACCGAACCCTCCCCGTCCGAATCGGCGTCGCCCTCCTACGACATCTCCACCATCGAACTCGACGACGACCACTACGAGGTCAAACAATCAGCCATCCGGAACAAGTACGTCGTCCGCGACAGCGCAGGTGACGTCGTCCTGCGCGGGAAACAGAAGCTGTTCAAAATGAAAGAGGAGTTCCCCTTCGTCACTGGCGACGACGAGGACGCCTTCAGCGTGAAGGCAGGCAGCATCCTCGATGTCGCGGGGAACTACACCATCACGGACGCAGGCACCGGCGAGGAGGTCGTCGTCCTCGATGAGGACTACTCGCTGTTCGTGGAGAACTGGACGATTCGAGACCCCGATACGGGAGAAACCCTGGCGACGATCAAGTCGAAAAGCAAGCTCATTTCGGCGCTTCGGCACCTCGTTCAGGTCGCGAATCTCATCCCGAACAAATACGAAATCTTCGACCCTGATGGAGGCCACGTCGGGAACATCGACGGGAAGTTCTCGCTGCGCGATACCTACACGGTCAGCATCGACGACGCCAGTACTGTCCCGAAGGAGGCGGTGATCGCCGCCGCCTGTATCCTCGACGCGCTTGAAAACGAGTGAGCTGCTCAGCCCACGACGCTACTCCCACCCGCCACGAACCTGCTGTACCGCGTCTCTGAACTGCTGGTCGCCCCGCAGCAGATGACCAGCAAGCTCGCCGACGAGCGCGAGCATGCCAGCCACCACGGCGACACCGAGTGGCTGTAGCCCGACCAAAAGCCCGACCGCGCCCCCGATAGCGCCGGCCAAAAGGCCGATGACGACCGACTGGCCAGGGGTGTCACAGAACGGAACGGTGATGCCCATACACTGACGAACGTGCCGAACGCCCCTTTCGTTTGCGGTGGTTCGTTACTCTGCTGCCGTCTTCAGCTCGATCTGATAGCCGAACGGGTCGGTGACGTACACGGCCGGCGCCCTGCCGGTCGCACCCAGCGGGGCATCGAGCTCCATATCGATGGAGACGCCGATGTCCGCCAGCTGCTCTTTGAGCGACTCGACATCCACATCGACGAGCAGTGCGACGTGGTTGAAATTATCCCCCGATGGCGGCTCGAACTCGGCTGTCGGCCAGAGGTGGATGACGTGAGCGGGCGCGAGCCGAACGTCGAAGAACGATTGGTCGCCGCTCCGGTAGCGTTCCATCCCTTCGATGTCGAAGCCGAGTCGGTTACGATAGAAGTCGACGGCGTCGTCGCTACCGTCGTCGGGAATCCTGAGGTTGACGTGGTCGATGGACGTGACTTCCATGACTCCTTTCTCGGGGGCGCATCCAAGAAAACAGCGCCGATTACGGAGTAACGACTAGTACGGGCACGGAGACCGTCCGTAGCGCGTAGTCCGTGACGCTGCCGAGATACTGTCCTTTGAGCTTCGATTTGCCCGTCGAAGCCATGATGAGCAGGTCGATGTCGTGGTCGGTCACGTACTCGTCGATGGTCTCCTCAGGCCTCCCCCGTATCACCGCTGACCGGGTGTCGATGTTGCCACCCAACTGTCCGAGCAGTCGGTCGACGGCGTCTTCACTCTCCGATTCCAGTCGGTCGAGGAACTCCTCCGTCACGCCACCGGCGTCGAAGACGCCTGCCTCGGTTTCGACATCGACCACGCTGAGGACGTGCACCGTCGCTCCGAACTGTTCGGCGACGGTTCGGCCATAGGTGTCCGCCCGCTCTGCGGCCTCGCTCCCGTCGGTCGTGAGCAGGATGTCGTCGAGTGCGACATCGGCTGCGGTTTCGGCGCCGCCGCCCGGAACAACCAGCACGGGGCTGCTGACGCGACGGAGCACGCGGTCGGTAACGCTCCCGAGGAGCCGCTTTTGGATGTTCGACCGGCCCTGTCGGCCCATCACGACGAGGTCGGTGTCGTTCCGCTTCGCGTTGTCGATTATCTTCCGGTGTGGGCGTCCCTCTTCGAGGTGGGTGTCGACGCTTGCGTCGATGCCGTCGGCCATCTCCGCGACGGTTTCGAGGGCGGCTTCGCCAGCCGCCGTCGCCTCGTCCGACCGCATCTCACGGCGCTCGGATGGCTCTTCGATGACGTAGAGGACATCGACGTGGGCGTCGTACCGCTCCGCGACCGCCAGACCGACCGCAGCGGCGCGTTTCGACTGCCCGCTACCGTCGACGGGGATGAGGAGTTGCTCGAACATGGTCAATCATCAGCACCTGGTACTTGTTCGTCGCTTGATGAAAAGGCATGGCTAATCGTGCCTGCCGTGCGCCGGAGGAGATAGCCGAGCGCCTCCCGCCGGGAGATGAAAAGCGAGAGTGCGAGGACGACGTAGATGCCGCTGAACAGCAAGAGGAGTTCGTAGCTCGTCAGCGGCAGGGCGACGATATCGCGAATGATGACGAACTCGAGGAAGACCTGCGATACGAACAGCGTCAACAGGACGAGCGCCTCCCGTACCGATATCTCGAAGTTGACCAGCACGGAGATGGCGAAAAGCGACTGGGCGGCAGTCAGCCAGATCTCGCCGGCCTGTTTGAGGTCGAACCCGAGCGCGCCGTACCGGCCCAGCCCGATGGAGTAGACGATGACGAGCGTCCCGATGAGAAGCGTCCACTGATTCAGCTTCGAGGAGATGAGCGCGTTAAAGCCGGCTGTCGACCGCGCCTTGTTGACCAGATAGAGGACGACGATGAGCTCGGGTGACTCGGAAGCAAGCGGCGCGATCCACTGAATCATGAAGAAGGAAGGGATGCCGATCTGCGTGCCGAGTTCCTCCAGGCCGTGCGCGAACGGCTCGACAGCGGTGAATATCATCACGCCCGAGTAGGCGAACAGCGCGACGACGGTGAGAATCCGTTTCGCCTTCGGGAACTGTTGTAGATACGCGGGCACGCCGACGTGTTCTTCGCCGGTCTCGACGTCACCCCGAAGCACGATTGCGATATAAGCGACGTACAGCCCGACGAGAAACAGCATATCGAGAATATCGATGCCGCCGTTCAGCGGGACGAGAAACGCCCACAGCGTCGCAAGCATCAGGAAGACGATGTCGAGGCTGAGATCGTGATCGAGCGTCACGGCATCCGCGAGGAATCCCTCACGGCGCTCGACGGAGGGGTCGGCCGATGACCCTCGTCGGAAGACAGTGAAAAGTGCGATGCCGGCCCACCCGAGGCCGATGAGGATGCGGTTCGCCCCGGTCATGTTGGCGACGGCGAGATTGCCCGCCTCGATGCCACGCTGGGTCTCTGCGAACTGGCCAGCGTTGAACGCGTAGAGGGCGTCGACGGCGTACTCGGGTGCGACCGCGAGCACGGCGAGCACGGCGATAGCGAAGGCGCGCGGAACGTCCTTTTCGGCCGTTTCGGCGCCCCACGCCAGGAGGAACGCGGCGCCGAGGACTGACAGCCCACTGATGGCCACCGTTCCGATGGTCGGAAGGCCCGTGATGAACGCCGGCGGTTCGTAGGCAGCGCCGGGCGCAAGCACCGCCAACAGATTGGGCAGTGCGGTCGTGGCGCCCCAGACGACTACCCATGGAATCGTTAGTGCAACTGCCGCCGAAATCGCCCCGATGGATTGTCGTTTCATGTGTGGATTCGGTGACGCCACCGCTCGGTCGAACGCGACCGGGCGACCGCGGCGCCACACTGTTATCTCAAAGCAGGACGACCCAGTTTATAATTCACCGGATATCGACTCCACGACTTACCCCGCCACTGATATCGGCGGTTATTCGCCGCCTATCTCGCCGAAAACGGCAGCCGCGTCCGCAGGCACATCGAAGTCGTGGAAATGCTCGCCGCGCTCCTTCGTGAGGATATTCAGCGCGGCAGCGGCGCCATCGCCGGCCGAAATGATGGCTTGCCACTCCTCGGCGCGAACCATCGCGCCCGTCGCATACACGTCGTCGACGCTCGTCTTCATCGTCACGTCCACGTCGACGACGTCCTCGTCGGTGAACGCACAGCCCAGCGATTCCGCGAGGTCACGGTTCGTCCCCGTTGCGAGCACGACGTACGACGCCTCGTAGTCGCCGTCGTCGGTCGTCACGCGGAACCCCACGTCGGTCTCCTCGATACCGGTCACCTGCTGGCCTTGGTGCCGTTCGACGCCGTAGCTGTCGGCCTGTTCGCGCGCGGTTTCGAGGAACGCCGTCCCGTCCTGTGAGCCGATGCCGAGATAGTTGAACAGGTGTGCCTTGTGCAGCCACGTCTTGTCCGTGTCGAAGACGGTGGTTTCGAGCCCGTTCTTCTGTGTGAAAAGCGCCGCGCTGAGGCCGGCGGCACCGCCACCGACCACGATTACGTCTGCCATGTAACACCCTTCGTTGCCATTCATTAAGGGATTTGTCCCGACGCTACTGGCGGTTCAGTCGTCGACCACCGGGCCGGGCGGCCCCAGAACACACCACGCCGACATTTATTGCCGCTGCGCGAGTAGTTGCAATGATGGCGTTCGGCTCCGACCGCGCGCCGCGGCTGTCCGCGAGCGAGCGTGAGCGACTGGAGCGACTCCGGAACGCGACGCAGCTGGCCGACCTCGTCGACCTGACCGGCGTCGGCACCGAGCACGATGCCTACTTCGAGGCCAAAGGCGAGTGGGCCAAACTCCGGGACAGTGAGCTGCCAGCATCGACGCCGACGGGCGACCTCCCCGGTGACTCGGTAACTGTCGATGGCGAACGGTTCGTCGTCCACGGCGTCACCCACGCCGATACGGACGCCGAACGGCTCTTCATCCGAGCACACGTCTCGTCGTTTCTCGAAGCTGGCGACTCGGTGTACTGCGAACAGGGCATCCGCCCGATGTATTTCCAGGACATCGGCGGTGTCTGTGAGATGGACGATTACCGATGGGCGCTGGCGGAGTGTGAGAAACGCGATATCGACTCGCATCTCGACGGCACGGTCGGCTTCGATAGCCTCGTCGAGGACGTCACCGACGCTGCCTCACAGTTCCGGGACGCAGTCTTCTCGCTCATCCACTCGGATGGGGACGGGTACAGCGACGCCTTCCGCCGCGTGCTCGGCGATGTCGCTTCGGGGTTCCTGATGAGTCACGAAGACGCCGCGATGGGGCAGGACTTCGAGTCCTTCGCTCGCTCGAAGCAGGCCGCCGAGAACCCCCGACTGCTCGGCGGCCTCCAGCGATACTACAAACGCATGTTCCTCCCGCAGCCGCTCGAACGGGAGTGGCTGCGCCGCCACGACCCCGAACTCGAATTGGTCTCTCACGCCCGCAACGAACGGATGGCGGACTACGCCGTCTACCACAACGAGGCTGACACCTCTCATCTCATCGTCGGCGCAGCCCACCAGCCCGGCCTCGTTTACTATCTCGAACGCCACCGTGACGGCCACCGCCACGTCGACGATTTCGAACTGGCTGAGTGAGACCCTGGGGACTACTCCCCCAGATAGGGTTCGATAGCTGTCAGGATGCGTTCGGCGGCTGCCTCGGCGGTCATCTCGTCCATGTCGACGGTTTACACGCTTGAATCCTCACGTCCGCCCGTGGGCGCTCTACAGTTCGGTCGCGACGGTCGTCTTGCCGACGCCAGCGGGCCACGGACGAGCACGACGACCATCCGCTCAGGCCGATGCGAGCACTTCGTCGATGCGTTGTTCGAGTCCCTCGATTTCCTCGTGTAACGATTCTGCTTCCGCATCCTCCAGTTCAGCGAGGCGGTCTTTCAGCCCCTGGAGCCGGGACTGCTTCTCGCTTTCCTCGACGCCGGTCTTCTGGATGTAGACCTGCTCGGTCGTGTCGTACACCGCCGATTCCTCGACGTCGGTCACCGCGAGCACGACGTCGAGCTTCTCCTCGTCGACGCCGAGCACCCACTCTCGCGGCACGCCTTCGGCGTCCAGTGCATCGAAGACCGCCTCGGATGGCCGACACTCCGACGCCCCGGCCGAAAAGACTGGGCCTAAACGTGTTGGGAGTTCGTTATTAACGGCTCGGCAACCATTCGATATCATGAGCGCGGACTCGGCAAACATCGTCTCGATTCCGGTCGACAGCGTCGAACTCCAGGGCGACCTGCGGGTGCCGGACGGAGCGTCTGGCATCGTCGTGTTCGCTCACGGAAGCGGGAGCAGCCGTCATAGCCCGCGAAACAACTACGTCGCCGAGGTGCTCCGCGAGCACGGCGTCGGCACACTGCTTTTTGACCTGCTCACGGAGGAAGAAGACGTCGTCCGGAAGACGCGATTCGACATTCCCTTGTTGACGAACCGCCTCGAGAAGGTCACGGATTGGGTATCCGACCAGCCGGATGCCAGGGAATTGGATGTCGGTTACTTCGGAGCGAGTACGGGCGCCGCTGCGGCGTTGCGGGCGGCCGCTAACCGCGGTGATGACATCGGCGCCGTCGTCTCTCGTGGTGGCCGCGTCGATATGGCCTCGGAGGCACTCGGTGATGTCACCGCCCCGACGCTGTTCGTCGTCGGCGGCGAGGACGACGATGTCCTCGAACTCAACCGCGAGGCGTTCGAGACGCTGGACTGTGAGAAAGACCTCCACGTCGTCGAAGGCGCAGGACACCTCTTCGAGGGCGAGGGGGAGCTCGAAATCGTCGCTGACGTCGCCGCCGAGTGGTTCGAGCGATACCTCGACTGAGCCGGCGGTACGCATACAAACCGGGGGGTTGTAGAAACAGTTGGAACAATGCCACTTTCGTTGACAAGCCCGGCCTTCAGCGATGGCGACCCTATCTCCGAGGAGTACGGCTACACCGAGCGGAACGTCAATCCCCCATTGGAGATCGAAGGCGTTCCGTCCGACGCCGAATCGCTCGCGCTCATCATGGACGACCCCGACGCCATCGAGCCGGCCGGAAAGATCTGGGAACACTGGCTCGTCTGGAACATCGACCCCGGCCGAGAACGGATTCCGGAGGGCTGGAACCCAGAATCTGCGGGCGCCGAGGCGGGAGAGAACGATTTCGGTGAACAGGCGTACGGTGGCCCGAACCCCCCAGACAGGGAACACACCTACCGGTTCGAGCTGTACGCGCTTGATACCGAACTCGATCTCCCGTCGTCGACGACGGCGAACGACCTCCGGGACGCCGTCGAAGACCACGTTATCGCGGAGGACGACCTCCACGGGACGTACACGCCCTGACGAAAGCAGATCGCTCCTCCGCATCGAGCATCCGAACCCGACGTTTTCATACGTCGCCTGGCCCACGCTTCACACGATGGCTGCCTGGAGCGAAGTACTCGTGACAGCGTTCTTGCTGCAGCTTCTGGCACTTCCCGGCGAGAAGGGACAGCTCGTCATCGCCGGCCTCGCGACGCGATACAACCCCTACCACGTCGTCGCAGGCGCGGTGACGGCTTTCGGCGGCTGGACGATACTCGAAATCGTCCTCGGTGAGGCACTGAAGGCTGCCTTCCCACAGCTGTATCTGGATGCGCTGACCGCCACAATGTTCGTCGCGTTCGCGGGCATCATCCTCTATTCGCACCACCGATACGACGGAAGTGGGGCGTTCGAGCCCGATGTCCCCGACGAACCTGACGAGCCCGTAACGACCGACGGGGACGCTACGCGAGTCGACCTCGAAGAGACTGGCAGTCGTGCGGGTGGGTACGTCACCGCCTTCTCCGCGATGGGTTTCGCGGAGTTCGGCGATAAAACCCAGCTCGTTACGATCGGGTTGGCCGTCCAGTACGGCGCTCACCCGGCTATCTGGATCGGCGAGATGCTCGCTATCGTCCCCGTGAGCCTCATGACCGCGCTCGTATTCCACCGGGCCGCTCGCTTGCTCGACCGGACGTGGTTCCACTACACGGCGGCCGCGATGTTCCTGCTTTTCGCCGCTGATATCGGGGCTGAGTACGCCTTCGGGGTCTCCGTGCTCCCGATCTGACCCACCGCGCATGACTCGGCGCAGCCGCCTGTGGTCTCTCACCTTCTGAAACGGAAACGTTCTTTATCCGGGCGCCCACCAATTCAGCCACATACCGTGGGAGACGCCGTTCTCTGCCTTGGGGAGGGCAGGTTCACGGGCCGCGTTGGCTCGGAACTCGACGACAGATTGCAGGTGAACGTCGTCACGGAGCCGTCGGTCTCGGCAGCGACCCCCCGGCTTGAAACCGACGCCATCGACTGTGTGGTGACTGCCGGCTCACTCCCCGATGAGGGTGCTATCGATGCCGTTACCGAGGTTCGTGACACCGCCGACGTGCCGGTCGTAGTGGCGCCCGACGAAGGAACGGAACAGCTCGCCGTCCGCGCGATGCGAACCGAGCGAGTCACGTACGTCCCCTCTACTGCCGACGACCGTCTCGAGCGACTGGCCGAACACGTCGAGGAGCGCGTCGACAGCACGCTCACGCCACAGGAGGCGGACGTCCGCGTACGGAGTTTCAAACGCGCCGTCGAGCAGGCTGGCCACTCCATCTACATCACCGACACCGACGGCACGATTCGGTACGTCAACCCGGCTTTCGAGGAGGTGACCGGATACACCGCATCGGAAGCCATCGGCCGAACGCCACGGATTCTCAAATCCGGCGAACACGACGCGGCGTTCTACGACGGGCTCTGGGACACCATCACCAGCGGCGAGGTCTGGCAAAGCGAGATCATCAATCGCCGAACGGACGGCGACCGATACGTCGTCAACCAAACCATCGCGCCCATCGTCGTCGACGGCGATATCGAGCGATTCGTCGCCGTCAACGCCGATATCACCGACCGCATCGAGTGGGAAGAGCGGCTCGAAACCCTCCACGACGCGACTCGGCGCTGGCTCGACACCTCCTCGGAGACGGGCGTCTCCGAACGCGCTTGCGAGCAGTTGGACGACCTCTTCGACGTCACGTCGGTTTGTATATACTGCTACGACGACTCCGAGGAGGCACTCGTTCCGCGAGCCTCGACGCCCGAAAGCCATGACCCGGAGCCGCTTTCGTCGGCCAACGAGCGTCTGTGGAGCGCATTCGAGGCCGGAGAGACACGGCACGTCGAGCAGCCGCCTGGCATGCTCGACGCCGAGAGCGAACTCCTGTTGCCCGCTGGCGAGTACGGCCTGGCGCGTCTCACCGCCGACGACCCGGCAGCGTTCGACGCCCCCGATATCGCCATCGGGCGTGTGTTCATCTCGAATCTCGAAGCCGTCCTCGACCGACTGACGAACTACCGGGCGCTCGAACGCCAGAACGAGCGACTCGACGAATTCACCGCCGTCGTTTCACACGACCTCCAGAACCCACTGTCTGTCGCGATGGGGTATCTGGAACTCATGGACGACCGCGTCGACGATGACAACATCGGCAAGGTGCAGGAATCGCTGGAACGGATGGACGAGATCATCACCGACCTGTTGTGGCTCGCTACCGAAGGCAAACGCGTCGGCGAACAACAGTCGGTGTCGCTTCGCAACCGGGCCGAGCAGGCCTGGCCGCTCGTCGAAACCGGGTCGGCGACGCTCGCCGTCGACGGTGACCTCCAGTTCGACGCTGACGGTGAGCGGCTCCACCAGCTGTTTGAGAACCTCTTTGCCAACGCCGTTGACCACGGCGGCGCCGACGTGACTGTCTCGGTCGGCCCGCTACCGAACGGTTCCGGGTTCTACATCGCCGACGATGGCGACGGCATCCCCCCAGAGAAACGCGAGGGCATCTTCGATTCGGGCTACACGACGAGCGACGACGGCACCGGCTTCGGCCTCACTATCGTCGAGCGCATCGCCGACGGCCACAGCTGGAGCGTCGATGTCCAGGAAAGTGCCGATGGCGGTGCCCGGTTTGCCGTCCAGCTGTGAGCTTACAGGAGGTTCAGCGTCTTCGAAGCCAACGTCGCCTGGCGGTGTGCGAACCGCTGGAAGATGACCGGCTGTCTGACGGCATTGTCAACAACGACATCACTGGGAGAGGAAGACGGCTTCTCGAAGATGTGATCCGTCTCCACCTCGGCCGCGAGGTCACCGAGCAGTTGCAGCACCGCGAAATACTGGAGCTGTCGCGGACGGCTTCCCTCGACGTGCAGGTCACCGCTCAGGATGGCCGAGGCGGCCGGACGCCCGTCGACGATTTGTCGCCACGTTCCATAGGAGCCGCTGATCTCGAATCCGACGTCCCGCTTGTCGGGGTCGTCGAGCACCTCGACGCCAGTGCAGTTGCCCGATTCGAGCCCTACGTAGGCGTAGATGGTGCCATCGATGACGTACTCCTCCAGTTGCGTGAGGAGGTCTCGGGGTCGCTCCGGAAGCGTCGCTCGAATTGACTCATCGATCGAACTGGGTGCCTCAGCCAGCGACAGGTCGAGCAGTTTCGTGCGGAACGCTTCGGGCACCCCTTCGAGGACGTCGTCGGGAAGGTCACCGAGCGTCGTCTCCGAGAGCGGCAGGTCTTCGATATCGATGCGGATGTCACCGTTGAACGACGTGCCCCAGCCCGTGGCCACGTCGTCCATCGCCTTGCTCTCGTCGATGATCCGGCCGTATTCCTCCAGCCACTGTTTCGTGGGATATAGTCTCATGAGTACCGGTATCTACACGACGGTATGAGAGCTTATAACACTCACGTCTAGTCGACGCCTCGAAACGCGGTTTTTCGTGCTCGGCCGGCGACCGTTCGCTCTCACTGTCAAGACCGCAGGTAGAAGACCTACGCGACGGCGATGAACACGGCCGTCGAGACGGCCACCATCCCGATGGCGTATTTCAATCCGCTGGCGGCTCGTCCATCGACGAGGGTGCCGACGAGCAGACCGTTGAGCGTCGCCTGAATCAACACCGAATGGAAGAACAGTCGTCGGTACGCGCTGCCGTCGACGGAACCCAGGTTCAACGCCGTTCCCTCGAACATCGACCCGGAGGCATCCGCGGCCTCCGCGACGACGGGCAGGAAATGCGTCTCGAAGAACACGACGATGAACAGGTAGACCCCGACGCCGACGAACACGACGAGCACGTACGGGAGCGTGTGGCGGCGCCGTTCGGTTCGGAGGTCGTTGCGAATCCGGAGGTTCTCCGAGACGATGTCGAGTACCGGCGCGAGATCGTCCGTCATCTCGATGCTCGACGTGACGAGCCGCGTCGACCGTTTGACCTCCGGGACGCCCAGCCGGGTCGAGAACCGTTCGAAGGCAGCCACGAGATCGTGGTGCCACGCCACGTCCCGACGAACCCGGTCGAGCTCATCGGAGAGGTGGCCGCTCGTCCGACTCGTCACGAGTTCCAGCGATTCGACGAGCGGCAGGCCGTTCTCGTCGCCGTCTGCCATGATCTTGAGTGCCGCCGGGAATCTGTCCCTGACCCGGCGTTCGTGTCGCCGGCGACGCTCGTGGAAGTACGCATACGGCGCGGTAGTGATGACGAACGGAATCGCAAAGAGCGCGCTCGATGTCGCGACGGGCGCTGAGGTGGGAAACGGGTTGATGACGAAGAGCCCGATACTGACGACGGCCGCGATTGGTGCAGATACCAGGAGGCTGGCGTGTGGGTGCGACTGTAGCGTTTCCAACGGTGCGGTGAGGAACTGTCCGAGCAGTGTCTGATGGTGCTCACGCTCGTAAGCGATGATTCGGTCGTCGTCGTACTCGTCCGTGCCCCCACCTTCCAGCAGTTTCGACAGTTGTCGACCTGGGTGGGAGTCCTGCTGTGGTTCGGTCAGATACGACGACCACACCCAGATGACGAGGACGGACAGTGGCATACCGACGTACACCAGCGCCTGCATCGGGATGAACAGCCCCGGCTGGAGGAAGCTCACCACCATCAGGATGACGAGCAGGAAAATCGGCCCCGCGAACACGACCGTGACGTAGGCCTCCGCGAGCGTCTCCAGTTCGTCCAGCAGCTGTTCGTGTTTCTGCTCTGCGAGTTCGAGGTGGCGGTTCGCCTCGTTTTCGAGAAACTCGTCGACGTTGCCGCCCGTCTCGAGGACGCTCACCAGTTCGTCGAGGAACGTCTCCGTCGCATCACCGGGTGCGATATCGCGCGCGGCGGCGATAGCCGCGAAGAGGTCACGATTGAACCACCGGACGTCGTCGACGATGCGGTCGTACGTCATGGCAGCCTCGCCGTGGACATCCGTCGATTCCCGGAGCTGCTCCATCGACTCGAAGAGGTCGAGCCCGCCGTGTGAGAGCGCATAGAGGAACACGACCGTCTGCGGCAGGAGGTAATCGGTGTGTCTCGCGCGCCGATAGGCGCGAACGGACGGCAGATACCGTCGCGCCGTCCAGACGGCGCCGCCACCGAGGAGCGCGCCGACGAGTGGGGATACGAAGAGGGCGACCAGCCCGAGCGGGAAGCCGAGCGAACTGGCCATGACGAAGCCGGAAAGCAGACCGATTACGCCGCCGACGACGCCACCGCGAACGGCAAGCCGGGCGCTCCGGGTGAGATACTCGTCAACTGGGACGTCGGTTCTGGACGCCCGGAGCGTGTGGTCGAGGGCATCGAACTCGCGCGCGCGATACCGGAACCACCCCCGAACGTCGCCGTAGGCGTCACGGAGGTCGGACTCCTGCAGTTTAGGGTGTCGCTCGGGTGTCTCGAACCGGTAGGCGTCGAGATTCCCGTCGCTGGTCTCGATTTCGCTGATGTCGTAGGCTTCACGCTCGATGGGCGGCCAGCCGTCGTCCGGACGCTCGCCTTCACTCATGGCTCACAACGTCGATAGCGGTCGTTTCGCCGAGCGATGCCGACTCGATGCGGTCGAGAACGGTTTCGGGGTCGCGACCGAATCGGAAGAGGAACGCAGTCACCGGCTCGTAGGCGGTGATGCCGTTCTCGACCAGATACGTCAGCGCCTGTCTGCGCTGCTGAAGCTCCTCGGACAGCTGGGCCTCCGTCCATCCCTGCCGGTCGGCAACGTCACGGAGCAACCGTGAGGCGGCCGACTGCTCGAAGACGTCCGCGCGGGCGTCGTACTCGAAGACCCGGTGGAGACGCGGCTGTGTCACATCCGGGTCGTCCGGTTCGCGGACTTCCGTCAGCGTTCGGGCCTTCCGCGTGAGTTCGCCATCGAGTTCCATCTGGTGTTGCAGCGAGATGATATCGATGTCGGAGACGAGTTCGTCGGGTATCGAAAGCGGGTCGTTGCGGAGGCGCCGGACGGCGTCCCGAGCCGTATCGGCGTGAAAGGTCGTGAAGCCGGCGTGGCCGGTTCCCATCGCCTGGAAGAACGTGAACACGATGTCGGGGTCGGTACGAATCTCACCGACGATGATGTGTGTCGGCCGCTGGTGGAGCGCCTCGGAGAGGAGTTCGTAGGTGCCGACGCCGGGGCGTTCGCTGGCGAAATCCGTCTCGCGAGTGACGGTCGCGATCCAGTTGTCGTGGGGGAGGTTCACCTCGCGAGTCTCCTCGATAGAGACGATTTTCGCGTCCGGCGGGACGAAAAGCGAGCTGGCGTTCATCGAGGTGGTTTTGCCCGACGCCGTCGGCCCGATGAACAGCACGGAACAGTTGTGCTCGATGGCCAGCCACAGATACGCCATCTGCTCGATGGAGAAGGTGCCGTAGTTGATGAGTTCCGGCGGCGTGAACGGCTCCTCACGGAACTTCCGGAGCGTGATGTTCGAGCCGTGGGTGGCGACATCAGTGCCGAGCGTCACCTGGAGCCGGGAGCCGTCCGGTAGCGTCGTCGTCAACAGGGGTCGCGAGGCCGAGAGATGCCGCCCGGCCCGCTGTGCGAGGCGGACGACCACCGAATCGAGTCGGTCGGCATCCCACGAGCGATTCGTACCGACGTTGCCGAAGGTGTCGTGGTAGATAAACGCCGGCAGGTCGGCGCCGCCGACGTGGAGGTCTTCGATGGCCGGGTCGCGCATGAACGGGTCGACGGTGCCGTAGCCGAGGAGATCTCGCCGGAGGTAGTAGCCGATTTTCTGACGAATCCCTGGAGCGACGTGTTCGGCTTCGCGGGCGATATACTCGTCGAGTTCACTTCCGAGGCCGCCCCCGACGTCGTCCGGGTCGATGCCGGCATCCAGCAGCCGTGTTCGCACCCGGTCGGCGACGTCTTGTCGAACGTGCGCCTCGAAGTCATCGAGCGCGGGTTCGGTCAGATGGTATCGGCGCTCGCGCGTCTCCGGGTTCCGGAGGATGGCTACATGTGCGAACGGCTCGTTGACCCAGTAGCGTCTCTCGAGCGTCCAGGCCGGCGGCCACCGGAACTCGAAGAGCGATTCGTCGAGGAACGACTCCGCTGGCTGCCCCAGTGATGATACGTCGTCGAACGCCCCTCGAACGTCGTGTAGAACTGCGTTTCGGGCATCGTCGTGGCTGCCCGAGACGTCACCAGACATGTGACAAACAAATTATATCAAATCCTGATAAGTATGCGGGGCTGTTCGGCAACCAAACTGTGTAACCGCGGCGACAATCTGCTCGCCGCTTCGTTCTACTGGCTCCCGGAGTCGTCAGCGGGCGCGACAGCCTCGCCGTCCTCCCAGACGTAGAACCCCTCACCGGATTTCTTGCCGAGCTTCCCGGCCCGCACCTTCTTTTTGAGTAACTGTGGCGGTCGGAACCGCTCGCCCAGTTCCTCACGGAGGTATTCGGCAATATCGAGCCGGACGTCGAGTCCGACGAGGTCGGTGAGTTCGAGCGGCCCCATGGGATGGCTGTACCCCACCTCCATTGCGGTGTCGATGTCCTCGACGCTTGCGACGCCGCTTTCGACCATCCGGATGGCCTCCAGTCCGAGCGCGACGCCGAGCCGCGAGGAGGCGAATCCGGCACTGTCCCGAACCACGACGGCCTCCTTCTCTAGCCTCTCGACGTAGTCGCTGGCCGCCTCCTCGACGTGCTCGGCCGTCTGTTCGGCGATGATAATCTCGACCAGATTCATGATGTGGGGCGGATTGAAGAAGTGCAGCCCCACGGCCCGCCCCGGTCGGTCGAGGGTGCTCGCGAGCTCCGTCACGGAGAGTGACGACGTGTTCGAGCCGATGATGGCGTCGGCTGGCGCCGACGCCTCGATGTCGGTGAAGACGTTCTTCTTCAGTTTCATATCTTCGGGGACGGCTTCGATGACGAGGCCGGCGTCCGCGACGGCCGAATCGAAGTCTGCATCGGGGGTGATACGCGCAAGCGCCGCGTCGCGTTCGGATTCGGTTATCTTGTCTCGTTCGACGCCACCCTGGAGGTTCGACTCGATGCCTCCGAGGCCGGCCTCGATGCGCTCTTCGTCGACATCGTTCAGCCGAACGTCGTGGCCGGCCATCGCCGACACCTGTGCGATGCCATGCCCCATGCTTCCCGCGCCGATAACTGTGATGTCCATGCTCGTGGCTGGTGGCTGCCGGCGACGATAAAGTTCTGTTCTCGGCCGTCGTGTTGCTGTTGACTGTCTCGCCGAAAAAGCGTGAGCAGCGACGTTTCACCACACTCACGTTCTGATGCGTTCGGAAAACGTTTTGTGACCCGAACGTTACCCATGTGTAAATGGACGGGGCCTCCAGGTGGTATATAGATGGCTCCGAACTCGTTGCGGCGCTGGGCCTCGTCTTCGTTATGAGCGGTGTCACCCTCTGGTGGGAGTCGATTCTGCCGACCACGATGTCGATTCAGGCCGCGCTGTACGAGCTCGTCGTCCACGTCCTGTTCGGCGGTATCGTCCTCATACTTGGCGTCCACATCGAGCGAAGCGAACTCTCCCGGGACGAGCGGTTCGCAGTCATGGTGTGGTGTTTCTCCGGCTTCCTGTTCCTGTTTCTCATCGCCGTCTGGTCAGGGCTGGGCGCGCTGTTCGAGGGCAACGTCACCGCAGCGTTCGTCAGCGAGGTCGTCGTCTTCGGAAGCATGGGCGGTGCCTTCGGCGTCATCGCTGGCGTGAACCACGGCCGCTCGGCTCGGAACCGCCGTCTCGCCGAACGCAACGAAGACCAGCGCGAGACGCTCGTTCTCCTGACGCGGCTGCTTCGCCACGATATTCGCAACGACATGACCGCGATAAGCGGCCACGCCGAAATCCTCGAGGAACACGTCGATGAGGCCGGCGAGGCATCCGTGGAGGTCATCCGCCGTCGAAGCGAGGCCATCATCCGCCTGCTTCAGGACACGGATACGCTCGTGAAGACGCTCGGCGACGACCGCGAGTTCCAGCCGATCGACTTCTCGGCAGTGCTGCGCGAGGAGGTCGCGTCCGTCGTCGATGACCATCCGGCGGTCTCCGTCGAATCAGATATCCCCGATGGCCTGTGGGTCTTCGCGGATGGCCTCGTCCACCAGCTGTTCTCGAATCTTCTCGGGAACGCCGTCGCGCACAACGACCCCGAGGAGCTGACGATTCGAATCGAGGCGACGCGCCGTGACGGCACCATCGAGACGGTCGTTGCCGACGACGGATCGGGTCTTCCCGAAGAGATTCGCGACCACTGTTTCGAACTCGGTGAACAGGGCCCCGAAAGCGAGGGCGACGGACTGGGCCTGTATCTCGTCTCACGGCTTGCGGACGTGTACGACGGGTCGGTCGACCACGAGGAGTCGGAAGACGGCGGCGCGAAGTTCATCATCAGGCTTCCCACGCCGGAGTAAAACCAGCGTTCGGCTGAAACTATTTGATGCCTCGCGCCGACGGCGTCTGCATGAGCGATACGAACCGCGGTTCCGACAGACAGGTCGAGATTTTCATGGAAGGGATGGCGGACATCACACCGGACATCCCGCCGTCGTTCGAGGAACTCGAAGAAGCCGCTTTCGGGGCCATGGACGAGAAGGCCTACGGCTACGTCGCCGGCGGCGCTGGCGGCGAACGAACCATCGGCCACAACCGCGATGCCTTCGCCGCATGGCGGCTCTGGCCCCGGATGCTCCGGGACTTCTCCGAGCGTGATCTCTCGACGGAGCTTTTCGGAACCGAACTCTCCGCACCCGTGCTGCTCGCGCCGATTGGCGTCCAATCGATCATCCACGAGGCGGGCGAGCTTGGAACCGCCCGCGCCGCGGCAAGCCTCGACGTACCGATGGTCGCCTCATCGGCTTCGTCCCACACGATGGAATCCATCGCGGAGGAACTCGGCGAGACTCCCGGCTGGTTCCAGCTCTACTGGTCGTCGAACGACGATGTCGCGAAGAGCTTTGTCCGCCGCGCGGAGTCGGCCGGCTACGAAGCCCTCGTCGTCACGCTCGACAACAACATCCTCGGGTGGCGCGAGCGCGACATCCGTGACGGATACCTCCCCTTCCTCGACGGTGAAGGCGTCGCGAACTACTTCTCCGACGACGCCTTCCGAAGCCTGCTCGATGAACCCCCGGAGGAGGCGGAACTCAAAGCCATCCGGACGTTCATCGACATCTTCGGTGATCCATCGCTGACGTTCGACGACCTCGAGTGGCTCTGTGAGTTCGCCGATATCCCGGTCGTCGTCAAGGGCGTCCTCCACCCCCAGGACGCCCAGGAATGCGTCGACCGCGGGGCCGAGGGTGTCATCGTCTCGAATCACGGCGGCCGACAGGTCGACAACGCCGTCTCCGCACTCGATGCGCTCCCGCACATCGTCTCGAAACTCGACTCCGAGATCCCCGTACTCTTCGATTCGGGCATCCGACGGGGTGCGGACGCGCTCATCGCCCTCGCGCTCGGCGCCGATGCCGTCCAACTCGGGCGGCCGTACGCCTACGGGCTCGCTATCGACGGCGAGAATGGGATCGAAAGCGTCGTGAAGAACTTCCTCGCCGACCTCGACCTGACACTCGGTCTCATCGGTTACGACGATGTCGAGAACGTCGACCGGGAGGCCATCGTTCGGGCCGACGAACTCTGAGCAGCGGATAGCCACCGACGCCGACGGCTGTTGTCGCTTCGTGACACCACAACCCAGATGTGTCCGCCAGCGTACAGCGATATCCGTCGAATACCCTTGGTAGAGCGTCTCAAACCACCAAAACCACTAATACCCATGCGCTTACACGGTGATATAACGCGGAGGCCCCGATGATCACCAGCCACATTCCGACGTCCGCTGCCGCCAAGCGGCGCGTCTCGGGTGTGACTGTGTGGCTCGTCGCTCCGCTCGCATCCGCACCCCGCGCCGCATAACGAGCTTCCCCGGTTCGGCGGCGCAGCGGCCTTCTCCGATATCTTCCGGTGGAGTGCCGTCTGTGCGGGTGTGACCCGTTCTCTGCGCCGTTCTGACCTGGGTGCCATGTGGCTGTCCGCCACGAGGCTTCGTCGCCTCACCACCCCCGATAGCCGTCGGCTTCGCACTCCCGCGAAGCGGGTTCGATTCCCGCTGGGGGCGTATGCTCGCCCAGACCTGCCGAGCCACACTGACCGTTCGCGTCCCGAGAGGTGCCGTCGGTGACGTCGAGGGAGGTGTCCGTGATGTCCTTGATGGCGTCGAGGGCGTCGACAACGTCGAGGTGCACAACCTGGAGGGCGTTCGGCCTGACGCGCTCGATCTCTACGTCGACGCCAGCGTCACCGTCGCCTTCGAGACCGGGATAGCAGCTCCCGACGAGCGCCTCCGAGACGGTTTCGGTGTCGTCGCGGTCGCCGCCGAGTGATACGGATTGTTGTACCAAATTACCGGCGAGCGGCCGGGACGGCTCGGCGTTCGCCGGGAACCGACTCCAACAATCCGTATGAGTCCGGTTCCGTGCCAGCTGGGGCCACGCGGGTTCGATTCCCGACGGAACCCTGGGGCATCGCCCCGTGATACGATGAGACGATCCGACCTTCGGCCATCCACAGAGTACCGTCCCGACGAACGCCCGCCGCCCGGCGTGGTCACCGTCGTCACCATCGCCTGTCTTGCGGCGCTCGCGCTGTCGGCCCTGTCGCCGTACGCGGTGATGGCGACGCTCGTTGCTACCACCGCCTATTCGGTCACTTAAAAGCCGGCCGCCGGAACGGCGCGGGCGCCCGCCAACCACGACCCATCACCGGCCGAGTTCCACGGTCGAACCGCATTATGGTTGGGGGATTGATAGCAAACAACCGTTGTTACGCCGACCGTCGGCTGAAACAACGGCATTTATATATGAAGACGTGGCAAGAACCCCGGTGTGCAAAGCATTTATATGTTGAGTAGTCAAACCATATAAGCATAATGCCAGGGCCAACCCGCCAGCGAGAGCAGACCAGCGAAGAGGAGACGGAGACTGAGGAAGAAACTGGCTGTCCCGAGTGCGAATCTGACTCGCTCGTCCGGAGCGCTGACGGCGGGGGCGAGCTCGTCTGCGATGACTGTGGCCTCGTGGTCGAGGAGGAGAACATCGACCGCGGGCCGGAATGGCGGGCGTTCAACCATTCCGAGCGGCAGTCGAAATCCCGTGTCGGTGCGCCGACGACCCAGACGATGCACGACAAAGGGTTGACGACACAGATTGACTGGAAGGACAAGGACGCCTACGGCCGCTCGATTTCTTCGGAGAAACGCTCACAGATGCACCGACTGCGCAAGTGGCAAGAGCGCATCCGAACCAAGGACGCCGGCGAACGCAACCTTCAGTTCGCACTCTCCGAGATCGACCGGATGTCCTCGGCACTCGGCGTCCCTCGCTCCGTACGCGAGGTCGCCTCGGTCATCTATCGACGCGCGCTTGACGAAGACCTCATCCGTGGCCGCTCCATCGAGGGCGTCGCCACGGCTGCTCTCTACGCCGCTTGCCGACAGGAGGGAATTCCCCGTAGCCTCGACGAAGTCGCGGAGGTCGCTCGCGTCAAACAGAAGGAGATCGGCCGCACCTACCGATACATCGCCCAGGAACTGTCACTCGGGCTCGAACCCGTCGATCCCGTTCAGTACGTTCCCCGCTTCTGCTCGGAACTCGGCCTCAGCGAGGAGGTCGAACAGAAGACGCGCGAGATCATCGAAGTGACCGCCGAGAAAGGCATGCTCTCGGGGAAATCTCCGACGGGCTACGCCGCCGCAGCAATCTACGCTGCCTCACTGCTCTGCAACGAGAAGAAAACCCAGCGTGAGGTCGCTGAGGTCGCACAGGTGACCGAGGTCACCATCCGCAACCGTTACCAGGAACAGATCGAAGCGCTCGGCATCCACTAATCGGTCTCTTGGTTCCGTTTCTTCGCTCTCACTCCGGTAGCGACGGCGTTCTCGGACAACTCCTGAGGCGTTGTCCCACATTCCCGTATGATTATGCCGAGTTAGCGTGTATACGTAGTCATGACAGTCTCCGAGGCAGTCGAGGGAAGCGAGATAGCGGTCGAGCCCGAGTTGCTCGCCGGGCTCGAATCCGGCGTCACCACATCCGGTGTCGTCGAGGAGCGCTTCGACGTCGAGGCACCGTTCAGAGGCACCGTCGTCGGCCAACTGCCGGCCTGCGATGACGATGATATCGAGGCGGCGTTCGACCGCGCCGAGCAGGGCCAAAAAGCGTGGGAGGAACGCAGCATCGAGGAGCGAGCCGAGGTGTTCAAACGCTACCACGATCTCGTCATCGACCACACCGAAGACCTCCTTGATATCGTCCAACTGGAGAGCGGCAAAGCGCGCCGTCACGCCTACGAGGAGGTACTCGACGTCGCCCTCACGTCCCGCCACTACGCCTACCGCGCGTCCGACTACCTCGAGAGCGAACAGCGCGAGGGGGCTCTCCCCGGCCTCACCGAAACCGAAGTGCATCACCACCCGGTCGGTACCGTCGGCATCATCTCCCCGTGGAACTATCCCCTATCGCTCGCCGTCTCCGACGCGATTCCGGCGCTGCTCGCGGGCAACAGCGTCGTCCTCAAGCCGGCCGAACAGACTTCCTACACCGCGCTGAAGGCAGTGGAGCTGCTCCGAGAAGCTGGCCTGCCGCGTGACGTCTTCCAGGTCGTCACCGGCTTCGGGCAGACGCTCGGGGAGCCACTCGTCGCACGCTCGGATTTCGTCTGCTTCACCGGCTCCAGCGAGACGGGCCGAATCGTCGCCAGCCAGGCCGGCGAGCACCTCACCAAATGCTCGATGGAACTCGGCGGCAAGAACCCTGGAATTATCTGTGCGGACGCTGACATCAACAAGGCCGTCGAGGGGCTCATCCGCGGCTGTTTCACCAACGCCGGCCAGCTCTGTATCTCCATCGAGCGGCTCTACGTCCATGAGGATGTGTATGGCCAGTTCGTCGAGGCGTTCGTCGACGAGATCGAGAGCCTCCAGATCGGCGCCAGCTACGACCATGACGTCGACGTTGGCAGCCTCATCTCGGAAGACCAACTCGAGAAGGTGACCGAACACGTCGAGGACGCGAAAGCCGAGGGGGCGACCGTCCTCACGGGCGGCACCGGCCGTCCCGACCTCGGGCCGTACTTCTACGAGCCGACCGTCCTCACGGACGTCGACGAGTCGATGGCACTGTGTGCAAACGAGACGTTCGGCCCCGTCGTCGCCGTCTACGAGTGGAGCGACGAGGACGATGTCATCGAGCGCGCGAACGACTCCGACTACGGGCTAAACGCCTCCATCTGGACGGAGGACATCGACCGCGGGCGCGAGATCGCCAAACAGATCGAAACGGGTACGGTCAACATCAACGAGGGCTACGCCGCTGCCTGGGCCTCCATCGACGCTCCGATGGGCGGGGTGAAGAACTCCGGCATCGGCCGACGCCACGGTGACGAGGGCATCATGAAGTACACCGAATCACAGACGGTGGCCGTCCAGAAGCGCCTCGGCATGACGAACCCGCCGGGCGTGCCCCACTGGCTGTACGCGAAACTGATGAACACGACGTTGAAGCTGCAGCGGCGGATTCCCGGGATGCGATAAATACCCACTTTTAACCCACTTTTTGCACGCTCCGGCGGTTCGGCGCGGAACGCGCCGAACACGCCTCCGCGGCAAAAACTTGGGGAAAATATGCGCGCCCTCCTCCAGCCGCGGCGCCGGAGGCGCCGCGTTAGTCGTCGGGCGCTACGGCGACTTGGCGCTCCACGCCTCGTCGCCGGGAACCGCGCTCGCTACGCTCGCGCGGACACTACGTTTTACTCAAATTGATTTAGCAGCAGGTGTAGCATCCGCGAGCGAACGCAGTGAGCGAGCGGTTCGCCGGACGCGACCGGAGGGAGCGTCCGGTAGCGCGCACGGACTGAGGCGGCCGGAGGCCGCCGAAGGAGTAC
>NZ_JBLGBY010000002.1:0-85358 GCF_047616845.1 Natronomonas sp. | reverse complement strand
TCCGCGTGAGTCGAGCCCTCTAAGCATATTTTATACTACCCGAGATACCTAAAAAGGATTCCGTATTGACATCCTCCCCGCCATAGAGGGCGAGGAGTCCCACGAAGGTGGTCTTCGTTGCGTTAGGTGTTTGAGGTTCCCACACCGACAGGTGGTAGTCGTGTCAAGTGACCGTTACTCCTATCCCGAGAGGGATTCGGAGGTACTTGCTTGTTTACCGTCGGTATCCTCGCCCGACCGCCGAAGGGATACCTTCGACGTATCGGAACGAAACCTCCGAGATTATCCGATTGCCCCGACATGGGCGCGGATATACCGCGTCGGATACCATCCAATCCGGGCGGAACGGAGTTCAAACTACCGATAACGGCGATTCATCTCCGCCGTGAACGGCGGAGCTTTCTCGCCTGTACCGCACGTAAACGAACGTCGCGTAGTCCACGTTAACGTTCCACACACACACAACGCGTCGAAGCGCCGCCCGTCGTGCCCTCATCCGCGGAACCACGGCCTTTAGGGCCTCGTCCGTCTAACGCCGGATATGCCCAAGCAGGTCAGCGACCCGGATTATCACAGCGAGAACCACACCGCCGCCCAGACCTGCGGGTGGACGGCCAACGCCCTGCGTGGCGAGGGGCGGTGTTACAAGAACCATTTTTATGGTATCCAATCTCACCGCTGTATTCAGATGACGCCCGTCGTCAAATGCAACGAGCGATGTGTGTTCTGCTGGCGCGACCACGCCGGCCACGCCTACGAACTCGGCGACGTGGAGTGGGACGACCCCGAGGCGGTCGCCGACGCCTCCATCGAACTCCAGCGGAAACTGCTCAGCGGCTTCGGCGGCAACGACCAGGTGCCCGAAGAAGTGTTCGATGAGGCGATGGAGCCGCGCCACGTCGCCATCTCGCTGGACGGTGAGCCGACGCTGTATCCGTATCTCCCCGAACTCATCGAGGCGTTCCACGACCGCGGCATTACGACCTTCCTCGTCTCCAACGGCACTCGACCCGAGGTCATCGAGGCGTGTGACCCGACGCAGTTGTACATCAGCGTCGACGCCGCCGACCGCAAGACCTTCGGCGAAGTCGTCAAAGCCGTCGAGGACGACGCCTGGAACCGACTCATCGACACGCTGGACGTCCTCTCCGAGAAGGAGGACACCCGGACGGTGCTTCGGACGACGCTTCTGAACGGCTACAACATGAGCCGCCCCGAGTGGTACGCCGCGATGTTCGACCGTGCGGACGCCGATTTCGTCGAGATGAAGGCGTACATGCACGTCGGCAACTCCCGCGACCGCCTCGACCGCGACGTCATGCCCGACCACGAGGACATCGTCGCGTTCACCGAAGCCGTCCAAGAGTATCTGCCGACCCATCCAGTCATTCGCGACGTCGAGGATTCACGGGTCGCGCTGCTCGCGCGTGAAGAAGATACCTGGGTGCCGAAACTGAAAGGCGGCAGCGAGTTCTGGGAATCGAACCCGTACGCATCGACCTAATCGTTTGCCAATCCCGCTATTCTTTTACGTGCCGCAGCCCGTACCAACGGTACAGCGTTCCCCCGGCGTCTTTCTTTTCCAATTCTGTTAGGCATTCCACGTCCGTTACGATTAAGGGAGAGAACGCCGTATCGGACGCTATGTCACAGACAGCCGAGCGGGTCAGCCACGACGAGCTCGCGACGTTGAAGCTCGTCGCACTCGATGGCGCGCTCGAGGGCCGGGCGACGGTGACGTGTTCGGGGCTTGCCGGGCGGCTCGACGCGTCGAACCAGACGGCCTCCCGGCGGCTCCAGCGGCTCGAAGACGCCGGCTACATCGACCGAGAGATGACCGGCGATGGCCAACACATCACGATTACCGAGTCGGGAGAGCGAGCCCTCCAGCGGGAGTACGCCGACTACCGCCGCCTCTTCGAGGGCGACGCCGACGTCGAACTGTCCGGCGTCGTCACGAGCGGCATGGGCGAGGGGCGCCACTACATCTCCCTGTCCGGTTACATGCGGCAGTTCCGCGACCGGCTGGGATACGAGCCGTTCGCCGGCACGCTGAACGTCGACCTCGACGAGGAGAGCGTCCGCACCCGCGCACGGATGGACGCACTCGACCCCGTCGGCATCGACGGCTGGGAGGACGACGAACGCACCTACGGGCCGGCGTTCTGCTGGCCGGCGACCATCGAAACCGCCGACGGTGAGCGCTACGAGCGAGCTCATGTCATCGCGCCGGAGCGAACCCACCACGGCGACGACCAACTCGAAGTCATCGCCCCGGAGAAGCTCCGCGAAGAACTCGGCCTTGACGACGGCGACCACCTCACAATCCATGTCTCAGAGCAGTAACACACCGCGCGCTCGGCGTGGCGTCGACGCCGCCATCGCAGCGTTCGCCGCCGGCGAGCCCGTTTTGATCCACGACGCCGCCGACCGCGAGGGCGAGGTCGACCTCGTCTACCCCGCTGCCGCGGTCACGCCCGACGACGTCGCCCGGATGCGCAACGACGCCGGCGGCCTCGTCTGCGTTGCGCTCTCCGATACCGTCTGTACCACCTGGGAGTTGCCGTTCATGCAGGAAGTCGTCGATCATCCGGCCGCAGCCTCCCATGAACTCGGCTACGACGAGCGCTCGTCGTTCTCGCTGACGGTCAATCATCGCGACACCTTCACGGGCATCACCGACGACGACCGCGCGCTCACCATCTCAAAACTCGGTGAGGCAGCCGGTGACGCCGCCCGAGCCACGGCCGTCGCCGGCGACGGCGCCGAAAACGCCATCGCGCCCGACACGGAGGCCTTCGCCGAGACCTTCCGGGCGCCCGGCCACGTCCACCTGCTCCGTGCGGCGCCGAACCTGCTCGACGACCGGGAGGGCCACACCGAACTCGGCATCGCGCTGGCCGAGGCCGCCGGCGTCGAACCCGCCGTCGTCGTCTGTGAGATGATGGACGACGAGACGGGCGGCGCGCTCGCGCCGGCCGCCGCCCGCGCCTACGCCGACCGCAACGGCTTCGCCTACGTCGAGGGCTCCGAGCTTCTGGCGCGGTTCAAATAACGCTGGCCGGTCTTTCGGCGCCGTGCCAGCCGCTGGCAATAATCGTCAACACTCATTACGGGCGCCCCCAACAGGGCAAGTATGTCTTTCGAGGAGATGGACGTCGACACCATCTGGCAGAACGGAGAGTTCGTCGACTGGGACGACGCACAGACACACATTCTCACGCACTCGATGCACTACGGCACGGCCGTCTTCGAGGGCGCGCGGTGTTACGATACCGCCAACGGGCCGGCGCTGTTCCGCTGGGAGGAACATCTCGACCGCCTGTTCGATTCGGCGAAGGTGCTCGACCACGACATCGACCATACGCGCGAGGAGTTCACCGAGGCGACGCTCGAACTCATCCGCCAGCAAGACCTCAAATCCTGTTACATCCGTCCGCTGGTCTACTACGGCTACAACTCCCTCGGCGTCTCGCCAAAGGACTGCCCGACCGAGGCGATGGTCGCCTGCTGGCCGTGGGGCGCGTATCTCGGCGAGGACGCCATCGAAAACGGCGTCGACGTGATGATCTCCTCGTGGCGAAAGCATGCCTCCAGTCAGATTCCGACCAACGTGAAAGCGACCGGTCCCTACATCAACTCCATGCTGGCCGGCGAGGAAGCCCGCCGCAACGGCTACGTCGAGGCAATCGTCCTCAACAAGGAGGGCAGCGTGGCGGAAGGCCCCGGCGAGAACCTCTTCATGGTCAACGACGGCGAAATCTACACGCCCGGCCTCTCGGAGTCCATCCTCGACGGCATCACCCGCGACACCGTCATCCAGCTGGCGCGTGACCTCGGCTACACCGTCCACGACGAGGCTTCCATCGCGCGCGGCCAACTATACACCGCCGACGAGCTGTTCTTCACCGGCACAGCCGCCGAAGTGACGCCGATTCGCACCGTTGACGACACCGAAATCGGCAACGGCTCCCGCGGCCCCGTCACCGAGGAGATCCAACAGCAGTTCTTCGACCTCGTCGAGGGGAAACTCGACGGCTACGACGAGTGGTTCCTCGAAGTGTAGGTCACGCCTCGAATAGCCGGACGCCGACGCCACCAGCCCCGGCCATATCGAAGTCGGTTTATTCACGTCGCCACATCGTTCGGCTATGTCGCTGTGTGTGACGTTCCTTGGAACCAGTGGGGCCGTGCCGACGACCCAGCGGAACACGAGTTCGGTGTTCGTCCGCCGGGAGGGCGACCGGTTCCTGTTCGACTGCGGTGAGGGCACCCAGCGACAGATGATGCGATTCGGCACCGGCTTCGCCGTCTCCCACATCTTCGTGACACACATGCACGGCGACCACACGCTCGGACTACCGGGCTTGCTCCAGACGATGGATTTCAACGAGCGTGAGGCGCCGCTTTCGATTCACGTCCCGAGCGGCAAGCAGAACGCCGTCGAACGCCTCGTCGGCGCGACGGGTGCGAAACCGTCGTTCCCGGTTCGGATTCACGGCGTCGAGGGCGGTGAGGTCGCACTGGAGGCCGAGGCGTACGAGATTCGGGCCTTCGAGACCGAACACGATGCCCGGTCGGTCGGCTACGCGCTCGTCGAGAACGAACGCAAAGGGCGGTTCAACCGCGAGCGCGCCGAGGAATTGGGTGTCCCCATCGGGCCGAAGTTCCAGAAACTCCACGCCGGCGAGCCCGTCGAACTAGAGGGCGGCACCGTCATCGAACCCGACCAAGTCGTCGGCGACCCCCGGCCCGGTCGCAAGATCATTTACACCGGTGACACCCGGCCGACCGACACGACAGTCGACGCCGCTGATGACGCCGACCTGTTGATCCACGACGCGACGTTCGCCTCGGACAACGCCGACCGCGCCGGGCGAACGGGGCACTCGACGGCGACCGACGCCGCCCAAATCGCCTCGCGGGCGAACGCGAAACGGCTCGCGCTCGTCCACGTCTCCTCCCGGTACGCCGGCCACGCCCGCCCAATCGAGCGGGAAGCCCGCGAGGTGTTCGACGGAAAGCGGGCGTTCGTCCCCGACGACGGCGACGAAGTCGACGTGCCGTATCCGGGCGACTGATTACTCGTCGGCTTCGCGGCGACGGTGCATACCCTTGGCCTTCCACTCGATAACCGCGTCATCGTGTTGGTTGTACCCCGTCAGTTTCGTCCGGATGTGGCCCATCTCCGGGCGACTCTCGGAGATACGCTTGTCGAGGATTTCGACCTCGACCCGGAGCGTGTCACCGGGATAGACCGGCTGAATCCACCGGAGTTCGTCGACGCCACGGGCACCCATCGACGTTTCGGGTTCGAGGAAATCGTCGACGAGCAATCGCATGCACATCGATGCAGTGTGCCACCCTGAGGCTGCAAGCGAGCCGAAAATCGAGTCTTCGGCGGCCGCCTCGTCGAGGTGGAACGGCTGTGGGTCGTAGTTCTCGGCGAACTCCTTGACCTCCGCTTTCGTCACGTCGTACCGTCCGTCCAGTTCGTACACATCCCCGACATCGGTGTCTTCGAAGTAGCGTGCCATCGTGGGGTAGTTGCCGTGCGGGGGTAAAAATCCGCACGCCGAGACGAGGCGTGAGGCTCCATCGCGGCACGGAGTTTATACTCACTCGTACCCTATTCGCGGGCGTGAGCACGCGAACGAGTGCCCTCGATTCACTCATCTTCGGCGTCGACATCCAGAGTGGCGACGTCCGCGGTGACGCACCCTCGTATGCCCTCGTGGCCTTCGACGGTGAGTCGATCGACCGCGACGTCGTCTCCCGCCGGAAACTCCGCCGGCGCATCCAAGAGGAAGCGCCGGCTATCGTCGCAACCGACAACACGTACGAACTCGCCGAGGACAAAGGGGCGCTCGTCCATTTCCTCCGGGAACTGCCGACCGAGACGAAGCTGGTGCAGGTGACGGGGGACGAGCGGCCGGAGCCGCTCTCCCGCGTTGCGTCCAGACACGGCGTTCCCTACGCGAAACCGCCGATGAAGGAGGCCGAAGCCGCCGCCCGCCTCGCCGCCCGGAACATCGGCTACGAGGTGTCCGCGTTCACCGACACGACGCAGGTCAAGGTCGCCCGCGGCCGCTCGACCGGCGGCGGTGGCGGCTGGAGTGAAGACCGCTTCACCCGACGCATCCACGGGTCGGTCAAGAAGACCGCACGCGAGGTCGAATCCAAACTCGACGAGGCCGCACTCGACTACGAGATGGACGTCACCGAGAAGTATGGCGGCTATTCACAGGCCATCTTCGAGGTCGAGGGCAAACCCTCGGAGCTTCCGGTGTCGACACACCGGTCGGGCGACACCCGCATCGAAATCGAGCGCGAGCGCCGGGACGGTATCGAATACCGCCCCCTTGCGAAGCGACGCGACCACGTCGTCGTCGGCATCGATCCCGGCACGACGACGGCGGTCGCGCTGCTCGACCTCGACGGCTCGGTGCTGGACGTGTGGTCGACCCGAACCGCCGGCACCGCCGAGGTCATCGAGTGGATCATCGAGCACGGCCGGCCGGTCATCGTCGCCGCCGACGTCGAGCCGATGCCCGAAACCGTCGAGAAGATCCGCCGGAGTTTCGACGCCGGCGGCTGGATTCCCGAGCGTGACCTCCCGGTCGACGAGAAGCTCCATCGCACCCGCGAGACGTCCTACGACAACGACCACGAGCGCGACGCGATGGCGGCGGCGCTTTTCGCCTTCGACGACCACGAAGACCAGTTCGAGCGCATCAGCGCCAAGACGCCGCCGCAGTTCGACCGCGGCGAGGTCATCGCCCGCGTCGTCGCCGGCGAGGAAAGCGTCGAGGCAGTCCTCGAGGAGCTAACCGACGACGACGAGCCCGAAGCGGAGACGACGGAACACGACCCCCGGGAGCTGACCGCCGAGGAGAAGAAAATCAAGCGACTCGAATCCCGCATCGAGCGGCTGGAGACCCACGTCGACGACCTGAAAGACACCATCGCCCAGAAGAACGACCGGGTCGCGGAACTCGAAGACGAACTCTCGGATGCCCGCCGCGAGGAGCGCCGTGAGGCCCGCGAGCGCCGCGAAGTGACGCGGCTGGAGCGGGAGAACGAGCGACTCAAGCGCGAGCTCGCGGAAACCGAGCAAGCCAACGAGGAACTCGACGGGAAGCTCGAACGGCTCAAGAAGCTGTGGAAGCTCGACCACTCGGATTTCGCGGACGTGGCTGCGGACAAGCAGGGCCTCATTCCCGTGAAACCAATCGAGCAGTTCACCAAAGGCGCCATCGAGGCCGCGGAGGACGATTACGGCATCGCGGCGGGTGACGTGGTGTATCTGCGCGATGCGAGCGGCGCCGGCCGGACGACCGCCGAGCTGCTGGCCGACTGCGAACCCCGGGTCGTCCTGCGCGAGGGGGGCCTCTCAGAGCAGGCCGACCAGGTGCTTTTCGACCACGATATCCCCGTCGGGCCAGCCGATGAGGTCACGGTTCAGGAGATCGACGAACTCGCCATCACCCGAGAGAACGAGGTCGAGAGCGTCATCGAAGACTGGGAGGAACGCGCAGAGGAACGCCGCCAACGGCAGAAATCCGAGCAGCTCGACCAGCTCATCAGCGAACACCGCGCCCGTGACCCCGAGCACGGCTGACGGCCGGTATGCTATCGGTTATCTAGGCCGATGTTGATGCCCGAACCCGATGGTTCGCCCCTCGAAACCTGGCGCCGCGACGGAAAACGAATCGACCCACTCACAGCAATATCGTGACCTACATCGACCCTGAGGACCGCTTCCGGCTTGAGGTCGAGGTCGACGATCCTGTAGAAGGATACCTGATTGAGCTCTATCACATTCCGACGGACGCACGTCTCGCCCGCTTGATACAGAATAACCGCCAGAGTGCCGGGGCCCTTGCCGCGAGTATCGCTTCGAATGCTGAACAGTACCTTCCACTGCTAACCGACGATTAGCCGGGACTACAACCGATGGACTTACGTTGTAAGAGTTGTAAGGATATGCTAGTATCGGTGTGGGCACCATGACGACGGCCAACAAACGCATTCCAGTCACAGAAGAACGATGGCAGGAACTGAACGAACTGAAAGACGCAGGAGAAACGTACGACGAGCTCCTCGAGGAGCTGATTCAAGAGCGGAACCGTCGCGAGCTGGCCGACCGGTTCCGCGAGATGGACGAGAGCCGCGAGGAGTTCGTCGAACTCAATGACGGCTGACTACGACGTCCTTCTCAGCCCCCAGGTCGCCGAGTTCCTGGACGCTGCCGACGAGAAAACCGAGCGCATCGTCCGCGATACCCTCGGCTACCTCGAAGACAATCCGCACCCCGGCGAAGGCCGAGGAGACAAAGAAAAACTCCCGGTCGACGGCGAAGAACGCTACCGGATGCACATCGGCCGCACTTGGACAGCCTTCTACGACATCTACGAAGACGACGGTGAGGTGGGTGTCCTCGAGATCGTCGACATCGACGAAGCGCACAAACGCTACGGGTTCGACTGACGAAAACCGCTTCTTCACGACACTATCGACACAAGAACCTGGAACGGCGAAGAGGAACTACAGCCTACACACTGCCTTTCTTCGGAACCAAACCCGAGTGTACATCCGCCGGAGACTGTTTATTCGAACAGGTCGTCGTAATCCATCCCCATCGATTTGAGGAACGCCCCCGTGAGGCCGTGTCCGATGAGCGCGTAGCCGGCGATGATGGCGACGGCGCCGAGGGCAGCACGACGGTTCTCGCGTGCGAGGATGAGGAGTCCGAGGGCGACTGCGGCGACACCTGCGATGCCTGTCTCACCGAGCGACTGCGTGACGACTTCAGTGTCCATACAGACTGATTCGCGTCCAAACAGTAAAGTGGGCTGATTCACGCGAGAAACGGCGGATCGAAGACGGCGTCAGTCGTCGGCCGTCGCCGCGTCGCCACCGCCGACCATCGAGTCCGGAACGGTGCCGTCGTCGTTCCAGCCGCGCAGGTCATAGTAGCTCGACAGCTCCTCGTCGAGCCCCTCCAGTTCGTACGGGAGGGCGTCGTCGTCGTTGCGGTCGAAGCCGCGCTGATTGTTGAAGTGACGTTCGAGTTCGACGATTCGGCTACCGACGTTCTGGAGGCGCTCCCAGTCGGCGTCGAACAGCCGCGAGTACCGCTCGTGGGTCATGTTCGAGGCCGCGAACTTACAGAGGACGCCGGAGTCGTGGATGGCGTTTTTGTTCTCCCGTTCGATGAGTCGCTCGGATTTGCCCTCGACGCCGTCGGAGTCGAGCGCCTCGTCCGGTGCGACGAGCGGGTATTCGAGCTGGTACATCTCCGCGTACATGTGGTCGGCACCGCGGTTCGAGGTCGCAAAGGAGAGCCCCTGTCCGTTGAGCGTGCGGCCGTCGTGGGCGGCGAACTCCATGCCCTTCATCGACCAGTTCTCGACGCCGAGCTCGTCGTGGAAGCGGTCGATGCCCTCTGCGAGCGTGTCGCCGACACCGTCCCGGTGGGCGATTTTCTCGATGAGTTCGTGGATGAGGTCGGCGTTGCCGAACTCGTCTTCGGCGGCGAGATAGGCGGCGATGGCGTCGCCACAGGAGATGGTGTCGAGCCCGTACTGGTCACAGAGCTCGTTGGATTTCATGATGGCGACGAAATCGTCGATGAGGGCGTTCGAGCCGAACGACATCATCGTCTCGTACTCGGGGCCTTCCGTCTCCAGTCCGCTTTCCTCGTCGCGGGTCGGAAGCTTGCACGCGAAGGCGCACGACGAGCAGGTGCCCTTCTTGTATTTGTGCTCGATGACGCCGGCGGAGCCGATGTCGTCGACCTTGTCGTACTGCAGCTCCTGGAAGTACTTCGTCGGGAGCGCGCCGACGGCGTTGGCGTAATCGGAGACCGAGACGGTACCGGCGTCCTTCATCGGACTGCTCGACTCGGAGGCCTCTTGGTGAATCTCCCGGACGAGTTCGTCGTCGAGACCCTCGATTTCCGGACGGGAGTCGCCGTCGAAGGTGAGAAACTTGACGTTCTTCGCGCCGAGGACGGCACCGAGGCCGCCGCGGCCGAAGGCGCGCGACTCCGAGGTCATGATAGAGGCGAACCGGACGCCGTTTTCGCCGGCCGGCCCGACGACGGCAGTGTGCTCCGAATCGAGGCCCGTCAACTCCTCGATGTATTCGGTGGTCTCTTCGACGGTGGCTTCCGCGAGGTCGGGTACGGCCTCGAACTCGACGCCCTCATCGGTGACGTGGATGCCGACGAGTTCGTCGCTTGCGCCCGTAATCTCGACGGCAGCGTGGCCGGTGTCGACGAAGGGGCGGGACATGAAGCCGCCGGCGTTCGACGACAGAATCCCGTCCGTAAGCGGCGAGAGCCCGGTACAGGACATCCGGCCGGTGAAGCTCATCATGGAGGTCTGCAGCGGGCCGGTCGCGAACACGAGGCTGTTCTCCGGGCCGAGCGGGTCGGCGTCGAACGGGATGCGGTCGTGTGCGAGTTTCGTCCCGACGCCACGCCCTCCGATGAAGGATTCAAGCGTCTCGTCGATATTCGATTCCGTCATCTCCCGACTGCCGACATCGACTGACAGCAGGGTTCCCTCTGTATGAATCATGCTCACTGTGTGGTACGGCGCCCGTGTAATAAAACGAGTGCCACCAATGCCAGGACGGTTTAGAAGGAAATTAGGCTTCGGGGTTGCAGCGATTCATGACATCCCGGACGTCGTCGCGGTCGCCGATGACCGTGATGCGGTCGTCCTCCTGGAGTTCGAAGTCGGCTTCAGGCACCTGCGTCTCCCCGTTCCGGGAGACGAGGACGACCAGGCAGTTGCCGGGGAGCTCCGGCCCGAGTTCTCGAACCGTCTTGCCGACGAAATCACTGCCGGTCACCGGCATCTCCTGAACGTCACCGACGGAGCCGATGGAGCCGAGCCAGTCGGCCAGCGCCGGCCGCTCGATGGCGTCGTCGAGCGCTCGCGCGGTCGCGAACGTCGAGGAGATGGTTCGGACGCCGAGGTCTTCGAACGCCTCGACGTTGTCCGGGTTGTTCGCACGAACAATGACCGTCTCGACGTCGAATTTCGATTTCGCGAGCTGGGCGACGAGGAGGTTCACGTCGTCGTCACCGGTCGCCGCCACGACGATGCTGGCGTTGTCACCGCCGGCCGCCCTGAGGACGTCCGTGTCGGTGCCGTCGCCGATGTGGACGGCATGGCCCTGGTTGCGGGCCTGCTCGATCGCTGTTTCGTCGTTTTCGATGATAACGACGTTCTCACCTCTGTCGTCGAGGCGGTCGGAGAGGACACGCCCCACTCGACCACCTCCGATTACGAGTACACGCATTGGTATCACGTCTAGGAACTCCGCGATGTAGCGGGCAAGCCCGCCTTGGAACAGCACTGTCGAAAGGATGACGAGGAACACCGTGCCGACGAGCAGCGTCGCGGCCCGGTCTTGTCCCATCGCCTGCAGTTCGACCGCAAAGAGGGTCGCGACCGATGCGGGGATGATGCCGCGCGGGCCGACAGACCCCATGAACAGTCGCTCGCCCGTGGTGAATCGGTTTCCGGTCGTCGAGATAGCAACCAGCACGGGGCGGACGATAAACACGACGACCGCCACGACGGCCAGCCCCGGCAATCCGAGTGCGATGAGGTCGTCTATCTGGAGCAGCGCCGCGAGCGCGATGAACACGAAGGAGAGAACGATGAGCGTGATGTCGCCTTTGAATTCCTCGATGTCGGATTCGTAGGGGACATCGAGATTGCCGAGCGTGATGCCGGCGGTCGCGACGGCGGCGATGCCGGCTTCGGTCGCGATGGCGTCGGCGAGGCCGAAGGCGACGAGCGCGCCCGCGAGCACGAGCAGTCGTGCGTTCTGCGGTGCGTTGCCGGGCGAAAGGTCGACGTATCTGAGCAGATACCAAAGCACCGCGGCGACCAGGAGCCCGACGACGACACCGACGCCGAGGCGTTCGGCGAACGACCGGAGGAGGAAAGACGGCTCGAACGTCTCCAGCCGCATGAGGTCGAAGACGACGACGGCGAGGATAGCGGCCGTGACGTCGTTGACGATGCCCTCGGTTTCCAGTGCGGCCGCCACGCGATCACGAACCGGTACCACTTCGAGAATCGGGGTGATGACCGTCGGCCCCGTCGCGATGAGCAGGGAGCCGATGAGTAACGCGAGAATCCAGTTAGTTCCGTAGGCATAGCGGACGGCGACCGCGGTGCCGATAAGGGCGATGACGGCGCCGACCGTCACCAACCGTACCGCTGCTGCCGGGGATTCACGCAGCTTCCGGGCTTTCAGATGGAACGCCCCCTCGAAAACGATGATGGCGACCGATAACCCAACGATAGCCGACAGTCCCGTTCCGAACGATTCACGGGTGATGACGCCGAGCCCGTTCGGGCCGAGCGCGATACCTGCGGCCAGAAGGAAGATGATGCTCGGTACCTCGAACCGGTCGGCGAGTATCTGTGAGATGACCCCGAGACCGAGGATCGCGGCGACGAGTGGAATCAGTGCAGCCTCGGACATTAGCGTCCCTCCGTCACGAACTCGGTTTCGCCACGCGCCCTGATAAACATCGGTGGCTTACTGCGGGGATTCCGCTCGTTCGTCGAGATACTGTAACACGCCGCGGACGTTCATCGCGACCTCGGGATCGGCTTTCTTTGCCCCCCACACCTCGTCGATGTCGGCTGCCTCGACGAAATGCTCGATGACGGCGTTGTCATCGCCCAGTTCGTCGCGTTTCTCGGCGACGCCCTCGACCCAGTCCGTGATGACGCTGACGTATTCCGAGACCCGTTCGTCGGCCGGCTCCGGGCCGAAATGTGCATAGCAGATGGTGTCAGGGTCGAGCCGCGAAATCAGCCTGGCATCCGCGATGACGCCTTCGATGTCGAAATCCGGCGGTGGCGAGGTCTCACGGATCGCGTCTCGCTGTGGGACGTAAATGCCCGCCGCGTCGGCCGCGTACACGACATCGTCGGCGACGTCGTGGAATATCACCTGATGGAAGGCGTGGCCGGGCGCGTGGTGGACGTCGAGTTCGACGTTCCCGAGGTCGAGCGTCGCGCCGTCATGTATCGGCTCGATGCGGTCGACCGGCACCGGTTTCGGCTCGGTGTAGAACTCGATCTGTTTGCCGACCGCCTGTTTCGTTCCGGCCCACAGCCCGCCGGGGTCGGCGAGGAACGTCGCGCCACTCTCGTGAACGTACACGTCGGCGTCGGTTTCAGCGGCGAGAAAGCCCGCGCCGCCCGCGTGGTCGAGATGGACGTGCGTCGCCGCGATGGTTTCGAGGTTGGACGGCGCGATTCCGACCGTCTCCAGGGCGTCGAGAATCCGCTCGTAGTTCGTCCCGATACCGGTGTCGACGATGGCCGGCCGCTCCGTATCAAGGATGTAGACGGCGCCGTACTGGGGCGTGTCGTACATGCCCGTATCCACGTAGTAACAGTCCGTCGCCGCCTCGACCTCGTAGACGTCGCCAATGCCCATACGACTCTCTTCCGTCGGTACCGCCCTAAAGCCCAGCTACCGTTTCGACCCTCCCGCTACATCGTGCCCCGAAGCACCGACCAGAGTTCGCTCTGGCGCTTCTGCAACACCTTGACCGGCGAGGCGACGGTGTACGCGTCGTCCGCGGTTCGCTCGGCGATGCCCTCGCTTTCGAAATCCTCGAGCGTCGACGCGACGACACGCTCCGGGAAGACGGTTCGGCTGGCGATCTCTTCCGGCGTGCCGCTGCCGAGCGTCTGCACGGTGAGATACACCGACACCCGCTGTGGCGATTCGAAAACGTCGACGAGCAGTTCGTTGACGCTGCCGCCACCGGTGTCTCGCTCGGGAATCTCGGAGCGAACCATCTCCGATTCATCCAGTGGCTCGGCGGCCTCGTGGCGCTCTTCGAGCAGTTCGATCGCGGTCTTGCGGGCCTTCCCCTCGCGTTCGCGTTCGAGCAGGCGTTCGAACGTTTTCGGCTCGGTGATGTCGCCGGCCAGTTCGCGGAGTTCCGCGACCGTCATATCGGCTGGGTCGACGTCGATGAGGTCTTCCATTCGAATCTCGTCGTCGGTCGTGAAATCGACCTCGCCGTATCCCTCGACCTGCAGGCCCATTTCGACCTCGTGGACGCCGAGTCGGAGCCGCTTGCGGTCGCAGATAACCTGTACCGTCTCCGCGAGGTCGAGTTCGAGGGGGCTCTCGGGCGTGATTTTGTCGGCGCGATACCGTTCGTCCGCCGAGAGTTCGAGCGTGATGTCCTCCAGCGGTATCGATTTGCCGTCGAGTTTCACCACGGTGACGCCCTCGAATTCGGCTTCGATGAGGCGATTCTTCAGTTCGAACTCCACGCCCCGCTCGGTGTTCTCGAGGCTCTCCCAAGTGAAGAGCCGCTCGAGATACTGCTCTATCATGCTCGACCGAACGACCACTATTCACTTTGTTCTGTCGTCAACACCGCTACCGCCGAAGGGCGTTTATCGAAGGGTAAGACGCCATCGCAGGCGACCGACACGTCTTTGCCCGGGCCAAGCGAACCGCCAGCAAATGCTATCGAGGCAGTTCGTCAGGCAGAACCCCGAGGAGGTGCGACGGGCGCTCGACACCAAGGGCGTCGATGTCGACCTCGACCACATCCTCGACATCGACGAGGAGTGGCGCGAGCTCAAAGCGGAAGGCGACAATCTCAGACACCAGCGGAACGAGGTGTCCAGCAAGATCGGCGAGCTCAAACGTGAGGGTGACGAGGAGGAAGCCGAGGAAGCCATCGAGCGCTCCCAGGAACTGAAAGAAGAACTCGAAGCGGTCGAAGAACGCGCCGACGAACTCGAAGCCGAACTCGAGCGGGCGCTCCTGAAACTACCGAACGTCCCGCACCCGGACGCCCCGGTCGGCGGGGATGAATCTGACAACGTCGAAGTCGACCGCTGGGGCTTCGACGACCGCCGTGACCTCCCCAAGGCGGTCATCCCCCACTACGACCTCGGCGAGGAGCTCGACATCCTCGATTTCGAACGCGGCGCGAAGGTCTCCGGCGGCGGCTTCTACTTCGCGAAAGGCGAGGGGGCACGCCTCGAACACGCCTTGGTGCAGTTCATGCTCGACCTCCACCGGGACGAACACGACTACACCGACGTGTTCCCACCGCTGCCCGTCAACTCGGCGTCGATGCGCGGCACCGGCCAGTTCCCGAAGTTCATCGAGGACGCCTACCGCCTCGGCGGCAGCAACGACGAGGACTACGACGACGACGACCTCTGGCTGCTCCCGACCGCGGAGGTGCCGGTGACGAACATGTATCGCGGCGAAATCCTGCTCGACGACGACCTCCCCATCAAGCATCAGGCGTACTCACCGAACTTCCGGCGGGAGGCCGGCGAACACGGCACCGAGACCCGGGGTATCGTCCGCGTCCACCAGTTCAACAAGGTCGAGATGGTGAACTTCGTGCGCCCGGAGCACAGCTACGACCGCCTCGACGGCCTACTCGATGAGGCGACGGCCGTCCTCGAAGCGCTCGGCCTGCCGTATCGCGTCCTCGAGATGTGCACCGGCGACATGGGGTTCACGCAGGCGAAGAAATACGACGTCGAGGTGTGGGCACCCGGCGACGACATGGAGACGGGGCCCGAGGTCGGCGGCCGGTGGCTCGAAGTCTCCTCTGTGTCGAACTTCGAGGAGTTCCAGGCGCGGCGTGCGGGCATCCAGTACCGACCCGAACAGCACGAGTCCGCGGAGTATATCCACACGCTGAACGCCTCCGGCGTGGCGGTGCCGCGCGTCGTCGTCGCCATCCTCGAATACTACCAGAACGAGGACGGTACCGTCGACGTGCCCGAACCGCTCCAGCCGTACATGGGCACGGACGTCATCGAGGGGCAGGAGCCCGTCGGCGAATCGGCTGTCGGCGATCAGTAATCCGGCTCAGTTCGGCAGCGGTCGGGCGCACGACCCACAGAACGCGTATTTGGTCTCGACGGCACGCCTGCAGTGGGAACACTGCCGGAGCGCGCCTGCTCACGTCGGATGGTCGTCGGTGTACGTCCGAAGTTCGGTGATACCGTTCTCACCGATAGTGAACGTATCGACGAAGCCGAACCACGTCTCGCCGTCGGCGCGTAGGAGTCGGCCCTCGACCGCGATGTCACCACCGCCGTTCTCCCGGACGTAGACGGCGTCGATGGCGTGTTCGGTGTCGGTCTCGGGGCGGCCCGTTCGCATGAATGCAACGAACTCCTCGCGGCCCTCGATGGTCATGTCGGGGCGATAGTGGACGAAGCCGCCGGCGAGCACGTCGAAAAGCGTCTCGTACTCATCGTCGTCTATCGCGTGATAATACTCCCGAGCCAGCGTGGCACCGTCCATGGTCGCGGTAGGAACCGCATCCCGAAATAGGCGGCGCGAGTGACTCGCCGACGCGGCGACCCCGAGCGACTTTTGTCCGCCGGCCGACAAACAGCGGTGTGGAACTGCACGTCCGGTACGAGGGTGACGACGACCCCGAGAAATGCTCGGCGCGAAAGCTCGCGCGCTTCGACCTCGCGGAACTGCATCGCTCGGCGCGAGCGACGCCACCGGGTGTCGTCCTCGACCCTTACGCCGACGTCGCGCTGTCGCCGGCCGACGCCTCGGCCGAGCGACTCGTCGCCCTCGATTGCTCGTGGGAGACCGCCGAGAAGGAGGCGTTCAAACTCGACGGCGACCATCGGGCACTCCCCTTCCTCGTTGCGGCCAACCCCATCAACTACGGAACGCCGTTCCAGTTGAACACCGTCGAGGCGTTTGCGGGCGCACTCTGCATCCTCGGCCACCGCGAGCAGGCCGAGGAGATTCTCGGGAAGTTCCGGTGGGGCCACACGTTCCTCGAGTTGAACGAGGAGCCACTGCGGCGGTATGCGGAGTGTGCGGATTCGAGCGAAATCGTCGCCGTCCAGGAAGCGTATCTCGGTGACTGATCATCGGAACCCCGTCGGGTCGTCCGGCGGAGTCAGCGGACTCGTCGGCAACTTCTCTGGAAGGTCGGCCGCGTTGTAGCCGCCCGGCGCGACGTCGTTCGGGCCGTCCGGATACCACAGCGAGGCGAGCGTCTGAATCTGCCCGCGCCCGACGCCGAGTTCGAACTGGCCGCCGCCGTACATTCTGATGCCGTGCGCTTCGCAGTAATCGATGGTGTCAAAAAGAGACTCGAGCGTCCCGAACCGGGAAGGCTTGATGTTGAGCCACTGCGGTTCGAACGGCAGCGATTCGACGCTCTCGATGCTCGTAATCGGCGCGTCCCACGAGAGTCGGTCGCGGACGGCCTCCATGATGGGGCGCGTCTCGTCGGTGAGAGCCGGGTCTTCGAAAATTGCGTCGGGAAACGCTTCGGTGAGCCGCCGGTACAGCTCCGGGTCGGGGGCGGCATCCACGTCCGTGCCCTCGTAGTGGCCCTTCAGGTCGAGAACTCGGACGCCGCCGCGCTCGGCGATAGCGTCGATGAGCGACTCGTCCCACTCGGATGTCGGGTCGAGTTTGAACGCCGCATCCGGATGAACGGTTCGTATCTCGTCGAGCCGGTCGGCCGATTCCAGCCGCGTGCTGACGACGAAGTTGATGGGGTTATATGACCGGTCAAGCATCGCTCCGAGGTCGGTATCGGCCTGCCGGAGCGCCAAATCGAGGGCGGCGCTTTCGAATCCCCAGCGGCGATAGTGGCGGTCGGCCGCTCGCTCCGGTGGCTCCGGGAAGAGGTCGAGATCGTCGAGGTGATTCGAGAACGACCGAAGGGTGTACGTGCCCATGAGGTCGAGGATGCCGTCGCCGAAGGCGTCCTGAAACCGACGCTGGTCGTCGCTCTCGTAGCCGACGTCTTCGCCACGGCCCGTCTCGCCGTCGCCGGAGAGTGAGATGGTCGTCGTGACGCGGGTGAAATCACTCGAGGTGTCGAGCGACGCCGATGAGAGCGCGTACTCGTCGACGACGAGTGGCAACTCGGCCAGACGGTCGTACATGGGCCATCCTGGCGGTCGAGCGGGGAAAAGACGAACGGTTAGGTTTATGCGGCGCGACCAACTTCCTTCGAGTATGGCTAGCTTCGAAGAAGCAGAAGCGCGCATCCTCGATAAGATGATCTGCATGCGCTGTAACGCCCGGAACTCAAAGCGGGCCGACCGCTGTCGCAAGTGCGGCTACGACAAACTGCGGCCGAAGGCGAAAGAACGGCGCGCGGCCTGAACAGGCACTCTAGTCGTTTTTCCGCGATTCCGGTCGGACAGCGACAGCGTCGTTACTCCTCCGGGTATTTTGGCTCCCGCGTTTCCGCCCGTTCGAGCGACCTCTCAACCACGTCACGGATGTCGCCGTGGAACGTCTCGCCATGGCCGGCGTACATGTGCTCGACGCTGTCGCCCATCCGGTCGAGCAGCGCCTCGATGCTCTCGATGAGGCGTTCCCGCGATTGGCCGGGCATGTCCGTCCGGCCGAAACTCCCGTACTCGAAGGCACCGTCGTCGTGGACGACGACATCACCGCTGAAAAGCGTCGTTTCGGAGACGAAGGAGACGTGGTCGTCGGCGTGCCCCGGTGTGTAGACGACGTCGAACGGCTCGTCACCGATGAACACCTGGTCGCCGTCGTCGAGTTCGCTCGCGCGGCGCGGGTGCTCACCGTAGGCGTACAGTGGGGCGTCGAAGGCATCGAGGACGACGTCGAGCTGTGCGACGTGGTCACCGTGTTGGTGGGTCAGGACGACCGCATCGAGCGTGTCCGTGTGTTCGCGGATAACATCGACGACGCCGTCCATCGCGCCGGCATCGACGAGCACCGTTCGGTCACCTTCGACGAGAAAAGCGTTGCAGGTGAACGTCTCCGCATCGGCGGTCACGTTAGATATGTTCACACGCACTCTCCGGCCGCCGGCGTATTTACCTTGGCGACTGCGACGACCGTCGGAGCCGAAGCGTGACGGCCGAGCCGTCCGCCCGGTCTTCGAAAATGAGGCGGCCGCCGACGCCGTCGACGATCCAACGGGTGACCCACAGCCCGAGCCCGACGCTGTGATCGAGTTGCGTGATTTCGCGCTCCCCGCTGACGACGGCGCGTTCGCGCTCGGGGATACCGGGGCCATCGTCTCGAACCGTGATATCGACCCAGCCGTCACCAGTCGCGGCAACCTCGATATCGACTGTCGGGGTTCCGTCGTGGTGTTCGAGCGCGTTCTCGACGAGATTATCGAGCGCGCGATCGAGCAGTTCGTCGCCGACGACGGCTCCGGCGTCCGAGTCCGAAACGCGAATGGTCGCCTCCGGATACGCCTCCCGGAACCGAGCCGCGACATCCGTGGCGACCTCGAGGGGGTCGACCGGCATCGGCTGTCGGTTCTCCCGGTCGAGCGCCTGCTCGATGCGCTGTACCTGCTTGCCGAGGTCGGCGACCTCGTTCGACCGGCGATAGATGAGGTCGGCGTACTCGCGGTGTTCGGCCGTTTCGGCCTCCTCGGCAAGCAGTTTCGCGTAGCCGATGACGGCGGTCATCTCGTTGCGGAGGTTGTGGCGGAGTACGCGATGTAACACGCTCAGCCGCCGCTCACGTTCGAGCCGGCTCGTGATGTCCGTGTAGATGACGAACCCGCGGTCATCGTCGCCGGTCGAATAGCCGAACCCCCGGAGCAGGAACGTCCGGAGCCCGTTGTTCGTCTGTAACTCGATCTGCGGCCGCTCGTACCCGGTCTGCAGCATGTCGGCGTCGAGTGACTCGGTGGGATCCTGGTTGTCGGCCGGGATGATGACATCGTGGAGCGGTTCGCCCACGACGCGCTCGTCGTCCGCGAACGTGTCCGTGAACGCTGGATTGGCCGCCCGAATCAGTGGCTCGCCGTCGACGAACTCGATGTCGGCGACGCCGTCGGGTATCTGGTCGAAGAGATGCTGGAACCGGTCGCGCTCGCCGGCGAGCGCCGCCTCCGTCTGTGAGAGCTCCGTCCGGTCGCGGACGACACCGACGAGCCCCTCGAACTCCGTGCTCGAGGAGAGCAACGAGAAATCGACTTCGACGGGCACCGTCTCGCAGTCGGCGGTTTCCATCGTCGCCTCGATGGTCACGGAGTCGACACCCGACTGCAGCGTTCCGAGGGCGTCGTACCCCCTCGTAACGAGGTCGTCGCCGACGAAGACGGTCGCCGGTTCGTCGACCAGGTCGTCGCGGTCGTAGCCGAACCGGTCTGCAAGCGGCTGTGTCACGAGCTGGATTCTGGCGTTCTCGCCGATGAGGAACACCATCTCCTCGACGGTTTCGTGGATCGCACGGTACCACCTAAGCGACCGCTCGCGCTCTTCGCGTTCCAGCTCGTAGCTCACCCACTCGATGAGGAGCTTGACGAAGCGGCGTTCGCTCTCGGAGAACGGCTCCGTTCGCGGCGCATCGCTGACGAAACACAGCGTCCCGTAGAGTTCGTCGTTGACGGCGAGTTTGCCACCGAGATAACACTGCAGCCCCGACGACTCGTAGGCAGGGTCGGTTTCGTTGCCGGTCGCAACAGCGTCGTGGATACCGAGAAGGCCATCGGCCGTTAGCGTCCGTCGGCAGTACGTCTCCGAAAGCGGCGTCGACATTCCGGCGTTGATGGCTGGGTGGTCGCCGTTCGCCGTGACGATAGTGTGGGTGTCGTCCTCGATGTTCGAGAGAAAGCCGGCGTCGAGGCCGAGCCGTTCACAGCCGGCAGCGAGCAGCCGTTCCGTCTTCTCCTCGAGGGAAAGCGACTGGTCGGTCATCACGTCATAGAGGAGTTCGAGCGCGGTCGATTCGCGTGCCCGATCGGACTCGGCTGTCGTGGTCGTGACCGCCACGATACGGTCTGTGAGCGACTCCCCATCGAGTACCGTGTCGGTGACGTATTCGGTGACGCCCAGTTGCGTCGCCCGAGCGGCGACCGCTGGGTCGCCGTCCGTGTCGTATAGAATCGTGGGCAGGGCGCCGTCGAGCGAGGCGAGCACGTCGAGCCCGCCGCCGGGTTCCTCGGCGACGATGCAGTCCGCCCCGTCGACGTTGTCGGATACTGCGTCGGGAGCGACGTGCTCGATGCGGAGTGCATCGTCGGCTGGTGGGTGCTGACCGACGTACACAACCGACGTGCTTGGGGTGGTCTTCGTCACCGTGGCCGCCCTCCCACTGACATACTCCATACGACGGCTGTGCCGAGGATAACGCTGTCGGCTGGGATGAAGCGCGGTTCGCGCACCGTCTACCTGTTCGATCCAGCGTGTGATTTACAAACAGGAATTTCTTACGTTTGGATGGATATGGGATTCGGCAGTTACGACGAATCCGAACAGGAAACCCAGGAGTTCGACGCCGACATCGAGGACGGCGAGCAGACGACGTTGCCGACACACGACGGGAAAGTGGAGTTCGAGTACGACGACGCCTCGAGTGAGGACGTACTGGAGACCTACGAAGAGATTCAGAGCCAGTGAAGCCCGGCCGACGTGCCCTCGGCATCGCGGAGTCCTACCGGGGAACCGACGACGGGTCGGAGAGCACGCTCGCGGGCGCAGTCGTCCGTGCCGACCGCATGGTCGACGATTTCGTTTTCGGAACCTGTGCCGTCGGTGGCCGCGACGCCACCGAGGCCATCATCGACTGCTGGCAGCGGCTCGACCGCCCCGACGTCCAGTATCTGTTCGTCGCCGGCGTCGCGCCGGCCTGGTTCAGCGTGCTCGACCTCGGCTCGATACGCGAGACGACAGACCGGCCCGTCATCGCCGTCACCTTCGAGCAGAGCGAGGGGCTCACCGACGCGATAGAGGACGCCTTCGATGGCGCGGAACGGGACGCCCGCCTTGACCGCTACGCAGCGTTGCCGGAGCGCCGACGGGTCGCGGTCGATGGCGTCGATCTGTTCGTCCGGAACGTCGGCGTCGCCGAACGGGAGGCTGACCGACTCGTCCGCGCGTACACACACGAGACACGTCCGGAACCGCTGCGCGTCGCACAGCGGGCCGCCCGCGCCGGTGACGCCTTCCGACACCGGCGGGATTAACTCCGGGGGCGTCGAGTCGTCGGCTATGGACACCGACGCCATCGAGGTTCGCGACTGCACGCGCTGTTCGGCGCTGTGTGAGTCGCGAAGCCGAATCGTCAACGGCGTGGGCGCGGCCGATGCCGACCTGCTTTTCGTCGGCGAGGCGCCGGGCGAAAATGAGGACGCGGAAGGTGAGCCGTTCGTCGGTCGCTCCGGCGACGTCCTCACCGACGCGCTCCGAGACCGGGGGCTCGCACGCCGGGATGTCCGCATCACGAACTGCGTGCGCTGCCGGCCGCCGGAGAACCGCGACCCGACGACCGAGGAGCTTGCGAACTGCCGGGCGTATCTCGAACGCGAAATCGACGCCGTCGACCCCGAGGTCGTGGTGACGCTCGGGAAGGTGCCCTCCGAACACCTGCTCGAACGGTCGGTCGCCGTGACGAACGAGGCCGGCACGCTGCACGACGCCCGCATCGCGGGGACGGCGCGGCGCGTCCTCGTCTGCGTCCACCCCGCGGCGACGCTGTACGACCCGAGCCAGCGCGAGACGTTCGCCGACGCCCTCGACGAGGCCGTTTCGCTCATCGACGACGGCGAGAGCGGGCAGTCACGACTCGGCGATTTTTGAGTCGATGCCGCGATGGAAACCCACTTTGCCGCCGCCCGCACACGGACAGATATGAACACGACGCGACAGACGACCGCCGAGGTCGTCCTGGTCGACTACGGGCTGGGGAACCTCCGGAGTGCGACCCGTGGCCTGGAGCGGGCCGGCGCCGAGGTGACGCTGACCGACGACCCCGCAGATTTCGACGCCGCCGATGGTATCGTGCTGCCCGGCGTCGGCGCGTTCAGCGAAGGCATGGAGAACGCGGGGCCGTTCCGCGATGCGCTCGTCGACGCCGCCGAGGCGGGCCAACCCCTCTTCGGCATCTGTCTCGGCATGCAGATGCTGCTCACCTCCAGTGAGGAAGCCGAGAAAGTCGGCCAGGGCGATGTCGAGGGACTCGACCTCATCCCCGGCCGCAACGTCCGGTTTGCGGAGGGACAGAAGGTGCCCCACATGGGCTGGAACGAACTGAACATCGCGCGCGAACACCCCATCGCGACGGGTGTCGAGGGCGCCGACACGGCGGAGTCGGACGCCGACACCGTGGCCGGCGGCAACATCGACAGTGAATACGCCTACTTCGTCCACTCGTACTACGCGAAACCGGACAACGCCGACGCCGTCGTTGCGACGACCGACTACAGCATCGAGTTCCCGGCCATCATCGCGAACGAGGCGGGCAACGTCTTTGGCACACAGTTCCACCCCGAGAAATCCGGCGAGACGGGGCTGACCATCCTCAGGAACTTCGTCGAGTACTGCGCCGAGCAATAGCTGTCGGTCGCCGAACGAAATCGCAGAATCGTTACAGCCGTTCGACGTCGAACTCCTCGGGCACCTTGACGCAGGGGGCCTCGCTCCCGCGCATCTCGATCTCGATGTCCCCATTCAGGTCGCGCAGGCGGATGGTTCGTGCCATCGAACCATCGTGTATGTCAATTTCACCCATGGTAACTAGTCGATTTGGCCCAAAGATTCAAGTATCTTTGGGTAATCGAGCGGAAGAAGACGCCTTGCGCACGTTCGGAACGGTCGCTCAGTGATCGAGGTCGAACTGCTCGTTCTCGGCGACGGTGTTGAGCACGACGCTCGTGTTCGACTCCTTGATGTCAGGGTCGATGAGCAGCTCCTTGATCTGCTCGTTCATGTGGTCGGTGTCTGTGAACTTCCCGATCGCGATGATGTCATGGTCGCCAGTGACCTCATACACCGAGACCATGTGCTTGTGGTCGCTGAGCCGGTCGGTGATCTCCGGCAGGGCGCTTCCCTCGACTTTCATCTGGATGATGGCGGTCACGTCGAAGCCGAGTTTGCCGTAGTTGACGGTGGGTGCGTACCCCTCGATGATGCCATCATCTTCGAGCGCGGAGATGTGGTTCGAAACGGTCGTGACGGAGACGTCGAGGTCTTCACCGAGCGAGCGCAGCGAGGCACGGCCGTCTTCCAATAGCGCGTTCACTAGCTTGCGGTCGAGATTTTCGTACGTCATTATACCCTGTTACTGGCCGAAGGGTTTAGAACTTTACGAATATTCATTTCTCCGCAGCAGGACGGTAGATTTGCGCAGAGCAGCAACGCTTTAGTAATAGCAGTATACGACACAACTGACGAGAAACATGACGAACGAAAACGTAGCCACCGATGGTGGCCTTTCCGTAGAAGCACAGAACGTGCTCGACGAGATCGAAGCGAAGAACGTCGATTTCCTCCGCCTGCAGTTTACCGATATTCTCGGCACGGTCAAGAACGTCTCCGTGCCCGCAGAGCAGGCCGAGAAAGCCTTCTCCGAAGGCATCTACTTCGACGGGTCTTCTATCGAGGGCTTCGTCCGCATCCAGGAATCCGACATGCGGCTCATCCCCGACCCGAGCACCTTCGCCGTGCTCCCGTGGCGGAAACGCGAGGAAGGCGCCTCCGCACGGATGATCTGTGATGTCTACAACACGTCGACGGGCGAGCCGTTCGAGGGCGACCCCCGCTACGTGCTCAAACAGGCGCTCCAGCGTGCCCACGACATGGGGTACAAGGTCAACGCCGCCCCCGAACCGGAGTTCTTCCTGTTCGAGGAAGACGAAGACGGCCGCGCGACGACGAAGACCAACGACGCTGGCGGCTACTTCGACCTCGCGCCGAAAGACCTCGCAAGCGACGTGCGACGCGACATCATCTACGGCCTCGAGGAGATGGGCTTCGAGATCGAAGCCAGCCACCACGAGGTTGCCCGCGGCCAACACGAGATCAACTTCGAGTACGACGATGCGCTGACGACGGCCGATAACGTCGGCACATTCCGGACGGTCGTCCGCGCCATCGCGGCCCAACACGACCTTCACGCAACCTTCATGCCGAAGCCGATTCCGAAGATCAACGGCTCGGGCATGCACACCCACCTCTCGCTTTTCACCGAGGACGGCGAGAACGCCTTCCACGACGAGAACGACGAGTTCAACCTCAGCGCGACGGCAAAGCAGTTCCTCGCCGGCATCCTCGAACACGCCCCGGCCATCACGGCGATCGCTAACCCGACGGTAAACTCGTATAAACGCCTCGTGCCCGGCTACGAGGCACCGGTGTACGTCGCCTGGTCGGATCGCAACCGCTCGGCGCTCATCCGCAAGCCCGCCGCGCGCGTGCCCGCAGCCAGCCGTATCGAACTCCGCTCGCCGGATCCGTCCTGTAACTCCTATCTCGCCTTCGCGGCCATGATTCATGCTGGCCTCGACGGCATCGAGAAGGACATCGAAGCGCCCGACCCCGTCCGGGAGAACATCTACGAGTTCGACGAGCAGAAACGCGACGAGTACGGCATCAACACCCTGCCGAGCAACCTCGGTCAGGCCGTCGAGGCACTCCAGGACGACGACGTCATCTACGACGCGCTCGGCGAGCACATCGGACCGAAGTTCGTCGAAGCGAAGACCCAGGAGTTCGAGGAGTACCTCGTCGATGTCTCCGATTGGGAGCTCGACCGGTACCTCGAAACGTTCTAAAAAACCTCTTTTCGCACGCTTTGACGAGCGAACCGCAGGCGCTCCCCGCTCGCGGATAGTATTTTATTTCAGACCCGCCGAGCGACAGCCTCGCCGACGAGCGGCGCGGCGATGACGCCGGCGAGAGCGATGCCCATACCCAAGAAGGCGACGTGGGGCGCCGCGTGCGCTGTGTAGATGATTCCGAAGAGACCGCCGAAGACGACCCCGACGACGACGGCGATGGCGCCGCCAGTTCGTGTCATCTCCTCGTGGATGACGGCATCGCCGAGGCTGCCCCAGGCGATACGGGCCCCGAGCGTGCCGCCGAGCACCGCCATCGTATCGAAGCTGTAGCCGCCGAGTATCGGCCCGAAGAGAGCAGCGACGACGGCAAGCATCAATGCCCGACCGGGGTTCGACCCGCGACCGCAGAGTCGGTACACGACGGCGAGATACGCGGCACCGACGGTGACGCCGAAAACGACGTCGACCAGGTAATGCACCTGCAGCACGATTCGCGACAGCGCGATGACGACCACGAGCGCGGCCGCGGAGCCGTACGCGCGTCGGGTACCGACCAGCAGCGCCAAACCGCCGTAGATGATGGCGGCGGCGGTCGCGTGGCCGCTCGGCAATCCGAACCCGGTCGCGGTCGCGGCCGCGACATAGAGGGGTTCGACGAGTGCCGGCATGAGGTCGCGACCGACAGCCACGTCGGCGCCCGGTGGCCGGGGGTACGCGAGCCACTCTTTCAGCGTCGTCACCACGGCGTGGGCGCCGAGGCCAAGCGCGACGGCGAACGCTGCCCGGGTGCGGTCGAACGACAGCGGGCCTGGCAGCGAGGTGCCGAACCAGTAGAGCAGTCCGAGCAGTCCGAAGACGAACCAGACATCACCGAGCTGGGTGAGCAACGCCGCGAAGACGACGATGACCTCCGGCAGCTGGGCGACAAAAGCGAGTTCGCCGACGCCGCGACTCATCGACCTTCGAAGCGGTCTTTCAGTCGCCCCGGCAGTCCGGCCACCGTGACGGTCGTCCCGACGAGCAGCATGAGCGCGTAGAGCCCGAGCGTCGACAGCCAGATGACGACCATTGCGAGCACCGCCCAGCCGCTCGACAGGGAGAAGAACGCCCCGAGCGTCATCGCCGTGCCGTAGAGCAAGACGAGATACGGGCCCCAGCCGCGCGCCTTCCCGCGGCGCACCTGCTGGCGGACGTACCGTTTGAGGTCGCCTTCGATCTGCTCTCTGTGTACCGTTCGGTCGTCGATGCACTCCTCGAACCGGTCGAGTTCGTCGTAGAGCCGTTCGAGTTCGGCTTCGAGTTCCTCGTCCGATAGGTCTTCGTCAGGTCGGTTCCGTGTCATGATTCCTTCGAGTACGGCGGTCGGTTCGGGGTCGGGCGTTTCGGGTTCTACAAGGCCGGTCTCCTCGTCGGCGCGGCCCGCAAGGACGGCGTTGAGAACGGCGCCGACGAGCAACACCAGGCCGCCGAAATAGAGGAACGTGACCAAGAGGAGCACGCCTCCGAGCACGCCGTAGGCCTCGTAGCTTCCGGCGTTTGCGGCGTACAGACGAAATCCGGTCTGGAGGGCCGTCCAGCCGATAGCGGCCAACACGGCGCCCGGAATCGCCTCACCCAGGGCGACGTCCGTCCCCGGCAGAAAGTAGTACAGCGGGAGAAAGGCGAGCGTCAGCCCGAACACGAGCATGAGCGTCCCGAGAACACCGACGATGTCGATGCCCTCGATGAACACGTCGACGCGGAAGAAGGCGATAACAATGCCGATGAGGACGGTCGCGGCGATGCCGAGGATGACGGCTCCGAGAGCGATGACCGCATCGCGGAGCTGTTCGCCCAGCGACTCCGGCCCGACATCGCCGTACACCTCCGAGAAAGCGATATCGAGGCCCCGGAAGAGCTTCAACGCCGACCACAGCAGGACAACGAGGCCGACAAGCGTCGCGCCGCCGCGTCCCTCGGCGCCCGTGAGGGCGTCTTGGACGAGCGTGCCGGCCTGGGGGCCGAGCGTCTCAGTGGCCTCGGTTACGAGCGCCTCGACCACGCCGGAGTCGCCGAACACGGCCGCGGCGACGAGTGCCAAAAGCAGAAGCGGCAAAAGCGAGATGAACGCATAATATGCGAGGCTCGCGGCGATGAACGTGATCCGATCCGACTGGGCGCCGTTGACGACGCCTCGGGTCACCGTCACAGCCCGGTCGAGATGCTGCTTCACGGTGCGAGGTTTGGCTGAACCCTACATATAATCCGTGGGAAGCCACTCGGAACGACCGCCAGTACGACGATTACTCGACGGCGTCACGGATGGCGACCACGTCGGCGTCCGTCTTGAACGTCGTGCCGCCGTAGTGAGCCCGGGAGGCCTCGTGGCCGGCGTCCCGAAGCGCCGCCAGGAAGTCGTCCATCGCGATGTTCGGCTCACCCCATCGCTTGTAGAGTTTGTGCTGGTCGTAATGGGTCGGCTGGTGGAGCTCGTCCGCGATGGTGTCGAGGAGGCGGTGGGCCTTCGTCGCCTCGCCGAACGACGCCGGAATCTCGCTGGCGACGCGCTCGACGAAATCGGCGTCGTGGGCCGATCCGAGCCAGATGGCGCCGGCCGTCCACGTCGACTGCCCGCAGTTCGGACACTCCTCGGTCGGGTCGGCGATGAGCGTCCGCTCGTGGTCGCGCCACAGACACTGCTGGCAGTGGTCGAGATAGCCGAGCTGGTCGATCTGGTCGTTGGCTGCCTTCGCGCCACCCTCCAGTTCCAGATACGTCCGGACGTAGTGGCTGGAGACGTGGCTGAGGACGGGCCGGGCCGCGATGTCGTACCGCGCCGCGGTGCGGATGAGCGCCGAAAGCAACACGCGCAGCCCCACCTCGCTGTGGAACTCCGTGTTCCGCGGGACAGCGCCGTAGCTCCGCACGCCGCTTTCGAAGTGGGCGCCACACAGCGGCGCCGTGTCCGTCGCCGTCACGCAGACGTACCGCTTTGCGCTCCGGAACGCCGCGTCCGCGAACGGGATGGGCGTCCCAAACGGGTCGAGGTCGACCACGTCGTGACTCGATTCGTGCATGTGCGCGTTGACGTTCCGATGAGCCACATCTCCATCAAGCCCGTTTGCGTCGAGGTTCTGTCGCGCCAGCGCGACGGCGTCCGTGTCGATATCACAGCCAGTCACGTCGTAGCCCGCGTCGGCGGCCCTGACGGCGCGAATCCCGCTTGCCGTCATCGCGTCGAGATAGGAGTCACAGTCGTCTGCGACCGCCCGAAGGACGCCGACCGTAATGTCCCGGTTCAGCTCCTGGACGGGGTTGTAGAAGACGCCTGGCCCGGCCCCTTCGCTGGCCCCGTGGCGCTCTTCGGGCACCTCGATCTCCACGCCGCCTTCGCGAACCTGCATAGACGGGCGTTCGGCAGGGCCGCCGAAAAGCCACACGCTTGCCCCTGGCCGGGTCTCGCTCGGCGATTCCGCGCCGCTTTTCACCCAGACCACCGAGACGCAGGTATGGTCAACCAGGAACTCATCGACGCGCTTCGGGGTGCCGAAGCGGTGAAGTTCGGGGAGTTCGAACTCTCCCACGGCGGCGTTTCGGAGTATTACGTCGACAAGTACGTCTTCGAGACCGACCCCCGCTGTCTGGAACTCATCGCAGAGGCGTTCGCAGAGCGCGTCGGCGCGGCGAAACTCGCCGGCGTCGCCCTCGGGGCGGTACCGCTCGTGGCCGCGACGGCCGTCGAGACGGACAACCCATACGTCATCGTCCGGAAGCAGGCCAAGGAGTACGGCACGGGCAACCAGATAGAGGGCGAGTTCGAGGAAGGCGAAGAGGTCGTCGTGCTCGAAGACATCGCCACGACGGGCCAAAGCGCCATCGACGCCGTCGAAGCGCTGCGGGACGCCGGTGCCGTCGTCGACCGTGTGCTCGTCGTCGTCGACCGCGAGGAGGGCGCCCGCGAGAACCTCGCCGAACACGACATCGAACTCGAATCGCTCGTCACTGCCTCGGAGCTGCTGGCCGACGCCGACCGCGAGTAGTAGGCATTTCTGTGATTATATTTCGGTGCCTTGACACCGAAGTATTCATAAACGTGCGATAACGCCTGTAGGTATGAACCGTTCGGAGAAGGCGGCCCTCCAGTTGCGCGCCGTCGACGTGTTGCGGACGCTGAAGGAGACGCGCACCTACGAGGAACTCGCCGCCGAAACGGGGCTGCCGGCCGGCGACCTGAACCGCTACGTCAACGGTCACGTCCTGCCGGGGGAGTCCCGCGCTCGTGAGGTCATCGACGGTGCCGGTGCGACGCTTCTCGCCGAGGAGCTGAACGCCCGCATCGCCGTCGACGACGAAGGATACGTGGACAACTCCAGGGTCGTGTTCGACCAGTCGCTGCTGTCGCTCGTGCCACCAGTGGCCGCAGAACAGCTCGACATCGAACCGCCGGACGTCGTCCTGACGGCGGCGACCGACGGCATCACGCTGGCGGCGGCGATGGCGCGGTATTTCGGCGCCCGCTGTGCTTACGCGAAGAAATCCCGCGAGACGGCCGTCGAGGAGTTCATCGAGGCCCGCCAGCGGCTCTCCTCGGGCATCGAAATCGATTACTACCTCCCCGCCAACGCCATCGATGCCGGCGATTCGGTGCTCGTCGTCGACGACCTCATCCGTTCGGGAGAGACCCAGGAACTACTCTTGGATATCGCCGCCTCGGCGGACGCTGACGTGACGGGTGTCTTCGCGCTCATTGCCGTCGGTGATGAGGGCATCGACCGGGCACGCGCTCACACGAACGCGCCCGTCGGGGCGCTCGTCACGCGCGATTGATGCTGCCGCTGTTGGACGTGGCCAATGTTCACGTACGTGCCTACACGAGGCGAAATTAGACGGCAAGTATTAAGCACCCGTCCGGTGGTATGCCCGAACGTGAAACATGGGCGTGACTGATTCACTGTCCGAGTTCTTCGAACTCGACGAGAACGATACGGACGTACCGACCGAAGTCGTCGCCGGGGTGACGACGTTCCTGGCGATGTCGTACATCATCGTCGTCAACGGATTCATCCTCGCCGAGGCGATACAGATTCCGGGCCGGGGGTACCTCGAGGTCGTCCAGATGATCGCCATCGTGACGATTCTGGCCTCTGCGGTCGGTATCGGCGTCATGGCGTTGTACGCAAATCGGCCGTTCGGACTGGCGCCCGGTATGGGACTGAACGCCTTCTTCGCGTTCACGGTCGTGCTCGGACTGGGTGTCCCCTGGCAGACCGCGCTCGCAGCCGTCTTCGTCGAAGGAATCATCTTCATCGCCATCACCGCCGTCGGCGCCCGTGAGTACATCATCCGGCTGTTCCCGGAGCCGGTGAAGTTCTCCGTCGGCGCCGGTATCGGTGTCTTCCTGCTTTTCATCGGGCTCCAGGAGATGGAGGTCGTCGTCGCCGACGAAGCGACCTTCGTCGCCTTGGGTGACATCGCCGCAAACCCCGTCGCGCTGCTCGGACTCGGTGGACTCTTGCTCACCTTCATGCTGTGGGCACGCGGAATCAAGGGCTCCATCATCATCGGCATCCTCACGACGGCGCTTGCGAGCTGGGGACTGACGCTTGCTGGCGTCTTCGAGCGCGGAACGGTGACCCCCGAAACGCTCGTCGGTGCACAGTACGACATCACGCCGCTCGTCGGCGCCTTCATCGATGGGCTCGGTAATATCGAGCCAGTGACGTTCGCGCTCGTCGTCTTCACGTTCTTCTTCGTGGACTTCTTCGACACCGCCGGCACGCTCATCGGCGTCTCACAGTTCGGCGGCATGCTCGACGAGGAGGGGAACCTTCCCGACATGGACAAGCCGCTGATGGCTGATGCCGTCGGGACGACCGTCGGTGCGATGCTCGGCACCTCGACGGTCACGACCTACATCGAATCCTCGACCGGCATCGAGGAAGGCGGTCGAACGGGGCTGACAGCGCTCGTCGTCGGCGTGCTGTTCCTCGTTTCCATCGTCTTCGTGCCGCTCATCGCCGCGATTCCCGCCCACGCCTCGTTCCTCGCGTTGGTCGTCGTCGGTATCATCATGCTGCAGGGTGTCCTCGACGTCGACTGGAACGACCCGGCGTGGGCCGTCTCCGGCGGCCTCACCATCACCCTGATGCCGCTGACGTACTCCATCGCGAACGGGCTGGCGGCGGGCATCATCAGCTACCCAATCATCAAGGCGGCGATGGGCGAACACGACGATGTGAACCCCGGGCAGTGGGCCATCGCCGTCGCGCTCATCATCTACTTCTACGTCCAGACGAGCGGGATGTTCTTCTAACCGCTCGCGACCACAACGCCTTCATATCACACCGCCTGACTGTCGGTATGAACCTCCCGCGAGTCGACGACTACCCCCGCCGGACGCTGCTCCGTGCGGGGCTCGCGGTGCTCGTCGCGCTGCTTTTGCTCCCGGCGGTGTATGCGGCTGCCAACCCTGACACCATCGGCCTCGGCCCCGGCACCGTCGAGGAGCCGGCGAACCAATCGACCTACGTCAGCATCCAGGGGTTCCACGCCGCCGGCTACGGAAATTCAAAAAAACCCGCCCGACTGGTCGCAGCTGACGGCGCCGCAGAGCCCCAATGGCGCTTCGGCGGCGATGCTGTCGGCGCCACATGGTTCTACGAAATCGACCCGCTGTCGAACGGGCGACTCTTCGTGACGTCGACATATCCCGGCGGAACCATCGCCTTCGAGTACGGCACCGAACGCCAGGAGTCGGGCTGGTCGTACGAACTCCCCGGCGCCCACGACACCCACGCCATCCACCGACTGGACGACGACCGCATCCTCGTGGCCAACATGCGAGCGACCGAATCCGGGGTGAGCAACGACCGCCTCTTCATCGAGAACACGACCACGGGCGAAACGGAGTGGGAGTGGCTGTTCCGCAACCACTACCCGAACAGCACCGACGGCGGCTTCAATGCCGACTGGACGCACGTCAACGACGTGGAACCCATCGGCGACGGCGAGCGGTACGTCCTCGCCTCGCCGCGGAACTTCGACCAGGTCATCGTCGTCGACCGCGAAACCGACGACATCGTCATGCGGCTCGGCGAGAACGACAACCACTCGACGCTGTACGAACAGCACAATCCGGATTACCTCGAACGCGAGGACGGGACGCCGGTGATTCTCGTCGCCGACAGCGAGAACGACCGCGTCATCGAGTACGAACGCGACTGCGGTGCAGCCGACCCACGGCTCGGCGCCGGCACGCCGCCCGAGCAGTGTGAGTGGGAGCGCGTCTGGGCGGTCGATGGGTTCAACTGGCCCCGCGACGCTGACCGCCTCCCGAACGGGAACACGCTCGTGACGGACACGCTCAACCACCGCGTCGTCGAGATTACGCCCAAGGGCGAGGTCGTCTGGGAGTTCTACGCCACGTGGGCACCGTACGATGCCGAGCGGGGCCAGGGCGGCAGCAACGGCCCGACGATGGCCGACCAGGAGACGACCGGCACGTTCACCGTCTCCGGTGGCGGTGACGACGGCCCACAATCGACGTACCGGGTCGCGGACGCCATCTCCGACGTCGGCGCGAACACGCCCGTCGCCGCACAGGCTGATGCGGTCGCGACCCGGTATGCACACATCGAGCCGTGGTTCCGGCCCGTCTGGATGGGGTCGTGGACGTTCCTCTCGACCGTCCTCGGCCTGCTCGTCGTGCTCGGATGGGGCGGTGCCGAACTCGTCACCAACCGACGGCGGGTCCGCGACGCGCTCGAACGCCGGCTCGGTCGATGACCCCTTTTGCGGTCTGGTCGCCCCCGAACACACCACCGTCGGGCTCTTTATCCCCGATGCCCTACTGTCGGTCGATGGCAAACATTACCCTCTACGAACTCCCCGGCTGCCCGTACTGTGCGAAGGTCATCGACAAGCTGGACGAACTCGGTCTCGAATACGACACCATCGAGGTACCGAGCGCACACGGCGAACGCGACGAGGTCGAGGAAGTCAGCGATCAGACGGGCGTGCCCGTCATCATCGACGAGGAACACGACATCGACGGGATGCCCGAATCCGACGATATCGTCGAGTATCTTGAAGCGACCTACGGCGCTAGCGCCTAATTCACACCTCCTTTTCGGTATAACAGTCGATAGCGGCCGCTACAGTGCCTCCTTGTACGCTTCGAGCGTCTCCTCGACATCGTCTTCGGTGTGGCCGTAGGAGACGAAGTTCGCCTCGAACTGGTTCTGTGAAACGAGGACGCCCTGCTCGACCATCTCGGGTCGGAACAGGCGTGCGTACCGCTCCGTCTCTGCCTTCTTGACATCGGTGCCGCGCTTGGGGCAGGAATCGAACCGGCTACACGAGGAGTCTTGCCGGCAGCCATTCGCACAGCAGTCGTCCTGTGGCGGGTCGTCCGAGCGGGTGAACACCACCTTAAAGATGGAGTCGGTGCCGACGACGGTGTATTCGGGGGCGTGGTCGGCGAGGATGTCGGTGAGGCCCGCTCGGATTTGGCGGCCCAGTTCGTTGACGTGGTCGTAGACGTCGTTTTCGGCGCAGAACTGCAGCGTCTCCAGCCCCGCAGCCATCGTCACGGGATGTCCCGAGAAGGTGCCGGCCTGGAAGACGTCGCCCGTCGGGCTGAACTGCTCGATGTATTCGGTTTTGCCGCCGATGGCGCCGACCGGGAAGCCACCGCCGATGATCTTGCCGAACGTCGTGATGTCGGGGTCGACGCCGAGTTTTCCCTGTGCACACTGGAGGCCGCCGACCCGGAAGCCGGTGATGACCTCGTCGAAGATGAGGAGGGAACCGTAGTCGTCACAGAGTTCCTCCAGCGTCTCGTGGTAGCCCTCGAGCGGGTGGGCGATACCCATGTTCGCCTGCACCGGCTCGACGAGGACGGCGGCGATGTCGTCGCCGTGTTCCTCGAAGGCCCGACGGGCGGCGTCGGGGTCGTTGAACGGAATCGGAATCGTATGTTCGGCGAACGACCCCGGAATCCCAGCGCTGGAGGGCTTCGGGTGGTCGGTATCGCCTTCGACGAGCGTGTTCTCCTGGGCACCGTGGTAGCCGCCCTGCATGACGACGATCTTGTTGCGTCCGGTAACGCCGCGTGCGAGTCGAACGGCCGACACCGTCGCCTCCGTCCCCGAATTGACGAACCGGATCATCTCGACGCTCGGAACGTGCCGGCAGACGAACTCGGCGTGTTCGACCTCGAGTTCGGTCGGCATCCCGTACATCGGGCCCTCGGACGCCCGCGACTGGACGGCAGCCTGGACGGACTCGGGCATGTCGTGGCCGAGAAGGAGCGGGCCAAGCCCCTGCACCCAGTCGATGTAGCGGTTGCCGTCGGCGTCGATAACGTGGCCGCCCTCGCCACGCTCGACGAACGTGGGGTACGGCTGCGGCGCCGCGCGAACCGAGGAGTTGACGCCGCCCGGTAGCACGGACAGCGCCCGGTCGTACAGCGAGCGAGAAGTGTCGCGGTTCATGCCAGAAGCTTGGCCTGCCCCCCGAAAGAGGTTATCGTCTGGAGGGATGGCCGAGCAGAGTCGGTGATGGCGCAAAAAGACAGATATCCTCGAGATTAGAGTACATTCGTCCTACTTTTCCACATTTTGGTTCATCTATTGCCGTATCCCGAACGGTATTGATGAGTGATTCCGTAGTCGGCAGTACCGTGAGACCTGACGGTCTCCGGTGCAGTATCGCTCAGGAACGAGAACCACACGGCTGGCAACCACGGTTCCTCTGTGGGGGCCCTTGTCGGGCCCCACGACTCCTCGTCTCATACAGATTGTTGTAGTCAGTTCCCGGCGAACGCCGAGCCGTACCGACCGCTCGCCGGTAATTTGGTACAACAATCCGTATCAGTATCGACAAGCGTCGCTTCGCCCGGCAGAATACGTGATTAATGACGTAATATCCCATTAAGAACCGGACGAGCAGCCGGCAACAGCCCCTGGAGTTGGCCATTCATCAACACGTATTGTTTTGCAGTGACGATTCATGTGCCTAGCCAATGTGTAAGGCAGGATTCAGTCATAGATTCCCGATCGTCGAATACGACTGTTCATTTTCTACTAGCCTTTCGTCTGAAATGCTCCGTGGTGAGGCGCCGTGACCGATCCGGTACCGACCACCTGTATGCGATGTGCGGTCGGCTGTGGCCACGTCCACCAGGGCGTCGACATCGGCGTCGGTGTCGACGTGGCCCGCGGCGATCAAGCACACCCGACCAACGAGGGGCTGGCCTGCGGTCGCGGGCTGCGAGAGAGCACCGACCCGGGCGGGGAATGGCTCACGCGTCCCTTGGTGCGCCGTGACGGCGAGCTCGTGCCGACGACGTGGGACATCGCGCTCGGGGAAGCCGTCACCGAACTCCGAAAACGGGCAGCAAGCGACCCCGACAGCGTCGCCGTCCTCGGGAGTGGCCAACAGACCAACGAGGCCGCGTACGCGCTCGGAAAGCTCGCCCGCGGCGGCGTCGGCACGCGCCACTACGACGCCAACACGACGTTGTGTATGGCCAGTGCCGTCTCGGCGTACTACGACGCGTTCGGGAGCGACGCCCCACCGCCGACCTACGACGACATCCCCGACGCCGAAACCCATCTCGTGTGGGGGGCGAACCCTGCAGTCGCCCACCCCGTCATGTTCCGGTGGATACACGCCTCGGCGACGGACGACGACGACGGCGACGGCGGCAGCGAGCTCATCGTCGTCGACCCCGTCGAGACGAAAACTGCCCGCGCCGGCGACACCCACATCGCGCCCGAGCCAGGAACCGACCTCGCGCTCGCCCGAGCCGTGCTCGCGCGGTTGGTCGCTCGGGGGGACGTCGACCGTGAGTTCATCGAGACCCACACCGACGGGTTCGACGCGCTCGCGGAGGCACTACCCGATGCGGGCGACGCCGCGGCCGAGGCCGGCGTTACGCTCGATGAAATCGACCTGCTGTGTGACGCCCTCGATGCGCGCACGCTTCTGTACTGGGGAATGGGCGTCAATCAGCACGTCCAAGGCACCGACACGTCCGCGGCCCTGGTCGACCTCTGTCTCGCCTCGGGCAACATGGGCCCCGGAAGCGGCCCGTTCTCGCTGACGGGACAAGCCAACTCGATGGGGACGCGCGTCTGCTCCTCGAAGGGCACCTGGCCAGGGCACCGCGACTTCGACGACCCCGCCGCCCGCAGGGACGTAGCGAGCGCTTGGGAGGTGCCCGCCGAACGGTTGCCCGACGACCCCGGCCCCGGGCCGGTCGGAATCCTCGATTCGGTCGGCACGGATGTCGAAGCCATCTACGCCGTCGCGACGAACCCCGCAGCGGGGATGCCCGACGCGACGGCCGCACGGGAGGCCCTCGAGGAGTCGTTCCTCGTCGTGCAGGACGCCTTCCACACCGAGACGACGGAACTGGCCGACGTGGTGTTGCCCGCGGCCACCTGGGGTGAAAGCGAGGGCACGACGACGAACATGGAGCGAACCATCTCCAGGGTTCGCCGTGTGACCGAGGCGCCCTCGGGCGTCCGCACGGACGTCGACCTCATCACCACCATCGGCAACGCCATCGAACCCGGGCTGTTCCCGTCGGATGACCCCGCCGCGCTTTTCGAGGAGTTCGCGGCGCTCACCCGCGGCACCGTGGCCGACTGTTCGGGCATCAGCTACGAGCGGCTGGACGCCGAACACGCCGTCCGCTGGCCGGCACCGAGTGCGGCGAGTCAGGGTGGCTACCGCTACTATGACGAGGGTTCCGAGCAGTGGTCGTTCCCGACGCCGTCCGGGAACGCGCAGTTCTCCACGGCGACCTTCGAGGGCGTCGCCGAACCCGTCTCGGAGTCGTACCCGCTCACGCTGACGACCGCCCGGGAGAACGATGGCTACAACACCGGAATCAGGTCGCGGTCGACCGACCCCGAAGATGTGGCGGTGCGCATCCACCCCGAGAGCGCGCCGGCCGAGGACGGCGACCCGGTGGATATCGAATCTCGCCGGGGGTCGATTCCGGCCGTCGTCGAGCACGACGAGGCCGTACCCGAGGGGATCGCCTGGCTCCCAATACATCACCCGCGAACGAACGAACTGACGACGAAGGCGCGCGACCCCTCGGGGGAGCCGAACTTCAAACAGTGTGCGGTGCGCGTCGTGCCAGTGTCCCAGACCGAACGCGAGGCACTCGCGGAGGCGAGCGTATGAGCCCCGTTCGGGGTGGTGACAAGCGTGATGATCACCTGGACGTGGCAATCGTCGTCATCGCGGGTGGACGCTCGCAGCGCTATCCCGAGGGCGATAAGGCACTCGTCGAGGTCGGCGGCGTGCCGATGTGTCGACGCGCCGTCGCCGACCTGCCCGGTTCGGAACTCGTCGTCAGCTGTCGAGCCGACCAGCGTCCCGCGCTTGCGGAGGTGCTCGGTGGCCTCGCTCCACGGTTCGCGGTCGACCCAGTTCCCGACCGTGGGCCACTGGCCGGGCTGTCGACCGCACTTCGGGTGACCGCCGCCGAACGGGCGCTCGTCGTCGCCTGCGATATGCCCTTCTTCGACCGGGCGACGGCGACCGAGCTGCTCGCTGCGCTCGAAGCGGGCGATACCGACGCGGCGCTCGTCGAGGCCGACGACGCGGCACTGCCGGAGCCGCTCGGCGCAGCGTACCACATCGATGCGGCGCGTCGCGCCTGCGAGCAAACGCTCGCCTGCGGCTCCCGGCGGCTCGTGGACGCGCTGGGTCGGCTCGAAACCACGACTGTCGATGCTCGCCCGCGTGCAGTATGCAACTGCAACACCGCCCAGGAAATCGAGCGGGCCGACGATATGCTCGAACGCCGGACGCTCGTTCAGTAATCGGTCGCTCTTTCCCCATATTATACAACTTATATTCTCCATATCCCCCACTATTCGTTACGGACGGTGGGGAGTCAGAACACATACTGAATGGATGTCCAGGCGTACTGTTATACTCAAAAAGATAGTACCTCCAGCCGTAATGAACAACGTATTCAAAAAGGAATTCAGCGTATTGCTGGATGAAGCACGAACTACGTCCCCCAAGGTGTAGCGAATGCACAAAAAAGAAGAATACAAGGAGGGCTGTTACGGCGACGAGGTTCGCGAGAAGATTCTGGAGTTCGCAGCGCAGGGGTTCGACTCGATACCGGACGACGAGAAGGCTGCGTGGTTCTCCCGATTCAAGTTCTGGGGGCTCTTCCACCAGCGCGACGGCCAGGAGAGCTACTTCATGCTGCGGCTGACGAACGCAAACGGCGTGTTGGAGCCGGGACAGCTCCGCGCCATCGGCGAGGTGGCTCGCGAATACGCCACCGGCCCCGTCGAGAACCCCGAGTTCGGCAACGGCTACATCGACCTGACGACCCGCCAATCCATCCAGCTCCACTGGCTGAAGCTGGAGGACGTTCCCGAGATTTGGGAGAAACTCGAATCGGTCGGTGTCACCTCCCGGTCTGCGGGTGGCGACACGATGCGGAACATCACCGGCTGCCCGCTGGCCGGCAAAGGCGAAGAGTACGTCGACACCCAGCCGCTGCTCGACCGCTTCCAGTCGGAACTGCGCGGCGACGACGACCTGGCGAACATGCCCCGGAAGTTCAACATCTCGGCGACGGGGTGTCACGAGGGGTGTGCCCAGGATTCGATCAACGACATCGGGCTGGAGCCGGCCGAAAAGACGGTCGACGGCGAGTCCGTGAAAGGATTCAACGTCCGCGTCGGCGGTGGCCTCGGTGGCCGAAAGCCCCGGCGTGCCCGCCCGCTCGACGTGTTCGTCGAAGACGAGGACGAAGCCTACCAAGTCGTCCGCGCGTTCGTCGAACTCTACTTCGAGGACGGCAACCGCACCAACCGCAACAAGAACCGTGCGCGCTTCTTCGTCGACGAACACGGCGTCGAGTGGATTCGCGAGGAACTCGAAGCCCGCGTCGGCACCCTGCAGACGGCCGGCGAGGATTTCCGCGAGAAGTACACGTACAACGCCGGACTCCCGGCGGACGCTGGCCGCGCCGACCACGTCGGCGTGGGCGAGCAAGCCGACGGCAAGCAGTACGTCGGCCTCTCGGTCGCTGTTGGGCGCCTCGCGGCCCAGGACGTCATCGAACTCGCCGACCTCGCGACGGAGTACGGCTCCGGTGAGATCCGACTGACGCGCCGGCAGAACCCTCTCATCGTCGACGTGCCCAAAAGCAAGGTGCACGAACTGCTGGAAGAGCCGCTGTTGGCGAAGCACAAACCCGAGCCGAATCCCTTCCAGCGCGGCGCCATCGCCTGTACCGGCACGGAGTTTTGCTCGCTGGCGCTGACAGAGACGAAAGCCCGGATGGCTCGGATGTTGCGCTGGCTCCGGGACAACGTCGATCTGCCCGACGATGTCGAGCATCTCCACATGCATTTCTCGGGCTGTACCGCCGACTGCGGACAGGCGATGACCGCCGATATCGGCCTGCAGGGAATGCGCGCCCGGAAGGACGGCGAGATGGTCGAGGCCGTCGACATCGGCGTCGGCGGCGGCCTCGGCGAGGAGCCGAGCTTCATCGAGTGGGTACAGCAGCGCGTGCCCGCCGACGAGGCGCCCGGCGCCATCAAGAACCTCGTCGAGGCGTTCGCCGCCCACCGCGACGACGGCCAGTCGTTCCGCCAGTGGGTCGACAGCACGGGCACCGAACCCATCGTCGATCTGTGCGAGCCCGAAGAGACGGACTACGACGACCCCTGTCTCTACGACGGCAAGCAGGCGTGGTATCCCTTCGCCGAGGAGGAGGCTGCGCCGCCCGCGGAGGCAGCCACCGATGACTGACGAGGAGTCGACGGCGCCGTTCGACGCCGCGCCGGAGCTGGCCGACACCGAGGACGACTGACGCTCCCGGTTCTGGTTTTCCCGTCCATTTTGGCTGCGTCAGCCTTTCACTCACGACGACAATCGGTCTGGCGAATCGTTCGAATGCCAGCAGTGTGGGTATGAGAATCACGCGGATTACAACGCCGCAAAGAACATCGGTTTGCAGTATCTCCGTCGTCGGCAGAATGCAGGTGGCGGAGGCGCACCCGTAGATGTGCGCTTGAATCGCGGGACGCTGAACGTGAGTGGGGAGTACGTACCCCCTGCCTCCTCGGAGGCATAGAACGGGAGTCCACGCGAACGCCTCGGGGCTTGACCCCGAGTCGATTCACGCTTTTGCTTCGGATACACGGCAGACAGCCGCACGACCGTGCAGCTGTGTGGAACGCGGCGCGTCGAAAAGAAGAAATCGTCAGTCGACCAGCGGGGAGTCACCCTCGCGGACGACCGACCGAACCACGTCGACGTCTACGGTACGAACGTCGAGGTCTGCATGCAGCTCGCGCAGACACGTCGAGATGGCCGCCTCGGTTTCGAACTTGCCGACAGCGAAGACGGGTCGTGACCCGCTCGTCTGGTAGACGGTGACGAACTCCGGGCGTTCCCGGAGTCGAGTGGTCACATCGTCCAGCACGTCGCGGTCGACCGCGAGCCGAACGATGGCCGTCGTGTAACCGAGCTGGCCGTAGTTCAGCCGGGCCGAATGCCCCTCGATGACGCCGTCGTCTTCGAGCGCTCGCAGGCGTTTCTGCATCGTCGTTGCGACCGCGTCAGTCCGGTCTGCGAGCGTCGGCACGTCCGCACGGCCATCCCGACAGAGCGCGGCGACGAGCTGCCTGTCGAGCGATGCGGTCACGTTAGACCGCGCTCGTTCCAACCTCGCCCGTGCGGATCTGGTAGGCGTTCTCGACCGGCAGGATGAACACCTTCCCGTCGCCGGGCTCGCCGGTTTTGGCTGCGCCCTGGATAGCCTCCGCGACGTCCGCTGCGGGGATATCCGCGACGACGCATTCGATCTTCACCTTCTGGTGGAGGTCGACGCTGTACTCCTCACCGCGCCACTGGCCCTTCTTTGCGGGCTGGCTGCCGCGGCCGGAGACGTTCGTCACCGTCAGCGAGGGGGCACCGACCTCAGCGAGGCCTTTCTTGACATCCGAGAGCTTGTCGGGGCGAACGAAGCCCATGACCATCTTGATCTGGCCCTCGTTTGTGGTGCCGCCGTCGGGGCGGACGATGCCGTCTTCCTCGACGAAGCCACCGTCGGTGGCTGCCGGGCCGCCGGAGCCGCCGCCGAATTCGGGGTAGGTGTTGGTGCCGTGCTCTGAGATGTCGAGCCCTTCAAGCTCGTGGTCGGGGCTGACGCGTGCCTGGCCGACAGCCTTGAACACGCCCCACACCAGCGCGGTCGCGACGACCGTCCACACCGTGATGATGGCCGTTCCGAGAATCTGCGGAACGAACATCGACGCTTCGATGGAGAGGAGGCCACCGGAGACGAGGCCACCGCCGATAGCGGAGCCACCGGTCGACCACAGCGGGAACAGGACGATACCGAGCGCACCGGCGCTTCCGTGCACCGGGAACACCGCACAGACATCGTCGATGTTCATCCGCTTCTCGACGAACTCGAAGACGATGGGCAGCTGTGCACCGGACAGCAGGCCGATCATCAGCCCGCCCATCGGCGTCAGCACGTCGGCGGTGCCGGTCACGCCGACGAGACCCGCAAGCATGCCGTTCGCAACGTACAGCGTATCGACTTTGCCCGTTTTCGCGAGGGCGACGGCGCCGGCACCGAGTGCGCCCATCGCCATCCCGAGCGTGGTGTTCAACGCGACGCGACCGACGATATCCCAGCCGGCACCCAACACGAGTTCGCCGCCTTCGACGGCGAAGACGTTGACCGAGGTACCGACGTTGAAGCCGTACCAGCCGAACGCCAGGATGAGCGTCCCGAGGACGGCAAACGTCATCGAGTGACCGGGGATGACGTTGACGGAGCCGTCATCATTGAACCGACCCATCCGGGCACCGAGCATGTAGGCGGCCGTCAGGCCGGCGATACCACCGACGCCGTGGACGATCATGCCGCCCGCGAAGTCGTGGAATCCGAGCTCGGCGACGAAGCCACCGCCCCACACCATGCCGGTGACGACGGGGTAGATGACTGCGGCGACGAGGAACGTGTACGTCACGTACGCGCGGAGTTTCGCGCGGCCGGCGACGGCCCCGGAAACGATGGTTGCCATCGTCATCGCGAAGACGGCGCCGTACAGCCAGTTGACCCAGCCGAAGTTCCCGGCGCCGAACTGGCTCAATGCACCGTAGGAGCCCGAGCCGGTGAGTTCACCGACCAGACTCGACACGCCGGCACCGAGCAGGAAGAACACGATGACGCCCACACTCCAGGTGAGCATGTTCTTCGTCAGCTGGTTCGCGACGTTCTTCGAGCGCACCTGTCCGGCCTCCAGCATCGCAAAGCCCGCGTGCATGAAGAAGATGAGGAACGTCACCACGAGGATCCACAGCCAGTTGACCCCCTCGGCGACGACGCTCGGATCGACCTGCATCGGGAGCGCCTCGATCATGCGTCGACACCCACACTACGACCGCATCCTGTAAGTTCGTCCAGCTTTTCTTTGAATTGCGCCATGTTTGTATTGCAGCTCACGAAATAACCTCATGGAATAGCCCTATATAAATCCTTGAGTTGGAATTGGTAATTTCCAGACGACCTAAGTGAACGGTCGTGGGTTCTGGGGTACGATATTATCTGTATAAGGTCGTTTGATGTCCAGAGTTCGGAGAGAAATAACGAGTATTTCTGAACGTACGTATGTCGCAAATGTTGCCATGCGGGCGTATAGCGCCCGTTCAGCGCCGCGCGCGGAGCGGGCATATTTAAAGCCGCTCGGCGATATCCTCAGCGAAGTAGGTCAGAATCAGGTCGGCGCCGGCCCGCTTTATCGACAGCAGCGATTCGGAGGCTGCCTCTTCCAGGGAGAGCCAGCCGTTGTCCGCCGCAGCGTGCAACATTGCGTACTCGCCGCTGACGTTGTAGGCCGCGATAGGGTGGTCGAACTCCCGGCGGAGCTCGGAGACGATATCGAGATACGGCAACGCAGGCTTGACCATCAACACGTCCGCGCCCTGTTCGACGTCCAGTTGCACCTCTCGCATCGCCTCGCGGGCGTTGGCGGGATCCATCTGGTAGTGGCGGCGGTCGCCGAACGCCGGCGCCCCGTCCGCCGCATCCCGGAACGGCCCGTAGAAGGCAGATTCGTACTTCGCGGCATAGGCCGTAATCGGGAGGTTCTCGTAGCCCGCCCCATCCAGCGCCTCGCGGATAGCGCCAACCATCCCGTCGGTCATGCTCGAGGGCGCGACCATGTCGGCGCCCGCATCGGCATGAGAGACGGCAATCTGCTGGAGCAACTCAAGCGTCGCGTCGTTGTCGACCGTCAGCCGTGGGTCATCCCGTGCGTCGTCTTCGAGAACGCCGCAGTGGCCGTGGTCGGTGTACTCACACAGACAGATGTCCGTGATGACGTAGGCGTCCGTCTGGTTTGTGATACGGCGGACAGCACGCTGGACGACGCCGTCCTCAGCCCACGCTTGCGATCCTCGCTCGTCTTTCGATTCGGGGATGCCGAATACCATCACCGCCTCGACGCCCGTCTCCATGATCTCGCGGACACGCGCGGCGCTCTCGGAGACGGGGACGCGTTCGTGCCCCGGCATCGACTCGATGGGGACGCGTTCATCCGTCGTCGCGTCGACGAATACCGGCGCGATGAGGTCGGCTGCCCGAACGTCCGTCTCACTGACCAGCGAGCGGACGCCGTCCGTGCGAAGCCGTCGGGGACGGTCTGTGAGTTCCATATCGCTTCTCGGGCCCCGTCCGGCAAAGGCGCGTCGCTCCCGCCCGAAGAAGGGTCGAACTTATATGTCGCCTGCCCTGAAAAACAGGTGAATGTCGCTCGGCGTCCCGTCCGGCTCCTCGCGTCTGCGTCGCTTCCTCGAGCGACGAGCCGTCCATATGGCCGCCGCGCTGACGCTCGTGTGCGCGGCCGTCGGCCTCTATCTGCTGGTGTTCGCCGACCCGGCGTACACTCGCGAACTCATCGGCACATACGGCTTCGGCGCCCTGCTTTTCATCCTCGTGTTGGAGGGTGCGATGTTGCTGTACTTCGCCCCCAGCGAGGCGCTCGTGCCCGCCGCCATCACGCTTTTGACCGGCGGTGCGACCGACTACGTTGGCATCGTGACCGTCATCGGCGTCGCCGTCGTTGGCGCCACCATCGGTCAGTTCGCGCTCTTCACCATCGCCAAGCGTGCGGGTCGGGAGTACCTGCTCGAACAGACGTGGTTCCGCGTCTCCGAACCACAACTAGCGCGGTTCGACGGCTGGTTCGACCGCTGGGGGCCGCTGGCCGTCCCCCTCTCGAACGCCCTGCTTTTCAGCCGCGGGATGCTCACCGTCCCCGCCGGGCTCGCGGAGATGGACGACAAGACGTTCATCGCGCTGTCGGCGCTCGGCACGCTGCTCTTTCAGACGTGGCTGGCCGGACTCGCGCTGTTCCTCGGGGTTCGGCTCGGCGTACTTTGAATCCGGAAAACAGTCCTCAGAGGAATTCCCGCACTTCTGAGTACCACATATCGTGGTAGTCGAGCGCGTCGATGCGACGGGCGATCTTCGTCGCGATGACGTGCCAGCAGAGTTCGGAGGGGTCGTCGGGGTCGAGATTGTAGCGTGAGTCCTCACACTCGCAGGTCTCGTTCTCGACGACGTGTTCCTCGGAGTGGCCGACGACGACCGTGAAATCGCGGTATTCCTTGATTCGCCGTTCACCGACGGCCTCGACGGCCTTGACGCCGCGGTCGCCGTGGGTTGCGATGATACGGTCGACGGCGCCGCTCGTGAGTTCACCAGCGTCTTCCAGCGCCGTCTCCCACTCGTCGACCGCGGTCACGAAATCACGTTACGGGGCGCGTGGCAAAACAGGTTCGGTCGTTCACGCCGGGCGGGAGACACGATGGGGCGGTCAGACGCTCTCCTGGATGTGGCCTTCCTCGCGCAGCTGGTCGGCCTCTTGTTTCTCGTAGCGCCATACCACGTCGGCCTTCTCGTCCTGCCAGTCCCACGGCTCGACCAACACGACGTCGTCCTCGCGAATCCAGATACGTTTCTGCATCCGTCCCGGAATGCGGGCGGTGCGCTCGGTGCTATCCATACAGCGCACTTTCACTCGGTTCGCACCGAGCATGTTCGTGACGACAGCGAAGACCTCGTCCTCGTCGGGCATTCTGAGGTCGTTTCGCCCCTCGTTGTCACTCATACTCGACGGTTAGATAGGGAGCCCTTTAACTGCTATGCAGGGCAGTCCCGGGTCGTTCCGTCGGTCATCGGCGCCGCTCAATTGAGGCTTTGTGAACGCGCGCCAATCGAGATGGCGACCGGAAATGGGCTATTGCCGGATTATGTTGCCTATTCTTGTCGGCCGACGTAACCCATTGCATAAGCCGGTGGCCTCCCAATTGAGGCGCATTAATATGTCGAAGTAAGGACTAAAGGGGTGGGAGAGTAGTGTACGCGCGTCATGAGCAAAACGGACACCGAGCAGGAGTCAGAGACCATGCGAGCCGTCGTGTTCGAGGAACCGAAAGAGAAGATGGAGGTCGAGGCGGTCGACCGACCTGAGCCCGATGCGGACGGCATCGTCGTCGAGACGGAGGCCTGCGGCATCTGTCGGTCGGACTGGCACGCCTGGCAGGGCGATTGGGACTGGATCGGCGTCATGCCGACGCCCGGCCTGATTTTCGGCCACGAGCCAGTCGGCCGTGTCAAGGAGGTCGGCGAGGACGTCCAGAACTTCAGCGTCGACGACCGCGTCTGCGTCCCGTTCAACCTCAGCGACGGCACCTGCCGCTTCTGTAAGGACGGCCGCGCGAACATCTGTGAGCGGTCTATCCCGCTCGGGTTCGTCTCCTTCCAGCCCGGCGCCTTCGCCGAGGAGTTCCCGGTACGCAACGCCGACCACAACGTCGTCAAACTCCCTGACAACGTCGACCCCGTCGAGGTTGCCGGCCTCGGCTGCCGGTTCGCAACGGCGTTCCACGGCCTCGTTCACCGCGTCGACATCACCGCCGGCGACTGGATCGCCATCCACGGCTGTGGTGGTGTCGGCCTCTCGGCCGTCCACATCGCTGACGCCCTCGGCGCGAACGTCATCGCTGTCGACCTCTCCGAGGACAAACTCCTGAAAGCAGAGGAGCTCGGCGCCGACAAGACCATCGACGTCCGCGATGTGCAGGACGTCCCGCAGGCCGTCAAAGCCGAAACGCCGAACAGTCGCGGCGTCGACATCAGCGTCGACGCCCTCGGTGTCGCCGAGACCTGCCGTAACTCCGTCAAGTCGCTCGCGAAGGGCGGCCAGAACCTCCAGATCGGCCTCACCACAAGCGAGGAGGAAGGCGAAGTCTCGCTGCCCGTCGACAACATCGTCATGGGCGAACAGGAGTTCATCGGCTCCTACGGCATGCCCCCCCACGAGTACGAGGAGATCTTCTCGATGATGGAGCAAGGCAAGATCGACCCCGGCAAGATCGTCTCTCGAACCGTCTCACTCGATGACGTGCCGGACGTCATCGCGTCGATGGACGACTACGAGACCGTCGGCATCCCGGTCTGCGACGACTTCTAAAATCCGCATTCCCTTTTTCAAGCGCTCGCCGATAGCGAGCGACAGCCTCGTCGTTACTCGGCGCTCTCTTCGCCGCGCCAAGCCGTCTGCCCATCGCCACCGCCCGTCTTGTACGTCCCATAGGCGGTCGCGATATCAGTGCCATCCTCGTCCGTAACGTCGATTTCGACATGTCGATGGTCGGCGTGACGGTGTTGTACGGCATCCGAGCGAACATCTCGGAGAGTTCCATACCCGGAGGGACGGTCACGCGGCAAAAGCCCGTCCAATCGCTTCGGGGCACGTCTACGGCGTAACTGACAACACCCCTGCCCACAAGCGGACGAATATGTTCGACGAAATCATGCGGAAGTTCGAGGACAGCCCGAGTCAGCAGGCTGTCATCCGGCTGCTCCTCGAACGCGGCTTCTCCGTCAACGACGAGGGTCGCGTCGTCTCCGGTGGCATCGAGATTCCGAACACCGGAATCGCCCGGGAGATCGACGTCGACCGACGGGTCGTCGATGCGACGACCGACGCCATCCTCGAGGACGAAGAACTCCGACGCATCTTCCAGAACATCTCCGCGATTCCGTCGCTGATGGATTTAGCGCCCGTGCTCGATTTGACCGTGCTCACGGTGCGCGTCGGCGACGCCGACCAGCCCGGCATCGTCGCGGCGGTGACCGGCCTCCTCGCCGACAACGACATCTCTATCCGACAGACCATCAGCGAAGACCCCGAGTTCACTGACGAGCCGAAACTGTACGTCATCACCGACGAACCGCTTGATGGCGAGCTGATAAACGAGATTCGAGAGCTGCCGTTCGTCCGAAAAATCGAGTTGGAGTAACGGCCTCAGTTCTGCGTCGGCTCCGATTCGCCGTGGGTTTCTTCCTCTTGCTCGGGCGGTGCATGGCCCTCGACAGCTTCGGCGACGCTCGTCTCCTTCGGCGTGTCGACGTGCCAGCGGTCGACCGATGTCTCGTAGTCCGCGAGTTTGTTCGACACGCGAATCTTCAGGTCGTCGTCGTTGATGTTGACCTCGAACACGTAGTCGGCGGTGTCGGCACGACTGAGGTTCGCGCTGGCGAGTTCGTTGTCGAAGTAGTACGGCGACACCTGCGTCATCACGTTCTTGTAGACGCTACCCTCGACCTTCCGGAGGGCCCGCCGTGTTGCCGAATCGGCCGCGCGAGCGACGTAGTTGATTGATTCGCGCCACTCGGAGACGGCCTCGCCGGGCTCTTCGAGGCTCTCGTAGGAATCTGCGAGTTTCTCGCCGGCCTGCTTGAGGTCTTCTTCCGGCTCCTTGCCGGCCTTTTCGCCTTCGCCTTCGCCGACGCTTGCCTGCTCGGCCGTCTTCTGGCTGACGTCCTCGCCGAGCCGTTCGTGGGCCTTCGGTCGCCACTCGTCCCACCCCTCGAGGGGCTCTTCGGGAACCGAATGGTTCTCTTCGTCGAGGTCTTTAAGCGCGCGCGTGATTCGCTCGCCGTGCTCGACGACGTCGCCCCAGCTTCCGCGCACTTTGAAGCCGGAAACGCTCTCTTCGACCTCCATTTGCCAGTTGTACGAGCGCCGAAGACTTACGTCTTGTCGCTCGCTCGTTCGTCGTTTCGTGATGTTCGTTTTTTATACCGCGCACGCACCACTCGCGGCTCGCTTCGCTCGCCGCTCGTCTTCCCGTGGCGCTCACTTCCTCATCACACTACACGCCACGCCACTCGCGGCTCGCTTCACTCGCCGCTCGTCTCCCCGTGGCGCTCACTTCCTCATCACACTACACGCCACGCCACGCCACTCGCGGCTCGCTTCGCTCGCCGCTCGTCTCCCCGTGGCGCTCACTTCCTCATCACACTACACGCCACGCCACGCCACTCGCGGCTCGCTTCACTCGCCGCTCGTCTCCCCGTGGCGCTCACTTCGTTCGCGCCACGCTTTCGACAACTGCTTTTAAGCCCGCGGCCCCCGGCGTATCCGTATGCCAATCGAGGATCGTGATGACGCCCACGTCATCACGCACGCACTGGCCAAGCACACCCTCTCGGAACTCCGGTCGGACGAAACCGACCAGGTGGCGTTCCGCAACGGCCTCATCGACCTCGGACGCCTCTGTGGGTTCGAGATCATCGACGGGATGATGGAAACCGAGTACGTCTCCATCACGACGCCGCTGGCCGAGACGACCGGCGAGATGGTGAAAGGACTCGACAACGTCGTCATCGTCAACGTCCTCCGGGCGGCGACACCGTTCGTCGAGGGACTCGTCGAGGCGTTCCCACACGCCCGACAGGGTGTCATCTCCGCCGGCCGCGACGAGGAAGCCGGTATGGACGAAGACGGCGAGTTCCCCATTACCGTCGACTACGTGAAACTGCCCGACATCAACGAGGACGACACCGTCATCGTCGCCGACCCGATGCTCGCGACCGGGAGCACGATGGTCGCCGTCTTGGAAGAGGTCATGGAGAAAGGGGCGCCCGAACGGCTCGTCGTCCTCTCCGCGGTGAGCGCCCCGCCGGGCCTCGTCCGCGTCAACGAATCGTTCCCCGCCGCGGACGTGCTGACGGTCAGCATCGACGAACGGCTCGATGCGGACGGCTACATCGTTCCTGGGGTCGGAGACGCCGGCGACCGCGCGTTCGGCACCTGAAGGCCTCGATCCACCGTTTCACGTCGAGATACGAACGACGGAACCACGCTACTATTTCCAGCCGAACCGCGTTGTACCCCCTCGCTTCACGTGGAGGTCGCCGCCCTCTTTGGGTTTCGTTCCTATCGAAGCGTCAGACGTTCGGCTGACGGTCGCCGGCATCGATATCGACGCGGCCACTCGTCGCACTGCGGAGCCGGTCGCGGATCGCCGCCGTCTCCGCAACCGGGACGCGAACGTCGAAGGCAACGCGTTCCCCATAGTCGGCGTCGAACTCGACGGCCTCGCTTTCGAGAATCCCGCGGAGCGTTCCCGAATCGTCGTACTCGACCGTGGCGATAAACTGCTCGTGGGGGCGCTCCTCGATGACCTCGGCGGCGTTGAGGGCGTCCTTCGTCGCCTGTGAGTACGCCCGCACGAGGCCGCCGACGCCGAGGTTCGTCCCGCCGTAGTAGCGCGTCACTACGACGACGGCGTTCTCAAGCTCGCGGCCCTGCAACACCGAGAGCATCGGCTTGCCCGCGCTGCCGGAGGGTTCGCCGTCGTCCGAAGAATACTCCCGGAACGGGTCTGCCCGGACGCGATAGGCGGGGACGTTGTGGGTCGCATCCGCGTACTCGGCCTCGATTTCCTCGATGAAGGCCTCGGCTGCGTCGACGCTCTCCGCGGGCGCGGCGTGGCCGATGAACTCAGAGCCCTGAACTGTAAACCGGGGCCGAGCGCGGTCGGCGAGCGTCAGATACGCGTCGTCGGACACACGGCCACTCCGAACGCAGACGATAAACGGCTTTCGCGTCGGCGGGTGCGTCCTGTGGGAATTTATACGGCCGGACGGTGTACCGCTGGGCAATGGATGCGGTTACAGCCCTGACCTTCCTGGCTGCCGGCGGCGCGAGTCTCTTCATGGCGTGGGCCATCGGCGCGGGCTCTTCGGGGTCGACCCCGTTCGCGCCAGCGGTCGGTGCCAACGCAATCTCCGTGATGCGGGCGGGCTTTTTTGTCGGTATTCTTGGACTGCTTGGCGCGACCCTTCAGGGTGCGAACGTGACCGAAGCGGTCGGCCGGGAACTCGTCGTCGGAACGACGCTCTCGCCCGGCGCTGCAATCGTCGCACTCTCTATCGCTGCCGGCCTCGTCGCCATCGGCATCTTCACCGGCTACCCAATCGCGACGGCGTTCACCGTCACCGGCGCGGTTGTCGGCGCCGGCCTGGCGATGGGCGGCGCCCCCGCGTGGCCGAAGTACACACAGATTCTCACGGTGTGGATGCTGACGCCGTTCGTCGGCGGCAGCGTCGCCTACGGCACCGCGAAACTCCTCCGACACGAGTCGGTGCCCGAACTCGCCGTGATACCGGCGCTGGCTGGCGTCGTCGGCGCCATCCTCGCCAACATCGAGTTCGTCCTCCTCGGGCCACCGGGCGAGGCGAGCACGCTCGCCGCGACGGTTGCAGACAGCTTTCCCATCGAGGTGGCAGTCACGCTGCTCGTCGCGGCTGTCGCCGCCGCCGCGCTCGCTGCCGACATGCGCAAAGACGAGGCCGGCGGCCAGCGACACTTCCTGCTCGTGCTCGGCGCACTCGTTGCCTTCTCGGCGGGTGGCAGCCAGGTCGGACTCGCACTCGGCCCGTTATTGCCGCTTTTCGACACGTCGAGCATCTCTATCCCACTCGTCGCGCTCCTCTTCGGTGGGGGCCTCGGCCTCCTCCTGGGCTCGTGGACGGCCGCCCCACGGATGATTAAGGCCATCTCGCAGGATTACTCCTCGCTCGGCCCGCGCCGCTCTATCGCCGCGCTCATCCCCTCGTTCATCATCGCGCAGGTCGCCATCCTGCTCGGCGTGCCCATCTCATTCAACGAGATCATCGTCTCGGCGGTCATCGGCGCCGGCGCCTCCGCTGGGTCGGGTGGTGTCAGCGGCGGGAAGATGGGCTATACCGTCCTCGCCTGGGTCGGGTCGCTCGTCAGCGCGAGCGTCCTCAGTTTCGGCCTCTACACCGTCGTAACGACCCTCGCGTGACAGTCACTCCTCGTCCGTGCGTTCGGTCGCCGGCGGCGCCTCGTACTCCTCCGTACGAACGATGCGGGCCTTCATGATGCGTGTGTTCTCGACGCGCTCGACGTAGATTTCGATGCCGTCGTACTCGATTGTCTCGCCCTCCTCGACGAGTCGGCCGGCGCGGTTGAAGATGAAGCCCGCGAGCGTCTCAAACTCCTCACCCTCCGGGATATCGATGTCGAGCGCCTCGTTGACCTCGTCGATGTTGACCTCGCCTTTGACGACGGCCTCTCGGTCGTCGAGGAATTCGATTGGCTCTTCTTCACCCGTCTGGAGGATCTCGCCGACGATCTCTTCGGTGATGTCCTCCATCGTGACGAGTCCCTCAGTCGTCCCGAACTCGTCGACGACGACGACCATGTGCATACGGCTTTCGCGCATCTCCGCGAGCAGTTCGTCGACGTTCTTCGATTCGGGGACGTGCAGGGTCTCCTCGATGAGGTCTTCGAGTTCGACGTCGTTCTCGCCGTAGTTGTAGTCGCGAACGAGGTCGGAGATGTGGACGATACCGAGGATGTTGTCGAGACTGCCGTCGTACACCGGCAGCCGCGTGTGGCTGGACTGCACGCAGGCCTGGATGGCCTCCTCGACCGAGGCGTCCTTCGAGACGGCGTCCATGTCGAGCCGCGGGGTCATGATCTCCTTTGCGATGGTGTTGGTAAACCGGAAGATACGCTGGAGCATCTCGCGTTCGTCTTCCTCCAACACGCCGGCGCGTTCGCCCGTCTCGATGATGTCGCGTATCTCTTCGCGGGTGACGTACGTCGATTCGATGGACGATTGGCCGCCGGTGAGTCGGTTGACCTGTCGGGTCAGGTAATCGAACGTGACGATAAGCGGCAGCAGGATGTACTCGGCGAATTTCAGGGGCTTGGCGATTTGGAGCGCCCACGATTCGGTGTTCTCGACCGCGTAGGATTTCGGCGCGCTCTCGCCGAACAGCAACACGAGCGCCGTGATGCCGAACGTGGCGATGAAGACCGCAATCGACTGCCGGAAGTACAGCGCGAGCAACCCCGTCGCGATGGATGACATCGCGATGTTGACGATGTTGTTGCCCACGAGGATGGTGACGAGCAGTCGGTGGGGGTCGTCTTTGAGGTCTTTCAGCGTCTCCGCACCCGGAAGCCGGTCGGAGACGAGCGCGTCGACGCGGTGGGGCGGCAACGAGAACATTGCGATCTCCGACGAGGAGAAGAACGCCGACAGCGCGAGCAACACCAAGACGGCGGCGCTTCCGAGTGCGGCGATAGTTACGTCGCTAACCGGGAGTTCGTTCGGGTCAGGTGCAGCCTGTAGCCCGATGAAGACGAGAGACCACGCGAGAGAGCCCATTTGGACGTGCGGTTTTCTCCGTCACCCGGATTAAGGCTTGTCATGAAGGCGACGCCTGACCTCGTGTATCACGGGTACCAACAGGCGACACTCTTAGGCGATGACCGCCCGTACGACATTCCATGACGGAACCGCAGATTACCCTGTATCGATTACAGGCGTGCCCGTTCTGTGAGCGCGTCGTCCGTGTCCTGAACGACCTCGATCTCGACTACAAATCGCGGTTCGTCGAGGCCCGCCACTCCCGGCGGGATATCGTGAAGCGACTCACCGGCGCTCGAACCGCTCCGGCAATCGTCGACGAACGCACCGGCGTCACGATGAGCGAGAGCGCGAACATCGTCAAATACCTCGAGAAGACGTACGGCGAGCGCGAAGTCGACCCACAGCACATCACCGCGAGCGCCGCGGGTGATGGCGAATGAAACTCGGATTCGATGTCGTCGAGCTCGGGTCGGCCGACCACCCCGAAATCGGCGAGAAAGCGCCGGATTTCACCCGCCCGCTCGTCACCGACGAGTACTGGGAGGACGCTTCACTCTCGGAGCTCGCCGATGACGGGCCCGTCGTGCTCGTCTTCCATCCGATGGACGGCGACTTCCCGGCCACGTACATGTGGCAGGAGATCCGCGACCGCGGCTGGGACGAGTACGACGCCGACATCGTCGGCCTCTCCATCTCGACGCCGTACGAACACTCCCGATTCCTCGAGGAGTGGGACGTCGAGCAGTTCCGACTGTTCTCCGACCCGCAGAACGGCGTCGCCAAGAGGTACGGCATCGACCACGAACTCGACGGGATGAACGGCATCTCCGAGCCTCGGCCGGCGGTCTTCGTCATCGACCAAGACCGCGTCATCCATTCGGGCTGGGTCGCCACCGACTGGCCGGAGTTCCCGCCGTACGACGACATCGAGAACGCTATCGACGACCTGTGACCGACGAGGAGCCCCTCACCGCGGCCGTCGCAGCGATTCGCCGTGGCGACCTCGTCGTCTACCCGACCGAGACGGTGTACGGGCTGGCAGCGGACGCGCTCGACGCCGAAGCGATAGAGCGCGTCTTCGAGGCGAAACAGCGCCCGCGGAACAAGCCCATCTCGATGGCCGTCCCGGACGTGGCGGTCGCGGCCGATTACACGCACATTACGGACCGCGAGCGGGCCTTCTGTGAGCGGTTCCTCCCCGGGCCCGTGACCGTCCTCTTAGAGCGGAACGACCGCGTACCCGACGTGCTCGTGGCTGGACGCGACCGCGTCGGGATTCGCGTCCCCGACCACGACCTCGCGCGCGACCTCGCGCGGCGAACCGGGCCGATAACCGCCACGAGCGCGAACCGGAGCGGCCAGCCGAGCGCCCGCCACGTCGAGGACATCGACCCCGACATCCGCGAGCAGGCGGTCGTCATCGACGGTGGCGAAACGCCCGGCACGGAGAGCACCGTCGTCAACGTCTCGGACAACGAACTCGTTCGCCGCGGCGCACGCGCGGCGGATATCGAGGCGTGGCTTGCCGACCGCTCATACTGCCGGCTGTAACTATCTGAAGCGATACCGTCCGAGACTCCGCGTTCCAGTCCCACGCAATCCGAATATCTCGAGAACGGTCGGTGCGGAATTACAGCCGGCAGTATCAGAACGGTAGCCGCGAGCGCAGCGACGCCGTTTTCACCCCGCATTCGGCCCGATACTCGCAGGGCGCACACCGCGAATCGTTCCGGAGGCGTGGCGGCGGCCCGTCTATCGATTCGGCCGTCCGGAGCGCCTGCCGATACGTCGCCTTTCGACGCGTTGTGAGCCGCACCTCTCGAATCAAGCCGTATGCCGGATACTCCACGAACGCGCGCTCGATGGGCGTCTCGTGCTCCCAGGCGAGGGCCTTCGCGGCTGCCGTCGCGCGAACCGCCTGTGGTTCCCAGACGCCCTGTTCTGGTGGCTCGCCAGCCGAGACGACGGTCGGAACGAGCGGGTCGTCGAGGCGTTTGTGGGCGATTCCGCGGCAGTCCTTCCCCTCCAGCAAGACGTTCCGTTCCGGTGGGTCGACGAGCGCCGACCAGCAATCGAGGCGTGCCTTCGCGCTGCCGAGGTTCGAGCGATACTGCGTCGGCGTGACGGCAATGGGCTCCTCGGCAAGCGGCGTCGACGAATCGAGTAGTTCCTCGTAGCGCGCAGTAAGGGCTCGGACGGCTTCGGCGTCATCCGAAACGTCGTAGTCGTCCTGCCGTCGGCGGTAGTAGAGCTTTCGCGGACAGTACGCCGCCGTCGCGAGGTCACTGAATGTCTGCACGGGGGAGTCTGGATTCGTTTTCGCAAATAAAAGGTCGGCCGTAAGAACGCAGCGCGGTCAGTCGTCGGCGGGCGCGGCGTCCGAGCCGGATTCGGCGGTGGCCGAGATGGTCGCGCCGTTGGCTTCCAGCGCCTCGACGATGAGTTCGGCGATATCGACGATTTCGATGTTCTCCTCGAAGCCGCCGGTCTTGCGGCCGTCCTCGTACATCGTCATGCACATCGGACAGGCGACGACGAACTTCTCGATCGCGCTGCCGGCGTCGGTGTCTTCGAGCGCCTCCCGAAGCCGCTCCTCGCTCGGCTTGGTCTCCTCTTCGATGTCCATCCAGAGGCCGCCACCACCGCCACCGCAACAGAAGGAGTTCTCGCGGTTGCGCGGCATCTCGTGGAGGTCACAGCCCGTCGCGCTGACGAGTTCACGCGGCGCCTCGTACTCGTCGTTGAACCGACCCAGATGGCAGGGGTCGTGGTAGGTGACCGTGTAGTCGAGTTCGGTGCCGGACAGGCCGAGTGCGCCGTCGTCGACCAGTTCCTCGACGGCCTGCGTCCAGTGGTACACCTCGACGTCGCCGTCGGCGTTCCAGTAGCCCTCGATGGCGAACTCCATCATGGGGTCGTCGGCGAACTCCTCGAAGTCGACCTCCGGATACTCGTTTTTGAACGTGTTGTACGAGTGGGGGTCGGTACAGACGATCTTCTCGTAGTCGCACTCCTCGAAGGTGTCGACGAGGGTGCCGGCCTGCTCGACGAAGAGGAACTCCTCACCGATGCGCCGGATGTCGTTGCCGTCGTACACTTCGTCCTCATAGAGGATGCCGACATCAACGTCGGCGTGTTCGAAGATCTTCGCCAGCGAGCGGGCGACCTTCTTGTTCCGCTCGTCGTAGCTCGGGTAGTCGCCGACGTACCAGAGGTAGTCGACGCTTTCCTCGCGGGCGTCGGCAACCTCGAAGTCGAGTTCCTCCGTCCAGGTGCCGCGGTCGCTCGGCGAATCGCCGAACGTGTTGCCTTTCGACATGACGTTCTGGAAGACGTCCTGAATCGTCGGGCGGATGTCGCCTTGGTCTGCGAGCTGGCGGTTGAGCCGGGTGAAGGATTTCAGGTGCTCGATTTCGACCGGGCAGGCGTCCATGCAGGCCATACAGGCCATACAGGACTCCATCGTCTTCGTGTCGATAACGCCACCGTCGGCGATGATATCCTTCGTTTCACCGCCGGCGTCGAGTGATTCGCGGTACTCCTTGAGGTCGAGGATGACGTCACGCGGGTCGAGCGGGCGACCGGAGGCGTTCGCGGGACAGACCGAGGAACACCGGCCGCATTTCGTACAGGCGTCCTGGTCGAGCATCTCTTTCCAGGAGAAGTCGTCGATGGATTCGGCGTTCGTCGCATCGAGGTCGGAGGGAACGCCCGGAAGGCGTGCGCCGGCCTTCTCGTCGCGGGCGACGATGTTGGCGAACGACGAAACCATGTGGAACGGCTTGGCGTACGGGATCGAGGCAATGAAGACGAACGCGAGCAGGGTGTGTGACCACCAGGCAAGCGGGTAGACGGCCTGGGCCATCGAGGCGTCCATGCCGATACCTCCGAGGCCGAGCGCGACCGCTGTCCCGGCGAAACTGACGGACTCGCCGGTGCCGGTGCCGAGGATGCGGAGTCCCTCAAGCAGGAAGCCGCCGATGCCGATGAGGAACAGCGACCACACGAGGAAGGCGTCCTCCCAGTTCGTGTGTTTGCCCCACAGACGGTCGTTGCGGGTGACGTAGCGCCGCCACAGCGCGACGCCGAGCCCGATGATGAACAGGAGGCCGAGTGCGTCGGTGACCAGCTGGTAGGAGAGATAGAAGTCACCGACCCAGAAGGAATCGCCCGTCGCGATCCGGTAGATGTCCATGTCGATGAACAGGATGGTTGTCGCGATGAGCAGCGTCAGGAAGCCCCAGAGGATGAACGCGTGCATCAGGCCGCCGACCAGGTCGCGGTTGAACTGTTTCTCGTTCGAGGCGACGACCTTGGCCGCGCTGACGACGCGGTTCGGGAGGTCATCGAGACGGTCGAACCAGTCGTCGGTGCCGTCGGCGTAGCGCGCGAAGCGCTGATAGATGCCGATAGCGGTGACGAGAATCGTCAGGGTCGCCAGGAAGTAGAAGACCACCTTCTGGACTGGCCCGATGAGCCAGAACGTCTCGCGAGTGGCCTCACTCCCTGCCTGTAGCGGAAGTGCCGGTAGCATACGGAAAGACGGGGTAGCGTATCCGCTTAAGTTTTGTTACACAAAGTCGCGAGACGGTCGCTGGACAGCAAATATTCGCGTCGGGTCGGCCGATTAAACGGCCGAAATCAGGGCAGCCCCAAGGAGTGCCGCGGCGACGACGAACGCTACCGCGTCGAGCCGCGAGAGGCGCAACGCCGGAAGCGTCGGGTTCCACGAGAAACACCGGGCCTGCAACGCGAGCGCGAAGCGGTCTGCACGGTCGAACGCTCGGTTGAACGCCGCAATCGTGAGAAACTGCATCCGGTCGGAAACCGACCGTTCGGTTCCCAGTCGTGCCTTGTGCACGTCCCGAATCCGGGCAATATCGGACAGCAGGACGGGCAGCAGCCGAAAGACGAACGCGACTCCCATCCCGAGGAACTGCCCGGGGTTGCCCGGGATGAGCCGCTGGACAGCCGCCCGAGACTCCCGCACCGGCGTCGTTCTGACGTAGGCGGCCGCCACGAGCAACACGAGCAGGACGCGCCAGCCAGCCAGAAGCGGCGCAATCGCGTCCTCGATGACGAACCACGGCGCCCCCCACGTAACGCCGTCGAGTATGGGCGCCGCAAGCAGGAACGGGAAGACGAAGCGGTACTCCCAGAGGACGCGCTGTGGCACCGTCTTTGCCACTGCGAGGACACCCAGCGTAAACACGGTCAGGACGGCCAGCCCCCGCGGCGTCGTGTAAGCGAAGGCGGCCACCGCGAACGCCAACTGGACAGCGAGTTTCGACCGCGGGTCGAGACGATGGGCCGGCGACGACCCCGGCTCGTACGTCAGCACGGCCGAACGTCGACCGCAGCGAGGCGGTCACCGACGGCTGATGGTGCGTCATCGATGGCGATTCGGCCGTCGACGAGCGCGATAACGCGGTCGGCACGCTCAAGGACGTCTCGGAGGTCGTGCGTGACGACGATGATACCCGTTCCGTTCGCCGACAGGTCATCGAGGTGTTCGAGCACCGCGTTTCTGGCGGGCCAATCGAGGCCGGCGAACGGTTCGTCGAGCACGAGGTGGTCGGGTTCCATCGCGAGCGCGCCCGCGATTGCGACCCGTGCCTGTTCGCCGCCGGAGAGGGTATCGATTCGATCCTCGCGTCGGCCCGCCATATCGACCGCCTCGAGCGCCGTCGAGACTCGGTCGTCGATTTCGGCGCGTGGAAGCCCGAGGTTCTCCGGGCCGAATGCGACGTCGGCGCCGACTGTCGCGGCGACGAAACAGTCCCGTGGGTGTTGAAACACCATGCCAACAGTCGTTCGAGCCGCGACCGGGTTCGCCGCGACCGAGCGGCCGTCGACCAGAATCTCGCCCTCGTCCGGCGCGAGGAGGCCGTTGAAATGCCGGACGAGCGTGGTCTTGCCGGAGCCGTTAGCGCCCGCGATGATGACGAACTCGCCGTCGTCGAGCGTGAGCGAAACGCCGTCGAGGGCGGCTGTCTCGCCGTATCGGTGGACGAGGTCGCGGACGGTTATCATTCGGCGCGAATCGCGTCACTCCGGATGATGCCGATCGCAGCCGCCATCTTCACCGCTTCCGCGGGAACGAACACGACCGCGCCGGTGACGACCGCGGTTCGGAGCGTCATGTCGAGGTTGTACCAGAGGAACGGCACGCCGAGTCCGTAGATGACGAGGACGGCCGCGGACATCGCGCCGACGAGTCGGGTGGTGGACGCATCAGCCAGCGGCCGCATCCCGAGTCCGCCGTGGGCGATGACGCCGGCGAGAGCCGCCGCAATCGGGTACGAAAACAGGTATCCACCGGTCGGGCCAAGCAATTCACCGATACCAGCGGTACCCATCGAGAAGACGGGGGCACCGAGCGCGCCCGCGAGGAGGTACAACACCATCGCCGCGCCGCCCCACACCGGGCCGAGCATCAATCCGGCGAGGAAGACCCCGAGCACCTGTAGCGTAATCGGGGCCGGGGAGAGGGGATACGGGAAGGACACGTACGCGAACGCGCCCATGAGCGCTGCGAAAAGCGCCGTTCGTGCGACGTTCAGTGCCATCTCCTCACCGACGAGGTCGACGTCGGCTGTCGAGGTACTGCTCATGGGCGCCAGTCCGCATCAACCGCCTTGATTGTGTCGCTTGCCGGCACAGCGAGTACAGATATATATGCATAGGGGTGGTACTACGATGTCCACATGGACGAACGAACCGAGGCTCTCAGGGATATCTTCGTCGACGTGACCGACGAAGAGACCGTCACGGAACAGCAGGCCGAAGCCCGTGGCTCGCTGGCCGAGCGGGAGGACTCCCCGGAGCGCCTCGCTGAGGTTGTCGCCAGCATGCGCGAGCGCTTCGAGTTCACCACCACGTTATCCGACGAGGAACTCACGACGCTCGTCATGGAGTTCTATCACGGGGGCGGCGATGCTTCGCTTGCCGATACGCTCGATATCTCGGCGGACGAGGTGTTCGACGCCCGGCTCGACCTCCATCTCGTCCGTGAGACGGATACGGACGCGCCGTTCGAGTTGGACGAGCTCGAAGCGCAACTGGAAGCGGACGAACCAGTCGACGAGATAGCGACCCGACTCGACGTGACACCCTCGACGGTGCGTCGCTATCGCCGCGTGCTCGAAACCCGAGCGGAAATCCAGCGCGTCAGCGACCGCTTCCGGAGCGAGTTCGAAGACGCTCTCGGTGACGCCGACCTGACCGGACAGCTTACCGCCGACGTGATGGACGACGGCCTCGAGGAAGCGACCGATGGCATGGAGACGAACGTCTCGTTCTGATTTCGACTCCGACGCCTGCTCGGTTTTATATATCAAGACGAGTCCAGACGGCCCGTGACCTGACAAGCGATGGCAGTCCGCCGAGGCGGTTGCAAGCGGATCCCTTCCGCGATGCGGAACACGGGCTGTCGAATCTGAGCTACATGTTCCGCCTGTTCGCTACGACAGCTCCACGCGCACGTCGTTCCCCTTGACGTATCGCCTGACGCGCGCTTCGAAGGAGCCGTCACCGGGCCACTCGATGTCCACGCCGAGGGCGTCCCGGCCGACGTACGTCCAGAGGGCGCCGTCGTCGGCCGGAATCCGGACGCGGACGTAGAGTCCCCGGTCGACCCCTTCGTAGGCGTCAAGCGCCGCGAGGTCGTCGCCGGTGAGCCGCAGCACTCGGCCGTCGGTTTCACCGCCCGGCGCCAGCGTCGGGTACTCCCCTTCGACTCGCTGGAGGCCGACCAGCCGTACGTCAGGGCCGAAATCGGCGTGGCCGAGCAGCTCGCGGGCACGCGCTGGGTCACGGAGCGTGCCGTAGACGAAGGCGTCCATACACCCTGTTCGACTCGCCGATACAAGAAGGGTCAAATCGGCGCAGGGAGAACACCGACCGATGCGTGAGCGGCTCGTGTCGGTATGGCGTCGCGTCCTCTCGCTTTCGTGGCCGGTGATGGTCGAACAGACCACCCGGACACTGATGCGCACCGTCGACATCCTCGTCACCGCGTTGTTCTCCCCCGTCGCGGTCGCCGCGATCGGCCTCGCAGACCTGTATGCTCGTTTCCCGCTCTGGGTCGGCCTCGGGATGGGCAGCGGCGCGATTGCGCTGTCCTCACAGGATACGGGCAGCCGCGCGACCGCCAACCGCAACGAGGCGATCTCACAGGCGCTCGTCCTCGGGGCACTCATCGGCGTCCCGTTCGCCGTCTTCGGCGTCCTCCTCGGAGAAGAGGCAATCGCCTTGCTCGGCGCGCCGGCGGAAGTCGCTCGACTCGGCGGCACGTATCTCGCCATCGTACTGGTGACGGCCCCGGCACGCCACGTCGCGCTCATCGCCGCGCGCGCACTCCAGGGAACCGGCGATACGCGGACACCGATGTACGTCAATATCGTCGCCAATGGCCTCAATATCGCTGGCTCATTCACCCTCGGCCTCGGCCTGCTCGGCGCGCCGCGGCTCTCCATCGTCGGCGTCGGCATCGCGACGGCCGGCGCGAACGTCTTCACCGCGCTCGTGCTCGTGGGCGCACTCGCGACGGGGTGGGCCGATGCCGGTCTTGCTCGCCCCACCGACCTCGTCATCACGAAGCAGCTGGTACAGGTCAGCGCCCCGTCGGTCGCCGAAGGGCTCGTCTCGACGCTCGCGGAGTTCCCGCTGAACGCCATCCTGCTCGGCTTCGGAACGGAGGTCAACGCCGGCTTCCATATCGGCCGCCGGCTCTACCAGCAGGTCACGGGGCCACTGTCACGCGGGTTCAACGTCGGGGCAAGCATCATCGTCGGGCAGTCGCTCGGCGAAGGCGACGCCGAGTTGGCCCGGTTCCAAGGTTGGGCGACCGTCGGCCTCGGGGTACTGACGGTCGGCACGTTCGGTGTCGTCCTCGCGGCCGCCGCCGAACCGCTCGTCGCGTTGTTCACAGACGACATCGCAACCGTCGCTGCAGCAACCGATTTCGCCCGCGTGTACGGCCTGACGGCGGTGTTCCTGGTGACGTTCTCCGTCCTGCAGGGCGCGTTCGCGGGCGCCAGCGAAACCCGCGTGCCGTTCGTCGCCCGCACGTCGGGGATGCTGCTTTTCATGCTGGGGTTCACCTACGTGGTCGGTGTCGTCCTCGGCTACGGTGCCGTCGGGGCTTACGTCGGTATCGGCCTCACGTACGTCTGGATGGCGCTCGTCGTCGTCGGGTGCTTCCATTTCGGCGGCTGGGCGGAGCGGGCGGCCTCGATGCTCGCAGAACGTGGAAGCGTACAGACGGACTGACGGGCGGACGTGGCTCCCGCTCCGGTTCGGCTGTGAGGGCGCCTGTCGGTCGAAGCCCTGAATACACGGCAGGTAAATGTACGAACGAATGCTGCCGTCCTCGTGGAAACGTGACATTGCGAGTGGACTTATCGTCCTCGTCCCCCTCCTCGTAACGGCGTACGTCGTCGCGTTCATCTATCAGTCGATCGCGAACCTCCCCGTCTTGAGCAACGCCCTCCAGGGACAACCCGTCCTCGTGCGCGTGGTCGTGACGCTGGTGCTGTTCGCCCTGCTCGTCCTCTCGGTGGGCTATCTCATGCGCACCACCGTCGGTGACCTGCTGGAGGATAGCCTCGACAGCATCATGAACCAACTGCCGGGGCTCCGCGTCGTGTACAACGCCTCGAAGATGGCCGTCGAAACGGCCGTCAGCGGCCCCGACGACCTACAGACGCCGGTGAAAGTGGAGCCGTGGAATGGGATGCGGATGACCGCGTTCAAGACCGGCAAATCGACCGACGATGGCCGTGACGTGCTCTTCTTGCCGACCGCGCCGAACATCACCACCGGCTACGTCATCGAGGTGTCGCCGGACGATTACACCGAGATCGACGAGAACGTCGAAGACGCACTCACACGAATCCTCAGTGCCGGCTTCGGCGAGAACCGCGATCGCGGTATCCATATCGATGTTAGCGAGGAATCACCGGTTTCGCGGGCCGAAGACGGCACCGACGACTGACCCCACTTAGCCGTTGACGATGGCCCGGAGCGCGAACAGTGCGTTCTCCTTACGCTCCATAACACGCCGGTAGAAGTAGCGCAGCCAGCGGTCGCCGTACGGTGCGTACTGGTAGACGGGCACGCCGTCGGCAGCCAGTTCCCGCTGGGCGTCCTCGCGAACGCCCATGAGCATCTGCACTTCGTACGGCGTGCCGTGCTTCTCGTGGAGGTCGGCCGCAAGCGAGATCATCGCGGGGTCGTGGCTGCCGACGGCGATACCGGCGTCGAACTCCCGGAACGCCAACGCGAGGTCGTCCCGATACGCTTCGTCCACGCGCGCCTTGTTGGTATACGCGACGGAAGGCGGTTCCTCGTAGGCGCCTTTCACCAACCGAACCTTGCCGGGCAGTCCGGCGAGCCGCTCGATGTCGGCCGGCGTGCGTTTCAGGTTCGCCTGCAGGCAGAGACCAATCGCGGGATAGGTCTGTACCTGCGCTTCGAAGGCATCGAGGGTCGCATCGGTCGTCGTGTGGTCTTCCATATCTAGCCAGACGAACTGCTGATGTTCGGCGGCGGCCTCGACAATCCGTTCGAGGTTCTCCCGGAAGCGCCCGTCACCGACATCGAGGCCGAGCTGTGAGGGCTTGACCGAGATGCAGGCATCGAGGTCGGTCGAACCGAGCTCCGCGAGCAGCGAGCAGTACGTCTCGGTATCCTCGTTTGCGGGTGCCGAGTCGTGGTAATGTTCCCCGAGCAGATTGAGTATCGCCCCGACGTCGTCGTCGTTGAGTTGCCGTGCGTGCTCCATCGCAGTCGCGGCCGACTCACCGGCGACGAACCGCCGAGCGATTGGCGGTATCATGGTCGCAAATACGGCCGGGCGGACAAAGAGCGTACCCCTCAGCACACCCGAATCCCCCGCTCTTTTATCGCCACCGTTCGCAGGCCGGGTATGGTTGTCGAGACGGTCGTCATCGCCGTGTGGGCGATGTTGCCCGCGTACATCCCGAACAACGTCGCCGTGCTGGCCGGCGGCGGCCGACCGATCGACGGCGGCCGAACCTGGGACGGCAAGCGTGTGCTCGGCGACGGGAAGACCTGGCACGGAACCACCTTCGGCACCGCTGCAGGTATCGCCGTCGCGTTAGTGCTCGACCGATCCCAGCCCGTCTTCGAGAGCGCCACCGGCGTCGGCGTCCCGGAGTTCCCACTCGTCGTCGCCGTTACGCTCGCGTTCGGCGCGATGTTCGGCGACATCCTCGCATCCTTCCTCAAGCGCCGGACGGGGCGTGAGCGTGGGGCCTCCCTCCCCGGCATCGACCAGCTGGATTTCGTTGTCATCGCCCTGGTATTGACGGCGCTCGTCGCCTCCGAGTGGTTCTTCGCGACGTTCACCGTACCGGTCATCATCGCCGTGCTCGTTCTCACGCCGGTGTTGCACGTCGGGACGAACATGATCGCGTACGCGCTCGGCCTGAAAGACGAACCCTGGTAGGGGTAGCCGACCGGCCGTGCCCGAGAGGGTGTTTCTGTGGTCGGGTGCGCACTGTCCGAGATGCCCGGCGGCCTGGCGTCGTCGCCGTTTCTGTATCGAGTGTATCCACGTCGAGCGAGAGCCGCCATCAGAGCGGCTGACAGCGCCGTCGCTGGACGGGAAATAAAAAGAAAACGTTGGTCGGGAGGCGGTGCGAAGCGGAACGGAAGCAGTGGACGGTGGGGGCGAGCATCCGCGAGCGCGAAGCGCTCGCGGTTCCCCGGACGAGGCGCGCGAGACGCGACCGGAGGGAGCGTCTCGGAACGGCCGAACGGCGCCGACGTCCGGTAGCGCGCGCGGACTGAGGCGGCCGGAGGCCGCCAAAGGAGCACGCGCGCATATTTTCCCCACGTTTTTGCCGCGGGCGGCGGCCACAGGCCGCCGCCGGATGCCGTGGCGGCGAAGCCGCCACGCGTGAGGCGTGTTCGGCGCGGAACGCGCCGAACCGCCGGAGCGTGCAAAAACGTGGGTTTACATCATGCCGCCCATGCCGCCGCCCATACCGCCCATGCCGCCGCCCATGCCGCCGGGCGCGCCACCGGGGCCGCCTTCAGGCTCGTCGTTCTGGTCGGTGCCGCCGCCCTTGAGGTCACCAGCCGCGATGACATCGTCGATGCGGAGGATCATGACAGCCGCTTCGGTCGCGGACTCGATAGCCTGCGTCTTGACACGGAGCGGCTCGACAACGCCTTCCTCCTCCATGTCGATGACGTCGCCGCTGTAAGCGTCGAGGCCGGCAGCGTTGTTGCCATCCGCGTGCTGGCTGCGGAGGTCGACGAGCGAGTCGATGGGGTCGAGGCCGGCGTTCTCCGCGAGCGTGCGCGGGATGACGTCGACGGCGTCGGCGAACGCTTCGACAGCGAGCTGCTCGCGGCCACCGACGGAGTCGGCGTAGTCACGCAGGCCGAGGGCGAGCGCGGTCTCGGGGGCACCGCCGCCGGGGAGGACTTTGCCCTCCTCGAGCGTGGTGCGGACGACGCCGAGACTGTCCTCGATTGCGCGTTCAACCTCGTCGACGACGTGCTCGGTGCCGCCGCGGAGGATGAGCGTGACCGCGCGGGCCTCGTCGACGTCCTCGACGAAGAGCTTCTCGTCGCCAGCGATGGCTTTCTGGGAGACGGAGCCGGCGAAGCCGAGGTCGTCGGCGGTGACGTCGTCGATGTTGGAGACGACACGGCCGCCCGTCGCTCGGGCCAGCGCCTTCATATCGGATTTCTTCGCGCGGCGGACGGCGATGATGCCTTCCTGTGCGAGGTAATGCTGGGCCATGTCGTCGATGCCTTTCTGGCAGAAGACGACGTCTGCGCCGACCTCTTTGAGCGTGTCGACCATCTCGCGGAGCTGCCGTTCCTCCTGCTCGAGGAACTGCTCGAGCTGGTCGGGGTCAGTGACGTTGACTTCGGCGTCGATTTCGGTTTCCTTGACCTCGATGGGCGCGTCGAGGAGGGCGATATCGGCGTCCTCTGCGGCGTAGGGCATGTTGTCGTGGACGCGCTCTTTGCCCACGATGACGCCCTCGACGAGCTCGGATTCGTCGACGGCACCGCCGACGACCTTCTCGATTTTGATGTTGTCCGTGTCGACATCGCCGTCGTCGGCGACCGCGCGCACGGCGTCGACGACGCGCTCGGCGAGGAGGTCTTTCGACGCTTCGGCGCCTTTGCCGGTCATCGCCGTCGCGGCGATGGATTCGAGGATATCGGTGTCGCCCTCGTCGACATCGATAGCGATGTCACCGAGAATCTCCTTGGCCTCGGCAGCGGCCTGTCGGTATCCCTGTGCGAGGATGGTGGCGTGGATGTCCTGTTCGAGGAGGTCTTCGGCCTTCGAGAGGAGTTCACCGGCGATGACGACGGAGGTGGTCGTCCCGTCACCGACTTCTTCTTCCTGCGTTTCGGCGACCTCGACGATCATGTTGGCCGCCGGGTGCTCGATGTCCATCTCTTTGAGGATGGTGACGCCGTCGTTCGTGACGACGACGTTGCCCGTCGAGTCGACGAGCATCTTGTCCATGCCTTTCGGGCCGAGTGTCGTCCGTACGGACTCGGCGACCGCCTTGCCGGCGGTGATGTTCATCGACTGCGCGTCCTGCCCGGAGGTGCGCTGGCTCTCCTCCGAGAGAACAATCATCGGCTGGTTGCCCATCTGTTGTGCCATAGTCGTCTGAATGATTGTCTGTGGTTCTATATAAAAGTTGCTGAACGGAGAGAGCCAAAACCACCAGAAGGGCGTCCGATGGGGCTTCGAGCCGGTTCGGGCGAAGATATATATGTAATCAATCTGCGCTTCGGCGGCTCCGACGCCGTCCAACGATTTATGTGGCACCCGTGAGTGTGGCTATCAATGGCAACCAAGACCGCGGCGTACGACTACGTCGTTGTCGGGGCCGGCTCCGCAGGCTGTGTTCTGGCCGCCCGATTGACCGAAGACCCGGACACGTCCGTGCTACTTCTGGAGGCAGGAGAGCCGGACGAGAAACGCGAAATCGACATCCCGGCGGCGTTCCCGGAGCTTTTCAAAACCGACTACGACTGGGAGTATTACACCGAGCCCCAATCGGAGATGAACGACCGCGAACTCTACTGGCCGCGCGGGCGCACGCTCGGTGGGTCGAGTTCCATCAACGCGATGATCTACATTCGGGGCCACCCCTACGACTACGACCACTGGGCCTCGCTGGGCAACGACGGCTGGTCGTACGACGACATCCTGCCGTACTTCAAACGCAACGAGACGTTCGCCCCTGGTGACGGGGAGTACCACGGCACCGACGGGCCGCTCCACGTCTCGAACCCGCGGTCGCCGAACGACATCTCCGAAACGTTCGTCGAAGCGGGTGTCGAGGCGGGCTACTCCCGAAACGATGATTTCAACGGCGCCGAACAGGAGGGGCTCGGCCGCTATCATCTGACCCAAAAGCGGGGCAAACGCCACAGCGCCGCGACCGCCTACCTGAAGCCGGCGCTCGACCGCCCGAACCTCACCGTCGAGACGGGCGCCCACGCCACGGAAGTCCGCTTTGACGGTGACCGTGCGACCGGCGTCGAGTACGAACAGGACGGCCAGCAGTTGCACTCCGAAGCCATCGAAGAGGTCGTCCTCTCCGGCGGCGCCGTCAACACACCGCAGTTGCTCATGCTCTCCGGCGTCGGCGACCCAGAACACCTAGCCGAACACGACATCGAAGTCCAGACCGGCCTCCCCGGCGTCGGGCGCAATCTCCAGGACCACCTGTTCACGTTCGTTATCTACGAGTCGGAGCTTTCGGGAACGCTCGATGATGCCGGCCGAATCCGTGACCTGCTGAAATACTTCGTCCTGAAGCGTGGGCCACTCACCTCGAACGTCGCCGAGACCGGCGGATTCCTCCGGACGACAGACGACCTGCCGGCCCCCGACCTCCAGTTTCACTTCGCGCCGGGGTACTTCATGCGGCACGGCTTCGACAACCCCGAAGAGGGCCACGGCCTCTCGCTCGGGGCCACCCAGCTCCGCCCGGAGAGCCGCGGTCGCATCACGCTCGATTCGGCCGACCCCTTCGACGACCCGACCATCGACCCGAACTACCTCGACGCCGACCGCGACATGGAGGTACTCATCGAGGGTGTCCGCCGGGGCCGTGAGATACTTCAGGCCGACCCCTTCGACGACGTTCGGGGGGAGGAAGTCTGGCCCGGCGAAGGCGTCGACAGCGACGAGGAGATCGCCGAACACATCCGCGAGACGGCACACACCGTCTATCACCCGGTCGGGACGTGTAAGATGGGCGATGACGACATGGCGGTCGTCGACGACGAACTCCGTGTGCATGGCGTCGACGGCCTTCGAGTCGCCGACGCGTCCGTAATGCCCACGCTCATCGGCGGGAACACGAACGCGCCGACGATGATGATCGCCGAGAAGGCGGCCGATATGCTCACCGAACGGTAAGCGACCGGCCCAACACCTATTGGCGCGGGCGAATATCTGTAGTACGATGACTTTCGACCCGAACGCTCCGGAACTGGACGACGAGGAGGTACAGGCTCGCATGGCCGAGGCAATCGAGAACAACGAAATCGTCCTCTTCATGAAGGGTGACGAGCTGATGCCGCAGTGTGGCTACTCGAAGCGCGCGCTCGGCCTCATCCAGAAGTACCGCGACGACGTCGAAGTCGTCGACACGCTGCAGAACTTAGAGGCCTTCCGCGATGCGCTCGACGAAGAAAGCGGCTGGGAGACCATCCCCCAGACGTTCGTGGACGGTGAGTTCGTCGGCGGCAGCGACATTCTCGCGGAGCTCGAAGAACGGGGCGAACTCGCGGAGACGCTCAACGCCGACCCGGCCGAGGCTACGGAGGCAGGGGCGGAGCAAAAATCGAGCGTCAGCGACGTCGACGCGCCGTTCTAAAACGTCGATTCAGCCGGTGAACTGGTGGTATTCGATGTCGTTTGCCTTCATCTCGTTGTGGCGTCGCTCGAGGAACGAGTAGACGGCGCCGTGAGGCGCACCGTCGAGGATCATCTCGGCGGCGCTGCGGACGGTGTCAACCTGTTCGGGGGAACCGATGATACCGAGCGTCGTACCGTAGATGACGACGTCAGCACCACTGAGTTCCTCCATCAGTTCGCGCGTGCGACCGCTCTCGCCGATGAGTCGGCCCTTCTGTCTTTGGAGGTCGTTCTTGTTCCGCGTGGCTGAGTCGATGTCGACGAGATCGAACAGCTGCATATCGTCATCGAGGAGTCGCATCGCGTCTTCGGGCGCGAAGCCGCGGCCGATCGCCTTCACGATGTCCGGGCCTTTCAGGCCGAGAATCGGGTCGCCGACGGTCTCTACTTTCACCGATCCCGTCTCCGAGTCGATATCCAGACGAACTTCGGCGCGGGATTCGATCTCTCGCATCGTCTCACCCCCTTCACCGATAAGGACGCCAATACGGTCGTCCGGGACTGTAACGTGTTTCATACCGCTAGTTCGTCATGAAGCGGTTTAAGCGTTCGCAGAGGGGCACGCACACAACCCCCACACATCACCGCATTCGGCGCCGCTACAGCTCGTATTCGAACTCGTGTTCGGGGTGGAACTCTCCCGCCACTTCGCCCTTCGCTTCGGTGCCGCGGCGGAAGCCAGTCGCCTCGAAGAAGCCGATTCCGACGGCGTTGTCGGAGAAGGCGGCACAGACGATGCGGTCGACGCCCTGCTCGCGTGCCCAGTTCTCGACGCGCTCGAACAGCGCCGAGCCGACCCCCTCTCCCCACCGGTCTGGATGGACGTAGATGGTGTGGAGTTCCACCTCGTCAGACCACGTCTGTTCGGCGCTGGCGAAGCCGACAATTTCGCCGTCGGCTTCCGCAATGTAGAATGCGATGTCATCGTGTTCGACCGCGGTTTCGAGGAGGTCTGGATCGTAGTATTCCCCGAGCGCTTGCTCGATTGTCTCCGGCTTCAGGAACCCACCGTACGCTGCATACCACGAATCTCGGGCGACGTCGACGATGTCGTCCGTGTCGTCCGTCGTCGCGTCGCGAACCTCGACGCTCATGGCATCTCGGTCACGTCGTGGAACGCGACGGTATCGCTGTCCGTATCCACAACGGCCACCGTGCGGTGTTCGTTCGGCACCGTCGGGAAATGGGCTCCGGGGTTGACGAGCGTCGTCCCGCCTTCTTCGCGGTGTTCTCGGACGTGCCAGTGGCCGTGGACGACGTAGTCGTACTCGCTGCTTTCCAGCAGCGATTCGATGATGGGTTTCTCCTCGCCGTGGAGCACCGCGAACTCGCGGCCGTCAAGCGTCAGTTCCGCGAAGCGGCCGTGAAGCGCGCCACCTTCCAGCGTTTCGAACGCCGAGAGGAGGCCCTCACGCTCGCCATCGTTGTTGCCACGGACAGCGTGAACGTCGATTCCGTCCCGTTCCAGATGCCGAACGAGCGGCGGCGCGACGAAATCACCGCAGTGGATGACGACCTCGCAGCCGACGTCCTCGAAGATGTCCATCGCAGCCTGGGTGGCCGGGACGTTGTCGTGGGTGTCAGAGAGGATTCCGATCTGCATAGACGACGCTACCGGCGCCTCCGAAAAGAAGCCTCGGGCAGGTTCGGACGGCCGGGCTTTTGGGGTCGGCGTCCGACCACCAGGTATGCCCGAACGGAACGTCCTCGGCGGCGAGCTCGAGCCGTGCAGCACCGACCCAATGACCGGCTTCGAACGCGATGGCCACTGCTCGTGTCACGACCAGGACATGGGCCGCCACGAACTCTGTGCAGTCATGACCGACGAGTTCCTCGAGTTCAGCAAAGAGCGCGGCAACGACCTCGTGACACCGCGGCCGGAGCTTCAGTTTCCCGGCCTGGAGCCCGGCGACCGCTGGTGTCTCTGCGTGCCGCGATGGGTCGAAACGCTGGAAGCCGTCCGGGATCGACACATTCCGGAGACGACCGTCCCGCCGGTCATCCTGGCGGCGACGAACGAATCAGTGCTGGACACCGTCCCGATGGAGACGCTCGAAGCCCACGCGTACGACACCTGATTACTCGCCGGAGGGAAGCGGCTCCGGTTCGGTGACGTAGTCGAGCAGTTCGGCGTCGCTCACGTCGACACCCTGCCGCCGGAAGAACGCCGCGACGTTGTGACAGTCCCGCTCTAAGAACTCCCGGCTGTTCGGGTGATGAACGGTGACAGCCTGGCCGAGGTCGAGAAAGCAGAGCTCGCCGTCGTGGACGACGATGTTGTACTCCGAGAGATCGCCGTGAACGAGGCCCGCCCGATACAGCCGGCGGGTGTACTCTCGGACGACCTCGAAGGCGGTTTCGGGGTTCTCGACGTGGACTTCGTTGAGCCGCTGGGCGCGCTGTGTGTCGCCACCGAGATACTCCATCACGAGGACGTTCCGTTCGACGGCGATGGGGTGAGGGACGCGAACCCCACCCTTACGTGCGCGTTCGAGGTTCGCGAACTCCTTTTTCGTCCACGCGACGACGACTTTCTTCTTGTCGGAGCCGATGCCCTCGAACCGCGGGTCGCCGTCGAGATACGGACGCATCTGCCGGAAGTCGGAGGCGTTGATGCGGTACACTTTCACCGCCACCTCGCCGTCCGGCGCCAAAGCGGTGTAGACGTTCGCTTCCTTGCCGGTCGAAATCGGGCCGCCGAAGGCATCGATGTAGCCGTCCTGAACGAGCTTGTAGAGTGCACCAAGAGTCGCGTCGTCGAACACCGACGCTTCGACTTTGAACTGTTCGGTGTTCTTGATGCGCTTGCGGAACTCGAGGAACTCGCGGTCTTGCCGACGGGCGATGCGGTCGGCTTCCGTGTCGGCGACATCGAGTTCCTCCCACTCGTCACCGGGCTGCTCGTCGTCCTCAACTTCGAGCAGACCGTACTCCTCAGTCATTGGCTCGAACTACACGCCGGCAACGGAAAGCCCCACCGGTCAGCGGAGTCGGGAGGCTCGTCTTACACGGCCGGCGTCGGCGAGGTCGTCAGAAGACTGCTCTGCGGAGCTGCTGGAAGAGGTCGGAGAACGAGCGGTTACCGTTCGTCGATCGGCGTGACCGTCTGGTCGTTCGGGCCAACGTAGCGGGCACGCGGCCGAATCAGTCGGTTGTCGTCGTACTGTTCGAGGACGTGGGCAATCCAGCCGCCGACGCGGCTCATTGCGAAGATGGGCGTGTAGATGTCGACCGGGATGCCCATCTGGTAGTACGTCGACGCCGAGTAGAAGTCCACGTTCGGCGCCAGGCCCTTCTGTTCGGTCAGGTAATCCTCGATGGTACGGGAGTATTCGTACCACTTCATGTCGCCGGCTTCGCCGAGTGCCTTGGATTTCTCCGAGAGAATGCGGGCACGGGGGTCTTTGACGTTGTATACGCGGTGCCCGAACCCGGGGACTCGGCGGCCGTTTTCGAGAGCGTCGGTGACCCACTGCAGGGGGTCTTTGTCGGAGTCGTCGACCTCTTTGAGCATCTCCATGACGTCCTGGTTGGCGCCGCCGTGGAGGCTACCGGAGAGCGCACCGACCGCCGAAGTGACGGAGGCGTGCAGGTCAGCGAGCGTCGAGGACGTGACCATCGCGGAGAACGTCGACGCGTTCAGGCCGTGGTCTGCATGCAACACGAGTGCCATGTCGAACGTCTCGGCGAGGACATCGCCCGGCACCTCGTCGTTGAGCATGTACAGGAAATTCGCGGCGTGGTCGAGGTCAGCATCGGGTTCGACGGGGTCGTTGCCGTTTCGGATACGGGAGAACGCCGCCAGCGCGGTCGGAATCTTCGCGATGATACGGCGACCCTTCCGGAGGTTCGCATCCTCGTCGGTCGGGTCGACGCCGGTGTCGGGGTCGTACGCCGAGAGATTCGAGACGATCGTGCGCAGTGCGGCCATCGGCTCCTCGTCGGCTTCCGCGAGGTCGCGGACGAGTCGGTGGACGCCGTCGTCGAGATGCCGTTCCTCGGCCATCGATGCTTTGAACGCCTCGAGTTCGTCGGCGGTCGGCAGTTCGCCGTGCCACAGCAGGTAGACGACTTCCTCGAAACTCGCGTTTCGTGCGAGATCGTCGATCGTGTAGCCACGGTAAACCAGTTTGCCCTCGTCGCCGTCGATATAGCTCAGCGACGACTCGGCGACTAGGACACCCTCCAGCCCTTTCTTGAGCTCGTCGGACATGTGCTACTGATTTCTATGCCCGGGAGAAAAGGGTTATCGTTCGCGTAAGCGAGACGCAGCGGCCCGGTTTCGGTGGACGAACGGTCACTCGGCGTCCGATGCGTCGCGGACAGCGACGACGATAGCGCTTCCGAGCGCGGCAACGCCACCCAAAAGAATCGGGAGATACAGCGCCGTCGACCGGACGGTTTCGGGGGAACCGGTGGCTGCCGCGACAACCGGAAGTGTGGCAACCGTCGCGACGATACCGGCGAAGAACGCGTTCGGCGGCGTCACCGACCGGAATCCCAGCGCGATACCGACGAGCAAGCCCCCACCGAGCGCGACAAGCGCGTATGCGGGCGCGACAGCGGCCGGGTCGACGCCCACGGTCGCGGCGACCAGCGTGTTCGGCGTTCCGAGACAGAACCCACCCGAAGGACAGCCGAGTGCCGGCCCGGCGACGAGTGCGGTATAGGCGACCGCCCCGACGGCGGCATCGAACGGGCGCCACTCGTGGGTCAGCGACAGTGCTGTCGTAAGTTTCAGCCCCAGAGCGCCGACGACGAGGACGACGAAGCCGCTCGTGAGAAGCGCGACGACGAGCCGAAAGCCCTCGTTCGGGCGCTCGAAGGCGAGCGTCACGACCACCGGGACGAGCACCCAGCCGAGCAGGCCGAACGCGATGGCGAGCGTCGTCGGCGAGCGGCGTCCGGGGTCGATGTCGTTGACCTCTAGCGTTCGGCGATACGCCGCGTGACCGACGAGCACCGTGGCCACGAGGCCGACGACCGCGGAGGCGAGCACGAACGTCAGGCCCGTCCAGTAGAGGAGCGACTCGTCGGTGCCCGGAAGGTACGCAAAGAGGACGAACACCGCCAGTGCGAACACGACGCCGACGACGACGGCGGTGCGGACGTGGCGTCGCACCTCCAGTTCGGCGACGATGGCGGCGACACCGGGTCGATCGGGGCTGTCGGCGGACACAGGCCGACTAGCGGCGGCGGATACATAAGCCGTTCAGATTCAGCGCGGAAATCCGCTCCTGCATCGTGTGAACAGACGGAAAAGCCGGCGGGTATCAGTAGGCCTAAGAACACCCGGGAGACGATTGGTAGTAATGACTACCCTCGGCACGGCGAACGCAGCCCCCGGTGAGATGGACACGGGGCGACTGTCGGTCGGCGAGGCACGTGACGGTTCCGAGGTGGGTCTTCCGGTCGCGGTCGTCAACGGTGCCCGCGACGGGAAGACACTCTACATCCAGGCCGTCTCGGACGGGGACGAACTCAACGGCCTCGGGGTCGTCCAGCGACTCGTTCCGCAACTCGACCCAACCGACATCGCCGGCGAGATCCTCATCGTCGGCATCGTCAACTACTACGGCTTCCAGGTCGCCGAACACCGCAACCCAATAGACGATACGAAGCTCAATCGGACATACCCCGGCGACACGTCGGGCACCGCCTCCGAACGCATTGCGGCGGCCACCTTCGAGGCCGCAAGCCGGGCCGACCTCGTGCTCGACCTCCATCAGGGGTCGACCTCGTGTATGATAAACGAAACGCGTGTGCGTTGTGGCCCGAGACATCGACTCCACCGGGACTGCCTCCAGCTGGCGAAGGTGTTCGGCTGCGGGCACATCCTCGACCAGAAAGGGCCGGACGGCCAGCTCGCCCGCGCCGCACCCGATGAGGGTATTCCGACCATCGACCCCGAACTCGGCGGTGCCGTCGGCTGGGACGAGGAGTCGATTCAGAAAGGAGTCAAGGGCGTCTTCAACGTCCTCCACCACTACGGCTTCCTCGACGGCGACATCGAGCCGGTGCCGCAGACCCGGGCAACCGGCTTCGAGCAGTACGGCGCCCCTTCTGGCGGCCTCGTCTCGTTCGCGGTCGAGCTCGGGGACGAGGTCGCCCGCGGCGACACGCTGTTCGAAATCACCGACCCCTTCGGCACGGTCAAGGACGAGGTCACCGCCAACTCGGATGGTATCTTCTGGCGGCACCGCCGGCTTCCGCAGGTCGCGACCGGCGAATATATCTGTTCGCTGGGGACGGACATCGACACGTTCTAACTGGGTTTCGAGCGCACCCTCCGCCCGACGGTTTATCACTGAAAACGCAATCAGACAGCCCGTGCGCTGACCGACAGCCGACGGCTGGTCTTGGCGGGAGCGCGGAACACCGCCGTCGGCGCCGACGTTCCGCCTGCTCGCCAGCCACCGAAACCAACACGCCAGCGGCGCCCGTCGCTCCGGTATGAGCCTTCGCTGTCCGGACTGCGGACGGACGTACGACGACCGGTGGCGGTGTGAGTGCGGGTCACCGCTTCGGTTCGCCGCCCAACCACTCCCGGCAGCAGACGACCCGACTGAAGCCGATATCGACCCCCGCGAGGGGCTGTGGGCCTTCGAGGAGTTCCTCCCCGTCGACCGCCACGTCACCCTCGGCGAAGGGTACACCCCGCTCATCGACGCGCCGACGTGGGACGCCTCGTTCAAACTGGAGTACGTCTTTCCGACGGGGTCGTTCAAAGACCGCGGCGCGACGACGACGCTTTCACGCGCCGTCGAGGTCGGTGCCGAGCGGGTCGTCGAGGATTCGTCGGGCAACGCCGGCGCGGCCATCGCCACGTACGCGGCGCGAGCCGGGATTTCAGCGGAAATCTACGTCCCCGCAGGCGTCAAGGAATCGAAGGTGAAGGCCATCCGCCGGGCCGGGGCAGACGTCGTCCGCGTCGAGGGGAGCCGCGAGGACGTGACCGACGCCTGCATCGAGGCCGTCAAGACGGGCGACGCCTGGTACGCCAGCCACGCGTGGAGCCCCGCCTTCTTCGCGGGCACGGCGACGATGGCGTGCGAAATCGCCCACCAGCGGGACTGGTCGGTGCCGGATGCCGTCGTGATGCCGCTCGGCCACGGGACGATGTTCCTCGGCGCGTACCGTGGCTTTCACGCACTCCGGGAGGCGGGGTGGATCGACAGCCTGCCGACACTCCTCGGCGCGCAGGCCGCCGGCTATGCACCAATCGCGGCGGAGCTACACGGCGAGTCAGCCATGGCCGGTGACAACACCGTCGCCGATGGCATCCAGATTCGCGACCCCATCCAGAAACAGCAGATTCTCGATGCGATCGAGGCGACGGATGGCGACGCCATCGCCCTCTCGAAGGAGGCGGTCGCGACGGAGCTCGAGACGCTGCACGCCGCCGGCTTTTACACGGAACCGACCTGTGCCGTCGCACCCGCCGCATTGCGTGAGTATCGCGAACAGGGCATCATCGACCCCGACGACGACGTGGTCGTGCCGCTGTCGGGGAGTGGGTTGAAAGGCTGACCGAGCGGACTCAGAAGCCGAGTGCGCTTTTGAGCCGGCCGAACAGGCTGGTTCGCTCGTCGGCGCTGGGCTCTGGACTCGCGGGTTCCTTACTCGCCGACGGTGCTGTGGCCCGTCCGCCCCCGGCGTACGAACAGTACGGACAGCCGTCTGCATCCTCGTAGTGGGGAAGGCCACACGTGGGACACGTGGTTCGCGGTCTCTCATCTTCGCCGGGGCCGCCGAACACGAACTCACCCTCGTCGGCGGGGGACTCCCCCTCCTCTGCGACGTCCCCACCGCAGTACGGACAGGTTTCCTCGTCGGCGTAGAACGGCAGCTTACAGGCCGAACAGACGATGCGCTCCCGACTGGCTGAACTGCTCGCCATATATCGATGTATCACCGATCCGTAATAAATACTGCCGAACGTTCACACACCACAGTCACGATTCGGGATGCGTTATGGCGTCGAACCCGCCCCTCACGAGCGGTTTCGCGATGTGTCGACGCGCCCGCGGAGGCACCTCGTACCAGCCACCTGTGAGGTCACGGTCAAGCGTCCGCTCGACGCGACCGTCGGCGGTCGTTCCGCAATCTCGACACCGATAGCCCTGCCCGCGACCGGCGGACTCCATCGTCCGTTCACACTCCGCACACGTCGGCGTCACGTACTCCGTGCGATTCAGCTTCCGGACGGCAAACTTCTCCAGTTTGAGGGTGCCGTCGGACACCTCGCCACAGACGGTGAGACGGTCACCCTCACGGAGGCTCCGCACCCGGTCTCGGAACCGCTTCGTCGGCTCGAAGGCCGCACACTGAAGCGTCTCATCGTCGTCGCGCAACTGGAAAAATACGTGGCCGCCGCGACGGGTCTCCGGGTCGGATGACACCGTACCGTTGAGGGAATACGAATAGCCGTCGCGTGCAGTCGAAACGCTCCCCTCACGAAGGTGTCCGTCGGTGCCCTGGTTCGTAAAGAACGTTCGGGCGCAGTCGACGGGTTCGCTCTCGGTACGGTCGGCGACCGCACGACAGGCAGTGGCGTCGTCACCGCGAATACCGAAGAGAACGGGCCCAGGTGTTCGGGGCACACAGACCGCTTCGCCGCTGGCTCTATCGACCGTGTCCCACACTGTCGGATAGTGGGCGTCAGCCGCCTCGAAAACCGAGTCGAAATCCACGTCTCGGTCGGTTCCCCACCGCTCCGGAGTACGGTAGGTGATGTGTTCGTACGTCCACTCCTGGAAGGCGCTCCAGGCGCCAACGGCGGCGAGCGCACCGATGACGCCGCGTCCGTTCTTCCAGCCCCGAGCGTGGAATCCGGCATCGTCAATGCGCTCTCGGGCCGTCTCGCGAGTGAGGTGGCCCTGAACTGCCTGACGGGCGAACGCCGCGACCGGCTCCGGGACGGCGTCGGGAGCACCGGGAGCGACGACCAAGCCGGGATTCGTGCGGTCGTCAGCCGTCTCAGCAGCCTCGTCGATGACGGCGCTCGCGGTTTCGAGGGCGGCGTCAGGCGCTGCGTCGGTGTGAATCGCTAGGGCGGCGTTGCCTCGCGTCTTGTGCTCGACTGCGGGATTGCATCGAATGAGGAGCACCCGCTCGACGGACGCGCCGCTATCGGCGAGTCGCCGTGCGACGGCGTCGGCGACGTACGTCGTGCACATCCCGCGCTCGCGGGAGTCGGTGTCGTCGAGCCCGATGACGGTCACTACCCCGGGTAGGATGCGGCAGCGTAACGGGGTTTCGGTTGGTGTCAATGTCGGACGTTTGACCCCGCAGAGCGGCCGCACAACCGCCCGATGACGCCGGTTTGAACCGGGGAAACACCTTTAACCGGCGAAACGCTTACATACCTCTATGTCCCGGTCTGCACTGGTCGGCAACATCACCGCGATGCTCGAGGACGCTGGCTTCACGGTGAGCGACCGGTGTGCCATCCGGCCGAAGAGCTTCGATATCGCAGCACGACGCGGTGATGACGTACTGCTGTTGAAACTGCTCGCCAACATCGACGCCTTCGACGGCTACACAGGCGCCGAGATGCGCCGCCTCGGCGAGTATCTCGACGCGACGCCGATTGTCATCGGCCTTCGCACCCGCAACGAGGAGCTGAAACCCGGCGTCGTCTACTTCCGCCACGGCGTGCCTGTCTTCTCGCCGGACACCGCGATGGATCTGTTCATCGAGGAGGTACCGCCGCTTATCTACGCCGCACCGGGCGGCCTCTACGTCAACATCGATGGTGACCTGCTGTCGGATATCCGGTCGAGCGAGGAAATGTCGCTGGGCAAACTCGCCAACGAACTCGGCGTCTCCCGGCGCACCGTCTCGAAGTACGAAGACGGCATGAACGCGAGCGTCGAGGTTGCCGCCGAACTCGAAGACATCTTCGACGAGCCGCTCGCCACCCCCGTCGACGTGCTCGAGGGGGCCGACGAAGTGCGCGACGATATCGACGACCCCGACGAACCCGAGGCCGACCCCGACGACGCACACCTGATCACAGTACTTACCCGAGTCGGATTCGAGGTACATCCGACACTGCGTGCGCCGTTTAAGGCCGTCAGCGAGGACGAGTCCCGCGAGCGGAAGATGTTGACTGGCCACTCGGATTTCAACCGCACGGCAGAGAAACGCGCCCGTATCATGTCCTCGGTCGGGGAGGTCACGCGAACGCGGTCGGTGTACGTCGTCGACCGCGCTCGCCAGAAGTCGGTCGAAGGCACGGCGCTCATCGAACGCGAAGAGATCGACAGCATCAACGACTCCGAAGAGCTGGAAGACATCATTCGCGAGCGCGCCGAGACCGGCAGTCACGCCTGACGCCTCTCGTTTCTCGACAGAAGTGAACTTCTGGGTGCAGTTGTGCGGCCACCGACTGTCGCGGGTACAACAGTGGCGACGCTGGATATCACGAAGCAACCCGATACTGACGATTTGATATATCGGTAGTTGATTCAGTATATAAGCAATCGAGGTATGCGAGCGGTCACTGCTGGCCGACGGAGGCGAAGGGGGTTTCAACGGCCGCCACGCACCAACGACTATGACAGAGACGATTCGCCTCGCAACTCGGGGGTCTGACCTCGCGTTGCGCCAGGCCAGGACGGTGGCTGACGCACTCGAAAGCCGCCGGCGGTCGGTCGAACTGGTGGAGGTGGAAACCACCGGCGACCAGGTGCGCGACGAGCTGATACACCGGCTCGGCAAAACCGGCGCGTTCGTCCGCAGCCTCGACGAGAAGGTCATCGAGGGCGACGTCGACGCCGCCGTCCACTCGATGAAGGACATGCCCACGGAGTTCCCGGACGACCTCATCGTTGCGGGCGTCCCCGAGCGGGCCGCGCCGGGTGACGTGCTCGTGACGCCCGATGGCCTCACGCTGGGCGAACTGCCCGAGGGCGCGACGGTCGGAACGTCGAGTCTGCGCCGACAGGCCCAACTGCTCACTGCTCGCCCCGACCTCGATGTCAAGCCGCTCCGCGGGAACGTCGACACGCGCGTGGAGAAACTCCTCGCGCCGTCGTTGCAGGCCGAACACGAACGCCGGATGGAAGCCGAAGAGGACGAGGAAAACGGTGACACCTACAGCCGGACGGTCGACGAGTGGTTCGACGACCTCACGGAGATCGAGCGGCAGGCACTCGGCCGCGAGGACGACACCGCCTTCGACGCCATCGTGCTTGCGGAGGCCGGGCTCGCACGGATGGGACTGCTCGACAAGATCGAATACGAGCGGCTGCCCGCCTCCTTCGTCTCGGCGCCCGGCCAGGGAGCCATCGCCGTCACCGCCCTCGACGGTGAGGTCGCTCAAACGCTGCATCATGAACTCGACCACCCGCGAACGCGCGTCGAAACCACCGTCGAACGAACCGTCCTGGGCACGCTCGGTGGCGGCTGTGTTGCCCCCATCGGCGTGCACGCGATCATCCAGGGCGAATACGTCCACACGACGGTGCGAGTGCTCTCCCAGGACGGCACTGAGGAGATCTCGACGACGCGTGACCTGCCGGTGGAGCGCCACCCCGAAGCCGCCCGAAAGCTCGCCAACGAACTGGCCGACGAGGGGGCCGCTGAACTCGTCCAGCAGGCCCGCAAGGAGGCCCCATGACGGGGAAGGTGTATCTCGTCGGCAGCGGCCCTGGCGACCCCGAACTGCTGACGGTGAAAGCCAAGCGACTCATCGAAGAGGCCGACGTCGTGCTCCACGACAAGCTTCCAGGCCCGAAGATCCTCGATTCGATCCCCGAGGAGAAACGCGAAGACGTCGGCAAACGCGCTGGCGGCGAGTGGACGCCGCAGGAGTACACGAATCAGCGGTTGGTCGAACTCGCTGGCCAGGGGAAAACCGTCGTCCGGCTCAAGGGTGGCGACCCGTTCGTCTTCGGCCGTGGGGGCGAGGAAGCCGAGCATCTCGCGGCCAACGAGGTACCGTTCGAGTACGTCCCGGGAATCACGAGCGCGATTGCAGGCGCTGGCGTGGCCGGAATCCCGGTTACACACCGCGACCATGTTTCGTCGGTGACGTTCGTCACCGGCCACGAAGACCCGACGAAGGAGGAGTCGGCCATCGACTGGCACGCCCTGGCCGAGACGGGCGGCACGCTCGTCGTGTTCATGGGCGTCGGTAAACTGCCGATGTACACCGGAGAGCTGCTCTCTGCGGGGATGGCGCCGGATACACCCGTCGCGCTCGTCGAACGCGCGACCTGGCCGAATCAGCAGGTCGCACTCGGCACGCTCGACACCATCGTCGATGTCCGTGACGAGGACGGCATCGAGCCACCAGCAATCACCGTTATCGGCGGTGTTGCAGCCACACGCGAACGTGTGCTGGCGTTTCTGGAGAACGACCCATCTGACGGGAACGGAGAGTGATAAATCGTATGTTGCGATATCAAATCAGCCTGGCGGCGGTTCAGGGGGGCGACGGAGACCATGGTTGAGACGGTTGCGTTCTTCCGGCCAGACGACGAGCGCGCGGCCGAAGCGACGCAAATCATGCGCGAGCTCGGCGCTGAGCCGCTTTCCGACCCGATGCTAGCTGTCGAGCCCACGGGTGAGACACCCAGAGAAGATGCCGCGTTCACCATCCTGACAAGCAAGACGGGCGTCGAGTTGGCCGCCGACGGCGGCTGGGAGCCGAGCGGTGAAGTCGTCGCTATCGGTTCCTCGACGGCTGAAGCGCTCGAATCCGCGGGCTATCCCGTCGACCGGCTGCCGGAGGAGTTCTCCTCGACGGGGCTGGTCACCGAACTGCGGGCCGCCGTCCCCGGAGCGCGGGTCGAGGTGGCTCGCTCCGACCACGGCTCTCCCGTGCTCACCGACGGGCTGAACGACGCGGGCGCGTACGTCCACGAGACGGTGCTGTACCGCCTCGTTCGTCCCGACGGTGCCGGCGAATCCGCGGCCGTCGCTGCCGCAGGTAACCTCCGCGGCGCTTGCTTCACCTCCTCGCTCACGGTCGAACACTTCCTCGCAGCCGCCGCCGAACGTGGCGTCCGAAGCGAGGCCATCGAAGGGCTGAACCGGGCCGTCGTCGGCGCTATCGGCGAGCCGACGCGGGAGACCGCCGAAGCCAGCGGCATCGAAGTCGACGTCGTTCCTGACATCGCCTCGTTCGAAGCGCTCGCAGCGGCGGTCGTCGACAGGCTCTGATACGGATTGTGTATCAAATTACCGGCGAGCGGCCGGGACGGCTCGGCGTTCACCGGGAAACGACTACAACAATCCGTATGAGCCGCCGGTGCGGAGGTTTAAATCCACAAGCGCGTTAGTAATCGCACGATGGCTGCCGCCGACGCGCCCGTTCCGGAACTGCAGGCCCGCGCGAACGCGTGTGCCGAGCGACTGCTGGACGCAGACCGCGTGCTGTTGGCCTCTCACATCGACGCCGACGGTCTGACCAGCGCCGCTGTCGCCTCGACAGCGCTCGAACGGGCCGAGATACCCTTCGAAACGGTGTTCGAAAAGCAGCTCGACGCCGAATCGATCACTGGCATCGCCGAGCGAGGATACGAGACGGTGCTTTTCACCGACTTCGGCAGCGGCCAACTGGATATCATCGCCGAACACGAATCGGCCGGCGATTTCATCCCCGTAATCGCTGACCATCACCAGCCTGCCAACCCGGAGACGACGTATCATCTCAATCCGCTGCTGGAAGGCATCGACGGGGCTTCGGAGCTTTCGGGTGCGGGTGCAGCGTACGTCCTTGCACGCGCGCTTGCACAGGCGTCGGATACCGACGACCCCCTCGATAATCGCGACCTCGCGGGCCTCGCCGTGGTCGGGGCCGTCGGCGATATGCAGGCCTCGGGCGGCCAACTCCACGGTGCCAACGCAGGTATCGTCGAGGAGGGCGTCGACGCCGGCGTTCTGGAGGAGATCAAAGACCTCGCAGTGTATGGCAAGCAGACCCGCCCCATCCCGAAACTGCTCGAATACGCTACCGACGTTCGGATACCGGGCATCACGAACGACAAGCGTGGCACCATCTCGTTCCTCGATGGCCTCGACGTGGCGTGTCGCGCTGACGACGCCTGGAAACGCTGGGTCGACCTGACAGACGACGAGCGCCAAACCGTCGCGAGCGCCCTCGTCCAACACGCCATCAGCCGCGGTGTCCCGGCGTTCAAGATCGACCGCCTCGTTAGTACGACCTACATCCTCACGGAGGAATCGCAAGGCACCGAACTCCGGGATGCAAGCGAGTTCTCGACGCTTCTGAACGCCACCGCACGGTACGAACGAGCCGACGTCGGACTCGCAGTCTGTCTCGGTAACCGGACGGCGGCGCTCGACCAGGCGCGGGAGCTCCTCCGGAACCACCGCCGGAACCTCTCGGAGGGCATCGAGTGGGTCGAAACCCACGGCGTCACGACCGAAGACCACCTCCAGTGGTTCGACGCTGGCGAAGAGATCCGCGAAACCATCGTCGGCATCATCGCCGGCATGTCGATGGGCGCCGACGGCGTCAGCCGCGATATCCCCATCATCGCGTTCGCTCGCAAGAACGACACGGAGACGAAGGTGTCCGGACGCGGCACGGGCCCGCTCGTGAGCCGAGGGCTCGATTTGTCGGTCGTGATGCGGGAGGCTTCCCAAGCAGTCGGTGGGGATGGCGGCGGCCACGACGTCGCTGCCGGCGCGACCATCCCGACGGGGGAGGAAGAAGCGTTTATCGACCACGCCGACCGCATCGTCGGCGAGCAGCTCGGCTGAGACGGCGGATTCTCGACGTGTGAACTGACATGAAGAGCGACCGCGTTTCGTATTGCCAGCTGTTTTGATATCGTACTATGCGGTTTACCGCATATTCGCCAGGCATCTCATTTATACAGAAATCGACCGACTCGACAGCTATGACGGTAGAATACGACATCGAGAACGGAGTCGCCGTAATCACGGTCGACCGCCCGGGGCGACGCAACGCCATCGACAACGCAACCGCCGAAACACTCGGCGACGCCTGGGAGCGGTTCAACGAGGACGATGATGCGGTCGTCGGCGTTCTGACAGGCAGCGAAGGTACCTTTTCAGCGGGTGCGGATCTGAAAGCGATGGATCTCGAAGACCGCCCGGAGGGGTGGCTCGGCTTCACGCGGACGCGCGTGTCGAAACCCACCATCGCGGCCATCGAGGGGCACTGTGTTGCCGGCGGCCTGGAGATGGCGCTGTGGTGTGACCTGCGCGTCGCAAGCGAGGCGGCCACCTTCGGCTGTTTCGAGCGGCGGTTCGGCGTGCCACTCGTCGACGGCGGAACGCAACGACTGCCTCACGTCGTCGGCCTCGGGCGGGCACTGGAGCTGATACTCACCGGCCGGGAGCTCGCCCCTGCGACCGCGAAAGACTGGGCTCACCGGGTCGTCCCGGAGGGTGAAGCCCTCGATGCCGCAAGCGAGACCATCGCGCAGTTCCCGCAGGAAACCGTTCGCACCGACCGTGCCGCGGTGCTCGATGGCCTCGGCGCAACGCTAGAACAGGGTCTCGCGACGGATGGCACGGGTCGCGAGCACTCGAAACCGCGACATCCGGCGCGAACCGCTTTGCTGGCAGCGAAACGGGGTGGAGAAGGCGTGCCGGATGGCAGCAAATAAATCGTATGTGACGATATCAAATGGCAGTATCAGGTCGTGCAAAGACACGAGCGACTCACAGGGGGTATCGAAGGAGCCGTGCGTCCGAGACGGGGATGCAGTGGCAGTCGGGTAGCCTATGATTCCTGGTGCGGAGTGGAGCCAAAACGAAGAGGCCTCGTTCAGAGGCCGGCAGCGGGGCCGAGCGTAGGCAGGATTCCGGAGGCGGAAAGCGCCGACAGCGCCACGACAGCGAGGAACAGCGCGAACGTAGCGGCCTTGGCGGGGTGGACGCTGATGCCGAGTTTGGGTCGTGGGATGGACGGTGACGGCTGGTCTGGAGCGTCGGGGACGTCCGTTTCGACAGACTCGTCGGCTTCCGGCTCCGGTTCGATCAGGTCGAGTTCCGTGTCGCCGGCTCGAACCCAATCGTCGAACTCGAAGCCTGCAGGGTCGATCATCACTGTTTCGGCAGTCTCGGCCGTTTCGACCGGCTCGGGTGCCGTGGGTTCGGCAGTGCGGGGGGCGTCCGCGCCCTCGTCGAGCCATTCGGTGAAATCGAATTCGGCATCGGCGAACTCCTCGGTCGCCGGTTCAATCTGCTCGTTCAGTTCGTCGTTGGTCACGCTCGGCGGCAGGAAGGCGTACTCGTACAGTTCATCAGCACGCGCACGGGCGTCGCCGA
>NZ_JBLGBY010000001.1:0-87261 GCF_047616845.1 Natronomonas sp. | reverse complement strand
CCGTGGGCGCCGTTGCGGCCCTTCGTCGTCTCGTTGACCTCCATGAACTGCGCGTTCTCGCGAGCAGCCTGCAGGTCGTGGGCTCCGGTGTAGGAAAAGCCCGACCGGATGCCAGCAGCGAATTCTCCGAGGCGCGGCTTGACTGGCCCAGTGTATTCGGTAACGGCCTCGACGCCTTCGTCGGCCTTGACCTCGCCGTCCTTGTCCTCGCGGTCTTCGGCAGCGGCGGCGGTCGACATCCCACGGGAGCGTTTGTACTGCTCGCCGTCGATCTCGACGATTTCGCCGGGCGCCTCCGCACAGCCGGCGAAAAAGCCACCCATCATCACCGCGTCCGCACCGACGAGGAGCGCCTTCACGGCGTCGCCCGACGTCCGGATACCGCCGTCCGCAATGACCGTCACGTCGTGCGCGCGGGCTTCCGCGACACAGCGCTCGACGGCGGTGAACTGCGGCATCCCGAAGCCAGTCACCTCGCGTGTCGTGCAGTGTGAGCCAGGGCCGACGCCGACTTTGACGCAGTCAGCGCCCGCCTCGGCAAGGTCGGAAACGCCGTCGCGAGTGACGACGTTACCGGCACACAGCGGCGTCTCCGGGAAGCGCTCGGCGAGTTCCGCCGTCGCCTCGAGCGTCCGCTCCATGTGGCCGTGTGCGACGTCGATGACGAGCATGCTGGCGCCCGCCTCGACGAGCGCGGCGGCCCGTTCCGTGTAATCCTCGGCGATACCGACCGCGCCCGTCGCGTGCAGTCCCTCCTCGGTGACGGCTTCGACCATCGCCGCCTGCTCGCCGATGGGCAGGAACCGATGGATGACGCCGAGGCCGCCGGCTTCGGCGACGGCGCGAGCCATCTCCGTTTCGGTGACCGTATCCATCGCCGCGGTCACGACGGGGAGGGAGAGTTCGAGGCCGTCGGCTAACTCGGTCGAGAGATCGACATCGTCACGGCTGTCGACCGGCGACCGCTGCGGCACGAGCAAGACGTCGTCATACGAGAGTCCCGTTTCGTAGGGCATACGCAAACCTTCCAAGCGTATACGATACGGCCGTATAAACTTCTCGGAGTGGGAGCGGGCGGCGGTACCCGTCCAGTTGCAGCATTGAAAAGGCTAAACCCCCAGCGTCCCGAGGTGCCGGTAATGAACGGAAACCGCTTCGGTCGGCTCTTCCAGGCGACCACGTTCGGCGAGAGCCACGGCGAGGCGATGGGTGTCACGGTGTCGGGCTGTCCCGCCGGCGTCGAGCTGGACGAGGAAGCCATCCAGTACGAACTCGACCGACGCAAGCCCGGCCAATCGAAGATTTCCACCTCCCGCGGCGAACCTGACGAGGTGACCATCAACTCAGGCACTCTGGAGGGATACACCACCGGGACGCCGATTGGCATGGTCATCCAGAACAAGGACGCCCGCTCTGGCAAGTACGAACCCTTCATCACCGCCCCGCGCCCCTCTCACGGCGATTTCACCTACTCCGCGAAGTTCGGCACGCGTAATTGGGGCGGTGGCGGCCGGTCGAGCGCTCGCGAGACGGTCAACTGGGTCGCCGCCGGCGCCGTCGCAAAGCAGGTGCTCGAACAGTCCGACCACGACGTCCAGATCAAAGCCCACGTCAACCAGATCGGTGACATCGAAGCCCCCGATGTCTCCTTCGAGGAGCTGCTCGAACACAGCGAGGAGAACGAGGTTCGGTGTGCCCACCCCGAGACGGCCGAGCGCATGCGCGAGCGCATCGACGAGTACCAGGAGGAGGGCGATTCTATCGGCGGTTCCATCGAGTTCGAGATTCGCGGCGTCCCGCGCGGCCTCGGTGCGCCCCGATTCGACGCCTTCGAAGCTCGCCTCGGGCAGGCGATGCTGTCCGTGCCCGCCACGACGGCTTTCGAGTTCGGCCTTGGGAAAGAGGCCCGCACCTACACCGGCAAGGAGCGCAACGACGAGTGGACGTTCGACGAAGGCGACCGCCCCGAAGCCGTCTCCGAGGAGGGCGACCCGATTCCCGTCGAGAACGACCACGGCGGCCTCCAGGGCGGAATCACGACCGGCCTCCCCATCTGCGGCGAGGTGACGCTGCACGCGCCGACCTCGATACCGAAGACACAGGAGACGGTCGACTGGGAGACTGGTGAACACAAAGAAGAGCGAGTCATCGGCCGGCACGACCCCGTCCTTCCGCCGCGCGGCGTCCCCGTCGTCGAAGCGATGCTGTATCTCACCGTCCTCGACTTCATGCTTCTCGGCGGCCGAATCAACCCCGAGCGAATCGACGACCGGCCCGGCGAGTACGATACGGAGTATCACCCGCGCAGTCCCGAGCACGTCGACGAAGAGTAGCGGAGCGCGCTGCCGCTCGCGGGATTGCTCGCGACAAGAATGCGGTGGGACTGGGATTTGAACCGGATGGAGACGGTCGCCCTCACTCTGTTCGGGCGCTGCGACTCCCAGGATTCAAATCCAGACGCCGACACTGTCGCTCGCGGGATTGCTCGCGACAAGAATGCGGTGGGACTGGGATTTGAACCCAGGAGGCCTGACGGCCACCTGCTTTCAAGGCAGGCGCGATAGTCCACTCCGCCATCCCACCGCGCTGTAGTTTCCGAGCGGCGCCACTTCGCTGGCAGCACCCCGACCTTCACCCCACGAAAAGTTGAACCTATCGTTATCCGTGGCGTCCGTCGATTAGCATGGGCCGACGAAACAGGCGAGCCGCTCCATCTCATCGAGCCGGAGGAGATACGACGCGTTCGCGTTCTCTGCGTCCCCGTGCCGCCGCTTGTAGTGGTGCAGCGGTGCCTCATCGGTGTCGACAAGCGCCTCGATATCGCTATGGGCGATTCGCCAGACGCCCTCCATCTCCCCGACCTCGGCGCCGTACCCCTCCAGCTCGTCGCGCCACCGCACCCAGAAATAGATATCAGGGTCGTCTTTCCGGAGATATCGCTGGTGGTCGTTTTGGTTGAACGTAACCGTGAACTGCGGCGGCAGGTCGTAGTTCCGCCGGGCGGTGAAGAACGGCGTTTCCTGGGTTTTCAGATCGGCCGGCGAGCCGTCGACGAGGAGGTCGAGCACTGTCGGGTCGGCGTCTTTCCGAGGGTTACGCTCAACGTCGAGGCCCAGTTTCGGAGCGACGATGTCGATGAACGTCTCCTCACGCTGCTCGCCGAACTCGAGCCAGGGTGTTTTGTTCTCCGTGTCGTTCGGCTTCTTCTCGCTCATGGAACTCCCTTTCAGCGCGCGAGTGTAAGTCCGTCGTCTGTCGGTTCCACGACCAGATCGCTGTCTGCGACCCACTCAGCGAGATACCGCGGGACGACTCCCGCTGCCTTCCGACGGGTGCGAACCTCCGTGATGACGTCGGCCAGGTCGACCGCCGTCTCGACGTACGGCTTCGTCCCGAGGAAATCGACGTCGAGACCGGCATCAAGGCCCCGGTCGGTGAGCGTCTCGATGGCCGGCGCGGTATAGGCATCGGCGTAATCGATGGGCTCTCGAAAGGCCGCAAAGTAGACGCGGCCGCCGGGTGCGGGCCCGAGGATGACTTCGCTACTGCGGAGTTTCATCGCCGATTCGTCGATCTCGGTGCGCGCCAGAAACGCCGCTTCGGGGCGCGTTATCGCGACGGAACCGACCTCCTCGGTTTCGAGCAGATGCGTCGCCGTGTTCCCCGCGCGGCCGGCGAAGCTCTCGCCGACCTGCACCTCGAAGCGGACATCGTCCAAGTCGTCGAGCGCCTCTGCGACGACGTTACGTACCGCGGTCTCGGCGTCCTCGCCCGCGACGGGGAGCGCGTCATCGGAGCGGTAGTTCACGAGGAGTTCGCCACCGCTCCTTTCGGCAGCGGCCACGCTGTCTTTCAGGAGGGCGGCGTACAGGTCAGCGGCTTCCAACTCCTCGAGCGGTGATGAGGCGACGAGTTCGGAGAGGACGAGGCCCGGTCGAGGCGGGTCACAGAGCACGGCGACAGTAGTCATATCGGTAGATGTCGCGGGAAGGTCTTGAGTTTTATAATCCCCGACGCGGAGGGTTCTGTATGGAGTGGACGAAACCCCTGTCGTTCCTGTTGACCGTTCTCGTTGCGTTGTTCGCTATCGGCGCCATCGTCGAAATCGCCCGCACGACGCTCGCAAGCGACCTCACAGTCGCCTCGGCCGTCACGCTCGCGCTCGTCGTCGTGTCAGTGCTCGTGATGGTGGTCGTCGGCGCCCGGAACCGTCAGTGGCTCAAAAATCCCGACTCGTATTGGTAGAACTCCCCCACTTTTTGCACACTCCGGCGGTTCAGCGCCTCTGGCGCTGAACACGCCTCCGTGGCAAAAACTTGGGGAAAATATGCGCGCGCTTCTCCAGCCGCGAGACCTCGCTTTGCTCGGTCTCGCGTTAGTCGCCGCGCGCTACGGGACGGCTCACTCGCGTTGCTCGTTCGCGTCCCGCGAACCGCCTCAGGCGGGTTCTCCGAACCCGCCCCTCGGCGGATGCTCGAAATAGGGTTTCTTCGACGTGATTCAGTGAGAATGAGCTGCCGCATCTAGCTTGCTTACTGGTCGGTATCAGAACTCGGGCTTCGATGTTCTGTGAAGTCAGCACCTAAGACGGCTATCATCGCTACCAAAACGACAATACCGGCGCGTTGCAGCGCATGATAGATATATGTCCAAGTGGTAGTTCGTGCCCCTGGATGTGTCACGCCCCAGTTAATGAGTGTAACACCGAATCCGAAGAGGAGGCCAGCTATAAGGAGCCCTGTCATGGTATCTCTGATTGAGGCGTCCGACTGCTTCACAAGGTAGATAGCTACACCGGCGGCAAGCAGGGGAATCCCGAGGGTTTCGATTTGGCTGGAGAGTGTTGCCGTCGGTTCCATCCACGTCTCAAGATACGACTGTCGCTGGTCTGGAGCGAGGACAAACCGAGGGATGAGATAGATGATTGCTGTCGCGAACAGACTGATAGTGACGCCGGTAGCACCGATACCAACTCCGGCCCTGATGGGCTTGCGTGAATATTTCATACCAATGCTTCTCCAAGCACAATTAAAAAGGTTCGCTGAGATTCAAGATTAAACTGCATTTTTCACTTAACAACGGTCATTCGTTAGGCCGTTTATCCAGAACCACCGATTCCTGAAACTCCTACACAGACCGATCGTCTAATCCGTTCCAGCATCCGCCTCGGGGGCGTTCTTTGAACGCCCCCGAGGCGGTTTCCGGCGACGAGCGAAGCGAGTCGCCGTAGCGCCGACCGACTAACGCCGCGCGACCGTAGGGAGCGCGGCGGCTGGTCTCGTGAGCGAAGCGAACGAGAGCGTTGGGAGACGAGCGGAGCGAGTCTCCCTGAGGAGGGAGGCGCGCATATTTTCCCCAAGTTTTTGCCGAGAACCGGTGTCGAGCGCTTCGCGCTCGACCCGCGTTCTCGTGCAAAAAGTGGGTTTACTAGAGCTCTTCCGCGATCTCGTCGGCGTCGATGTCGGCCTCTTCGAGGGCTTCCTCGATATCGACGTCTTCGCCGCCTGCGCCACCACCCATGCCGCCCATCATGCCGGGCATCCCCATGCCGCTACCGTCGAGGATTTCCTGAATCAGGATGCGGTCGACGTCGGTCAGATCGATGATCTGCTGGGCGACCTGCTGTTTCTGCATCATCCACTGCTGGTTCATCGCCAGCTGCGGCGTGGATTCGACGTAGAGGGTGCGCTTCTCGACCGTCTCGGTGATGGTCTCGGGCTCCTCGTCCTCCGCTTCGGGCTCTTCGACGCTCGTCTCCTCGACCTCGTCGGTCTCGACCCACATCTCGAGATCGACATCGAGGAGCATGTTCAGCAGGCCTTCTGCCTTCTCGAGATCTCCCTCGACCTCCTCGAGAACCTCGTAGTCGTACTCGATGTCCTCGCCCGCGAGCGGGTGGTTGAAGTCGACGCGAGCGCGGCCGCCGACGATGGTTTCGAGAACGCCCTGCTCGCCGTCGATTTGGATACGGGCGCCGGGGTAGCGGTCGTCCTCGTCGACCTTGTCCGCGGAGACGGTGCGAACCTGGTCTTCGTCGTATTCGCCGAAGGCGTCCTCGCCGGACACGACGACGTTGCCCTCGTCACCGACTTCCGTGCCGCGGATGTCGTCTTCGACCTCCGGGAAGAGGTGGCCCTCACCGAGCACGATGACGCGGGGCTCGAAGGTGCCCTGGTCGGCGACGCCCTCCTCCTCTGCGACTTCTTCGTCGGTCGTGTCGACGAGCTGGCCGTCCTCAACGGTTCGAGCGGTGTAGGCGATACGGATGAAATCGCCGTCCTGCAGTCCCTCAATCGCTTGTTCTTCGGCTTCCTGCTCCTCGGTCTCGGTTTCGGTCACTTCCTTGTCGGCCTCTTCGGCCGCTGCATCGGTCCCCTCGACCTCATCGGGTTCATCACTCATACACGGAACGTCAGTCGTCGCACCCTTAACAATCACGTTTCGCGTTCGCGCGAGTCGCGGCGCTTTTGGCCGCCCCGAGCGACGGAGCGAGCATGTACGAAGTCGAGGTGAAGGTGCAGGCCGAACACGACGCAGTCCGTGAGCGGTTGGCCGAACTCGGGGCCGACCCTGCCGGCACCGTCGAGCAGGCCGACACCTACTACGACCACCCGGTTCGGGAGTTCGCCGAGACCGACGAGGCCCTGCGAATCCGTCGAGAGACGTTCGACGGCGAGATGGAGGCGAAAGTGACGTACAAGGGGCCGCTCGTCGAGGCCGAATCGAAGACTCGCGAGGAACTGGAAACCGGCGTCGAGAACGGCGAGACGATGGCGAGCGTGCTGGCCAAACTGGGGTTCGAGCCGGCGGCGACCGTCGAGAAAGTTCGCGAGCGCTTTGAGTACGACGGCTACACTGTCACGCTCGATACTGTCGCAGGGCTCGGCGAGTACGTCGAGGTCGAAACCGAAGCCGAAGAGGTCGAAGCTGCACGCGAGGGTGCCCTCGACGTGCTTTGCGACCTCGGGCTCGACCCGAGCGAACAGATTCGCACCTCGTATCTCGGCTTGCTGCTGGACGGCGATTAATGTCCAAGGGTAATTAGAACAGCCACCGAGGTTTCCGTAAGTTATAGAACCGGCCGACGGATACCTACGTGTAATGAGTAATCGAAACATCCGCGCCGAGCCGGTCGTCGGCCGCGCGGTCGAAGACCAGGAGGTCGAAATCGTCGAGCGCAAGGGGCTCGGCCATCCCGACTCCCTCTGCGACGGCATCGCGGAACACGTTTCGCAGGCGCTCGCCCGTGCGTACCTCGACCGGGTCGGCAAGGTGCTCCACTACAACACGGACGAAACACAGCTCGTCGCTGGCCGCTCTGCGCCCGCGTTCGGCGGCGGCGAAGTCATCGACCCCATCTACCTGCTTATCACCGGGCGGGCGACGAAGGAGTATCAGGGGACGAAGATTCCCGCAGAGACCATCGCGCTCCGTGCGGCCCGCGAATATTTCCAGCAGAACTTCCCCTATCTCGACTTCGGAACGGATGTCGTCGTCGACGTCAAACTCGGCGAGGGCTCCGGCGACCTCCAGGATGTCTTCGGCGAGGACGGCGTCGAAGTGCCGATGGCGAACGACACCTCCTTCGGCGTCGGTCATGCTCCACTGACCGAAACCGAGAAGATCGTTCTCGAAGCCGAAAAGCAGCTGAACGGCCACTACAGCGACGAGAACCCCGTTCTCGGCCAGGACGTGAAGGTCATGGGCAAGCGTGAGGGCGACACCATCGACGTGACGATTGCGGCCGCGATGGTCGACCGCTACGTCGACGACCTCGACGATTACGACGACGCTGTCGGTGGGGTTCGTGAGTTCGTCACCGACCTCGCCTCCGATTACACCGACCGCGAGGTCGACGTCCACGTCAACACCGCCGACGATTACGAGGAGGGCTCCATCTACCTGACCTCGACGGGCACGAGCGCCGAACAGGGCGACGACGGCTCCGTCGGCCGCGGGAACCGCGCCAACGGCCTCATCACGCCGAATCGCTCGATGTCGATGGAGGCCACGTCCGGTAAGAACCCCGTCAATCACATCGGGAAGATATACAACCTCTTGTCGACGGAAATCGCCGAAAGCGTCGTCGACGAGGTCGACGGCATCCGCGAACTCCGCATCCGTCTGCTCTCCCAGATCGGCCAGCCCATCGACCAGCCCCATGTCGCCGACGCCAGCCTCGTCACCGAGAACGGCGTCGAGGTCGGCGATATCGAAAGCGAAGTCACCGACATCATCGACCGCGAGCTCGCCAACGTCACGTCGATCACCGAGCAAGTCATCGAAGGCGAGCTCTCGACGTTCTGACTGATGGAACACGTTCGGATTACAAAGGACGAGGCGGCCGTCCTCGCATGGTGTACCGCCTGCGGCACCAAGACCGGCCAGTGGGTTCGTGGGTCGATGCCCGGCACCGTCCCGTAGCCCGAGCGAAACCGCTTTTTCCGTCGGCCGATATTGCCGACCATGACCCGGGTCTGTCTCGTTGGCAAGGACGACATCGAGTTACGCTACGAACTCGTCAGCCGCGAGACTGCCCGTGAGGCGCTCGCGACCTACGATCTCCGGGAACCCTACCAGAACGCGGTCGCGCTGGAGTCCGTCTCACTCGGCAGCGCCGTTGCGCTTCTGAACGACCTCAACTGGTATCTCGTCCGGTTCGTCAATACCGCGCTGATCTTCGACGCCTCCGTGAGCGACGAAGAGTGGCTCTCCCGTGACCTCGCGGAGGCGATTCGGGACAACGAAATTGACCCGGATGAATCGGGCCGTTTCCTGAAGGTGTACGGCGTCGCCGACGACGAACTGCTGGAACCGATGTTCGTGACTCGGACAGGCCATGAACTACCGGAGTACGACCTCCACGACGTCGACGAGACACTGGTCGTTCGTGTTACCGAATCCGAGTTTGGCGCCTGAGTTCTGCGACCACTATTTACCGCCCGACGACAAGGTCTGTGTATGAACGGAACTGACGCGACCGAACGCGTCATAGACGTCGATGGAACGGCGGTTCGCTGTCAGGTCGCTGGCCCTGAGGATGGCCAGCCACTCGTGTTATTACACGGCGGTGGCATGGACGCCGCAGCGGTGTCGTGGGGCGAAGTGTTTCCGGCACTCGCGGACGAATACCGGCTGTACGCCCCCGACTGGCCGGGCTACGGCGAGAGCGACCCGGTTCCGGCGGGCGTGACGCCGCACGTCGACTACTACATCGACGTGCTTGATGAGCTTCTCTCGACGCTCGAGCTCGTCCAGGCGACGCTTATCGGCATCTCGAAGGGCGGCGGCGCTGCCCTGGGCTATACGCTCGAGCAGCCGGCACGAGTTGCCCGACTCGCGCTCGTGGACAGCTACGGGCTTGGCGGCGAGGTACCCGGCGGCAAGACCGGCGCAGCGTACGTGAAAGCGCCCAAACTGCTCGAAGCGACGTGGTGGGCAATGAAGCGGAGCCGAGGCGTGACGAAGGGTGCCGTCGAGAACGTCACCCATCCGGATTCGGATATCGAATCGCTCGTCGAGGACGCCTATGCTGCGGTGCAGCGCCCGAACGCTGGCGACGCCTATCGCCGTTTCCAGCGCGCCGAAGTTGGCTGGTCGCAACTACGGACGAACTACGCAGACCGGATGAGCGACCTGCCCGTCCCCACCCTCTTCGTCCACGGCGAGGACGACGAACTCATCCCGGTCGAGCAGTCGAAACGCGCCGCCGACGCTGCGCCGGTGGCGGATCTGTTCACGCTCCACGAATGCGGCCACTGGGTGCCCCGGGAATGTCCCGAGGCGTTCGTCTCGCGGCTCGAAGCCTGGCTCGAACGATAACTTAGTCGAACATGCCCGTCGACATGTATCGCTCGCCGGAGTCCCAGAAGACGGTGACGACGAGCGGGCACTCCTCCGGTATCTCGTCGTAGTCGGCCGGCTCGTCGTTTAGAATCCCCACGTCGTTATCGGGGCCGGGACAGCGCTCGGGGTCGATGCCACGCTCCTCGGCCAACCGCTCTGCGACGCGCTTTGCGGCGAGCAGCGAGCCACCCGAGGATTGCCCGACAAGGATTCCCTCCTCTTCTGCGAGGCGGCGACATTCTGCTTCCGCCGAGTCAAGGTCGACGACTTCGACGTCGTCGAGCAACTCCTCATCCAGGTTCGGCGGGACGAATCCGGGGCCCATCCCCTGGAAGTCGTCGTCGCCGGTCTCGCCGCCCGTCAGCACCGCGTTGCCCGCCGGCTCGACGCCGACGACCTCCATACCGGGGAAGGCCTCTTTCAGCCGTCGACCGGTGCCCGTAATCGTCCCACCAGTGCCGATGCCAGCGACCAGGGCGTCGACGGTTCGGTCGCCGACTTGTTCGATGATTTCCGCGCCCGTGGTTCGGTAGTGGGCTTCCGGATTCGCGGGGTTCTCGAACTGCCTGACCTGTACCATCCCTTCCTCGGCTTCGAGTTCGTCGGCGCGGTCTTTCGCCTCCGAGATGGTTCCCTCGACGAGTTCGAGGTCGGCACCGTAGGCGTTCATGATGGCTCGCCGCTCCGGTGATTTCGAGGCGGGCATGACGACTGTGATGTCGTACCCTTTCGCGGCGGCGACCATCGAGAGTCCGATTCCGGTGTTGCCGGACGTGGGCTCGACGATGCGGTCGCCCGGTTGAAGCTCGCCTTCCTTTTCGGCGGCTTCGACCATCGCAAGTGCCGGGCGATCCTTCGCGGAGCCGCCGGGGTTCTTCGATTCGATCTTCGCCGTGATGACGGAGCCGGGGGGCGACTCGACCTGTACGAGCGGTGACCCGACCGTTCCGAGAATGCCCCGTTTCATTGCCGCGACGTTCGACACGGCGATATAAAACCCCCGTGGAGGCGGGATGGAATGCCGCGGCCGACAGCATCCGAACTGCTAACAGCCACGCGCCGAAACCGCTTCCTGAATGTCGACAGAACCGCCAGCCCAAAGCGATTCTCGTTCGGACACCGAACGAGCAGTTACGCGATAATGGGCTGGACGCGCTCCGATGCTGCTGGCAGACTCCGTGCAGCAACCGAGCGCCGGCTGGGAATCGATACGCGGGCGCTCTCGGCGTTCCGAATCGCTGCCGCATTCCTTCTCCTCGCAGACCTCCTTCTGCGAGCGCGAGATATGACCGCCTTCTACACGGATGCTGGCGTCTTTCCGAGGGCCGCGCTCGCCGAGTCGTTCCCCACGCTCTCGCGGCTCTCATTGCACGCTGTTTCGGGCTCGCTGTGGGTTCAGGCGGTGCTTTTCGGTATCGCTTTTGGCTTCGCGGTGCTGTTGCTCGTCGGCTACCGGACACGGCTCGTCGCGGCCGTCTCGTGGCTCCTGCTCGCGTCGCTGCAGGCGCGCAACTACTTCGTCCTCAACGGCGGTGATACGGTGCTTCTCGTCGTGTTGTTCATCGCGCTGTTTCTGCCACTCGGTGAGCGCTGGTCGCTGGACGCACTCGCCGCCGACCGCACGGACGCCGACCACACGAAACGAGTCACTGATTTCGCTACGGTCGCCATCCTGACACAGGTTGTCCTCGTCTACACGACGAACGCGGCGTTCAAGCTTCAGGGTGGCCACTGGCTGGACGGGACTGCCGTCAGGCACGTGTTCGAGCTTGAGCGGTTCACGGTGTTTCTCGGCGAGTATCTCGCTGCGTTCCCGCGCCTGCTCGTCGCCATCAACTGGCTGTGGCTGACGATGCTCGTCGCCGCGCCGCTTTTGTTCGTACTCACCGGCTGGCTCCGCGCTCTCACAGTCGCTGTCTTCGCTGCCGCGCACACCGGTATGCTGCTCACGATGAGTCTCGGGCTGTTCCCGCTCGTCATGATGGCGTGTCTCCTCCTTTTCCTCCCGCCGTGCGTCTGGAACAGCCTGGAGAGTCGTGTCGCAGTCACGGAGACGGAAATAGTGAGCCGGACGCCGGGATTCGCTGTCGATTACTCGCCACTGTTGCCCCACTCGGCTCGCCGCGCCATCAGTAGAGCCGTGCCGGCCGTCACCGCGACGATACTCGTCGTCGGCCTCCTCTGGCAAGCGGCGGCAGTCGGCATCGTTGCGACGCCACAGGAATCGAGCGTCAACCCGGAGGAGCAAAGCTGGAAGCTGTTCGCGCCGGGGCCGCCGGAGACGGACGGCTGGTACGTCGTGCCCGCCGAACTGGAGTCCGGCGAGCGCGTCCACGTCTACCCACACTCCGACACCGGCTGGAATCGCCCCGACGACATCGGCGACACCTACCCGAACGCACGCTGGCGAAAATACCTGACGCGGATGCGTCTCGGTGGGGAGACACAGCAGCGGTATTTCGCCGCCTATCTCTGTTCGAACGCTGCTGACAGTCACGGGGAGAACATCGCAGAACTCACGATCTACTACGTCAGCGAGCCGGTGACGCTGGATGCAGACGAACCACAGCGCACCCGGCGCTCGCTCGGTACGTACCAGTGTCCCGTGGACGGCTGACTGACAGACAGGCTTTTGCTCGCTGCTGTGCTAGCCTGCAACATGGCCGAACCAGGCACCGTTTCCGAGACCTACGTGGCCGCGATCCAGCACGACCTCGTGAAACTCGACGGCGCCACGCCGGTCGGTGTGGTTCGGAAACCGACAGGGTGGTTCCACGGCGTCATCGCGGAGAACGTCCAAGAACTCGGGCCACCGGAGTTGCTGCTTGAGGAGGTCGAGACGCGGCGTGACGACCTGGCGATGGCGGGCATGTGCGACACCGGCGCGCACAACGCCGCCTGGGAGGAGACGGATTTCGAGGGACGTTACCGAGAGTATCTGGACAGCGACGATACTGCCCGTGCCGCCCTGAACGACCTCCGTGAGCGGGTTCGAGACGGTGAGGACATCGCTTTGGTCTGCTTCGAGGGCGACGACAAGCGGTGTCATCGACACATCATCGAGGAGACCATCCGCGAGGAACTCTGAGCCGTCGGTACCTGCCCGGAGCGCGTTCCTTAAGAGTCGTGCGAGCAATCCGTAGGTATGGAACTGGAAACGATGCGGCCCAACCCCGTCTGGGATTCGGATTCTTACGAGGACGCCGTCGCCGTGTTCGAAGCACTCGCTGACGATATCGTGGTGAAGGTGTGGGGCGGCGACTGGTGTAAGGACTGCCGCTCACAGCTGCCAGATTTCGGCGCGGCGCTCGATGTTGCTGGCGTCGAGACCGTCGAACACTACCCCGTGGAAAAGGAAGACGATGGCTCGAAGGTCGGCCCCAACGTTGAGGCGTACGACATCGAACTCATCCCGACCGTGGTCGTCGAGGACGCGGACAGCGGTGAGGAACTGGCCCGGTTCGTCGAGGACGAAGATGTCCCCATCATCGTCTATCTCGCGGAGCAACTCGAAACGCGGCTCGACTGACGACGCTTTTCTCTCAATCCAGCGCCGCCATCGAGTAGTAGAACCGCTGGAGAGCGGTGAGGTGGCCGACGACGGCCAGAAAGACCAGAAGCCAGCCGACGAGCGTCAGTCCGTACAGTTCGGACGGATACACGGCCGTCGCGACGGTCGTGGCGCCGATGATAGCGAGGCGGTCGGCACGACCGACCAGGCCACCGTACACCCGTTCGAGGCCGACAGCCTGTGCCTGCGTCCCGAGATACGACGTCATCACGACACCTGTGACGGCGAGGAATCCGAGGAGGTACTCGGTGGTGCCGGCGGCGAGGCCCGCGATGATGACGATGTCGGCATAGCGGTCGAGGACGTGGTCAAGCAGGTCGCCGGCCATCGAGTCCGTCCCCTGGAGTCGTGCGAGCGCACCGTCGAGCAAGTCCAGCCAGCCGTTTACGAAGACGAAGACAGCACCGAGGAGGTACAGTTCCTGTCGCGGGCCAACACCCGCTACGGCCGCGCCCCCGAGGGTGTAGGCCCCGGCAGCGAGGGCGGCGAAGCCAAACGCGACGATGCTGATGCCGTCGGGCGTGAGGCCGACGCGGTCGGCAGCGCGGACGAACGGGGCGAGCGCGCGGTCGGCGACCGGGCGGAGTTTATCGAGCGTCATAGGAAATCGAGGAAATCCACCTCACCAGCCGAGGGCTCGCGGTCGCCGGCGATGACCGCCTCGATCTCTTCGGCGACATCCTCCGGCGTGCGGTCAGTCGTCTCGATTTCATACACGTTGTCGACGCCGTGCTCGCTGACGGCCTCCGAGAGGACGACATCGAGGGCTTCGGCCTCCGCGTTTTCGGCTGCCTTCGCGCCGCCTTCACCGCGTTCGAGCAGGCGCTCGCGGAGCTGTCGTGGGTCACACCGCAACACGATGACGCGGTCGGCATCGAGATGGTGTGCCAGATGCGACTCGATGAGAACGTCGTCACGGTCTTCGAGGCGCTCTGTGACGGCCTCGATATCCGCAATCAGGCTGCCTCGTTCGGGGTCTTCGCCCTCGGCAAGCCCCTCATCGCGGATGAGGTCGTTGAGGTGAAGCACATCGAGGTCGGTCTCGACGTGTTCGGTCGCGGTCGTCTTGCCCGTGCCGGGGGTGCCAGTGATTGCGACCCTCATATGACGTCGTTCAACACCTCCACGGCGCGTTCCGTCTCCTCGCGGGTGCCGCAGGTCACGCGGATACACTCGGGCAGCCCGAACGAGGAGGTATCGCGAACGATGACGCCCTCACGCTGGGCCGCATCCGCGACGGCGCTTCCGTCACCGACATGACAGAGCACGAAGTTGCCCGCGCTCTCGTAGGTGCGGCAGTCGAGATTGTCGTGGTAATACTCCCGCGCCCAGTGGACGCCCTCGACGGTCTGTTCGACGTGGTCGTCGTCTTCGAGCGCGGCGAGGCCGGCACGGCAAGCTATCTCGGAGGCCGCGAACGGCGTGTTGACGCGGGCGTAGGCGTCGGCCCACTCGTCGGGCACGATGGCGTAGCCGAGTCGAACGCCGGCCAGGCCGTAGGCCTTCGAGAACGTCCGGAGCACGGCGACGTCATCGCGCTCCTCGACGAGTGCTGTGGTGGTCGGTGATTGGGAGAATTCGCCGTAGGCCTCGTCGACGACGATGAGCGTCTCGTCGTCGGTTCCGTCGGCGATTGCCTCGATATCGGACAAAGACACCTCACTGCCCGAGGGGTTGTGGGGACTCGTGAGATAGATGATGCGCTCGCCGTTGTAATGCGGCAGCACGGTATCGGGGTTTTGTGCGAAATCGTTCTCGCGGCGAACTGGGTATTCGTTGACCGTCCCGTGGTGATAGCGGGCGCTCATACCATAGTACGCAAAGCCAGGGTTCGGGACGAGGACGCTGTCGCCCGGGTCGAGCATCGCGCGGGCGAGGTAATCGAGCGCGCCGTCGCCGCCGTTTGCGGGCCAGATCTGTTCGGGCGTGACGGCCCACCGGTCGGCGAGTCGCTCGCGGAGGTCGGCTGCGGAGGATTTCGGATACGTGTGCACCCGCGAGGCGTACTCGCGGATGGCATCGGCCGCCTTCGGCGAGGGCCCGTACGCGTTCTCGTTGGAGGAGAGCTTCACGAGGGACTCGGGGTCGAGACCGAGGTCACGTGCGACCTCCTCGACACCCCGGCCGGCCTCGTAGGCGACGTGCGCCGACAGGTCCCGTGGTTCCATACGGAAATACTGTGCCGCGCGGCATAAGTAGGCGTCCATCTTTCCTGCTGTGTGGTAACGCTTTTCACGACATCGTCCTACCGTTCACGAGATGACAGAATCACCCGACGCGCCGACGGTTCGGGTGGCCGTCGGTGACGGTCGTTCGGCCCGCGTTCTCGATCGGGCGACCGCGCTGGCAGGGAACCAGACACGAATCGTCGAAGCCGGGCCGACGGGTGCCCCCGGCGGGCCATACGTCTACGTCACCGTCAATGGCCGGACGGCGCTGCACGCCGGCGTCACCGAATCGAGCGTCGAACGGCTCCTCGATGCCTGCGAGGCCGGCCGACTCCCGACCGAGGACGCGACGGTAGTTTCGGACGGCGAACAGCCCCCGCAACCCGATGACGGCCCGCTTGCAGTCGGCAAGCGTCGCGTCCTGCGTGGCTGCGGGTGGCGTGAGCCGACAGACGTGCCGTCACCCGTCGCAGCCGAGGTAGCCGATGCTCCCGAGAACGCCGTCTCGACCGTCGAGCGTGTTGGGCTCCGTGGTCGCGGTCGGGCTGATATCGCGGCTGATGAGCCGCTCACAGCGGTATGGCAGCGCGCACGAAACGCCGACGGTGACCCCGTACTCGTCGTCAACGCGAACGATGCTGACCCAGAGGCGAACGCGGACAGAGTGCTCTGTGCGGCCGCGACGGGGCGACTCCAAGACGCTGCCGAGGCGGTCGCGGCTATCGTTGGCGCCGAGGACATCGTCGTGTTCGCGCCAAGTGAGGACGACCTCGTCGTCGACCGCGTCCGCGAGGTCGATGGCTGGCAAGTCGCGACGGCCGACGCGAATTTCCGACTCGGCGAGCCGACGATGGCGCTTGAGGCACTGGAGGGCAACGACCGCGTCGAGGCGCGCCGGCGACCGCCCGGCCCCGAAGAGTGGGGGCTGTACGGCCGGCCGACGCTCGTACACACGCCCCGAACGCTGCTGCAGTTGGCGGAACTCTGGCGGAATCCCGACGCCTTCGATACGGACGCCGCAGACCCCGGAACACGGGTCGTCAGCGTCGGGGGCGACGTGGTCGCACCGGCGACCGTCGAACTGCCGACAGAGATGTCGCTCGGGCAGGCACTCTCGGCGGTCGAGGTGGCAGCCAGCAGCCGAGACGCATGGACGATGGCGGACGCCAGATTTATCGTCGGCGGGCGGTTCGGCGGCCTGACCGACTCGCTCGACGTTCCCGCCGCGGGCCCCGCTCTGGAGGCGGCCGGCCTCGGAACGGCGGGCATCGTTGAGGTATTCGGGCCGAACCACTGCGTCGTCGCGGCCGTCGGCGAACGGGCAGCCTTCGCTCGCGAGGAGAACTGCGGCCGCTGTGTGCCCTGTCGAGAAGGGTCGAAACAGCTCCACGAAGCGCTCAGAGACGTCTACGACGGCGAGTTCGATGACGGTGGCCTTCGGGAGTTGAGCCGCGTCATGCGGACGTCGAGTCTCTGTGCGTTCGGCGAGGCGGCCGCCCGCCCCGTCAGAACCGCACTCGACGCCTTCGAGGGTGAGTTTCGCGCACACGCCAACGGCGAATGTCCGGCCGGCGCCTGTGGAGGGCTCCAATGAGCACCGACGACTCCGAGCCGACGCCCGGTATTCCGGAAATCGATGACCCTCGCCCCTCGACGCCGCTGACGGAGGACTTCCGAACCGGGACGGCGAACGACCCGCCCAGAGATGGGGTTGGTGAGGAGCCAACGACGCTGACCGTCGACGGCGAAACTGTCGCCGTTCCGCCCGGTGGAACGTTGCTTGATGCGGTCGAGGCCGCAGGCAGCGAGGTGCCGGCGTTGTGTCACTACGGCCGCGATACCGAGGCCGGCGAGGAAATCGGCCCGCGGTCGACGTGCCGCACTTGCATGGTCGAGACCGACCGCGAGGGGCTCGTCGCCGCCTGCTCAACGCCCGCGGTCGATGGCCTCTCGGTGCGAACCGATGCTCCCGATGCTGCCGAGGCCCGGAGCGTCAATCTCGACCTCGTGTTGTCGAACCACAATCTCCGATGTACGACCTGCGGGAAGAACGGTCGCTGTGAACTGCAGGACGCCTCCATCGAGGCCGACGTGACCCATCCACGCTACGGCGTCTTCGACGAGCGCAGCGAGTACGAAGCGCTCGATGCATCCTCGCCAATCAACATCGACCGCAACAAATGCATCCTCTGTAATCGGTGCGTCGAGGCCTGCAACGATGTCCAGGTGGAGGGCGTCCTCCGGGTCGAGGGCACTGGCGAAGACACCCGAATCGGCTTCCAGACGGGCGCGGAGACGATGGCCGATTCGACCTGCGTCACCTGCGGACACTGCGCGACGGTGTGTCCGACCGGCAGCCTCGTCGAGGAGGGGCTGGTCGACGCGACGACGCTGCCGTTCCCCGGATTCACCCAGCGAAACTCCGTCGGCGAGGTGCTGGAACGGGAGGAGCCGGAACCACCGGCGGAGCCCGAACCCGGCGTTGCGGGCTTCATGAAACGGGCAAAAGGGAGCGCGAAACGGCTCGGCGAGCAGGCGGTGAAAGCCGGCGAACACGCCGCCGAGGACATCGCTGCGGGTGTCTTCTCCGAGGGCATCCTCTTCGGCATTGCAAAGCGGGTCGCCGACGCCAGAATGCGGAGCATCGACGCGACCGAAACCACCTGCGGCTACTGTGCCGTGGGCTGTCGGTTCGACGTCCACTCGAAGGATGACGAGATTCTCGGCGTCCGCGCGACCGACCCAGACGCCGCCCCCGCAAACGACTTCTCGACGTGCGTGAAAGGGAAATTCGGCTACGACTTCACCGGCAGCGACGACCGACTGGAGAAGCCGCAGATACGCGAGGACGGCGAACTTCGCGAGGCCTCGTGGGACGAAGCCCTCGGCCGAATCGCCGAGGAGCTGGGCGAAATTCGACGTGAGGACGGCCCGGACTCCGTCGCTGCGTTCGCCTCCTCGAAATGCACGAACGAGGACGATTACCTGCTTCAGAAGTTCGCCCGCACCGTCCTCGACACGCCGAACGTCGACAACTGCGCGCGCCTATGCCACTCCTCGACCGTCGCGGCGCTGCTGCAGACCGTCGGCTACGGCGCGATGTCCAACAGCATCGACGACGTCGCCAACGCCGACTGCTATCTGTTCTCGGGGACGAACACGACCGAATCCCATCCCGTCCTCGCGACGAAGGTCAAGCGGAACGTTCGGGACGGCGCCGACCTCGTCGTCATCGACCCACGCGAGGTCGGCATCGCAGAGCACGCAGACCAGTATCTCCGCTCGAAGCCCGGCTTCGACGTGGCCTGGCTGAACGGCATGGCCCGCTACATCATCGAGGAAGACCTCTACGACGAGGCGTTCGTCGACGAGAACGTCCACCATTTCGAGGCGCTTCGGGAGAAAGTGGAGCCGTTCACACCCGAGGAGGTCGAGCGCCTCGCAGGCATTCCGCCCGAAGCGCTGAAAGAGGCCGCAGAGACCATTGCTGAAGCCGATTCCTGCGTCTTCGGGTGGGCGATGGGCCTCACCCAGCACAGCCACGGCACGAACAACGTGTTGGCGATGGCGAACCTCGCGCTGCTCACGGGCAACGTCGGCAAGCCGAACGCCGGCCTCTCGCCGTTCCGCGGCCACAACAACGTCCAGGGTGGCGGCGGCGATATGGGCACGCTTCCGAACAAACTGCCCGGATACGGCGACGTGACCGACCCCGAGGTCGTCGACCGATACGAGGACGTGTGGGGCACACGCCCGCCCGAAGAGGTCGGCCTGCAGGTCACGGAGGTGTTCGAGGCCATCCACGACGGCGCCGTCCGAGGCCTGTTCGTGATGGGCGAAAACCCCGCCCTGTCCGAGCCGGACATCGCCCACGCGGAGGAGGCCCTCGCGGAGTTAGACTTCCTCGCTGTCGCAGACATCTTCCCGACGGAGACGACCGAACACGCCGACGTGATCCTCCCGGCAGCATCCTTCGCCGAGAAATCCGGGACGTTCACGAACACGGAACGCCGGGTACAGCTCGTCTCGCCGGCCATCGACCCGCCCGGTCGGGCCCGCCCGGACTGGGAGATCGTCCAGTCGCTTGCGACCCGGATGGGCGCCGACTGGGATTACGAAACCCCTGCCGAAATCATGGACGAAATCGCGCAGGTCGCACCCATCTACGGCGGCATCAGCCACGACCGTCTCGAACGGGAGGGCGGCCTCCAGTGGCCCTGTCCCGACGACGACCATCCGGGGACGAAGTTCCTCTACGAGGACGGCTTCAACTTCGAGGACGGCAAAGCGCGGTTCGTCCCCGCCGACATGGGCGAACCCGGCGAGCTGCCGGACGAGGAGTATCCGCTCACGCTCACGACCGGGCGCGTGCTGTATCACTTCCATACGGGCACGCTCACCCGCCGGGTCGACGCGTTGACCGACCACGTCGGCGAGAGCTTCGTCGAAATCCATCCGCGAACGGCCGCGGAACTGGGCATCACCGACGGCCAGACCGTCTGCGTCCAGTCCCGTCGCGGGAGCATCGACGTGCGCTCCCAGGTGACCGAACGCCCCGGCGAGGGCGTCGTCTTCGTCCCGATGCACTTCGTCGACGGCCCGGCGAACGCCCTTACTGGCGAGGAGTACGACCCGACGAGCGGCATCCCCGAGTACAAAGTCGCAAGCGTCAGGGTGCATCCGCTCGACGGTGCCGGTGGAGTGAGCGTCGCAACTGATGACTGAACAGAAGACAGGTGTTGTCGTCGGCGGCGGCCGGTCGACGCGGATGGGCGACCGCGACAAAACCGTGGTCGACGTCGCCGGTACGCCGCTCATCAGACGTGCTGCCGACCGCCTGCTCGAAGTGACCGACGAACTCGTCGTCAACTGCCGGAGCGACCAGCGAGTGGCGATAGCCGAGGCGCTTGACGGACTCGATCCCACGTTCGCCACCGACGAGGAACCCGACCGCGGCCCCGTCGGCGGCATCGCCACGGGGCTGAAAGCAGCCGACACCGAGTACGCGGCCGTCGTCGCCGCGGACATGCCCGTGCTCGACCCCGAACTTATCGAATATCTCTTCGAACGGGCTGAGGGACACGACGCTGCGGTTCCGCGACCGGGCGATTGGTTCGAACCGATCCACGCCGTCTACCGGCCGGAGCCGATGGCCGAGGCCTGCGAGGAGGCGCTTCAGGAGGCGGACACGCGCATCATCGAACCGCTGTTCTCGCTCGATTACGTCGTCGTCGAGCGAAGCGACCTCGTAGCTCACGGCTCGCTGGACAGCTTCGAGAGCGTCGACACGCCCGACGACCTCCACTGGGCCGAAGCGCAGTACGCCGAGGACGGCTAGCCAGTCGAAGCGCCCCGACGATTCTTACCGAGGGCGGTCGTCTGTCGGTGCATGACACGAACAGCAGTCATCGCTGGCGTCGGGCCGGGGCTGGGCGAGTCGCTGGCCGAACGGTTCGCAGCGGAGGGATACGCCGTCGGATTGCTCGCCCGCTCGGAGTCGTATCTCGACGACCTCGCGGAACGTATCGACGAGCAGTCGCCGGGAACGGCACTCGCCGTCCCGACCGATCTTGCCGACCCACTGACTATCGACGCGGCGTTCGAGGAGGTACGGGAATCGCTCGGAGCGGTCGACGTCCTGGTCAATCACGCCAGCGCGGCGACGTGGGAGGGCGTCCGCGAACAGGACGCCGAGACCTTCCGCCGGGCGCTGGCCGTCGGCCCGGAAGCCGCGCTGCACTGCTCGAAGGCGGTCGTCGACGAGATGGCGACCGGCGACGGCGGTACCATCATCTTCACCGGCGCGACGACCTCACAGCGGGGCCGGGAGGGTGCGCTCGGCTTCAGTGCCGCGAAGTTCGCCTGCCGCGGGATGGCCCAGTCGATGGCACGAGAACTCGGCCCCGAGGGCATCCACGTCGCCCACGTCGTCATCGACGGTCAGATACTGCCGCCTGACGGCGTTCCCGACAACCGCGACCCGGTATCGTTCCTCGACCCTGACGCGATTGCCAACTCCTACTGGTCGCTCGTCGAGCAGGACGTCGAGACGATGACCCACGAGGTTCACGTCACGAACGGCACGCAGAGCATCGAGTTCTTGTAAGTATCCGTCCGCTCGCCCGGCTTCGATACGTTGCGGGCACGCTATTCGAGAACGTCCACGACGCGTCCATTATCCATCCTTCCGAGAACGACGCGATTGATGGCCACGTAGTCAAGCAGGTCGCCGCCTATCCCGCGCGCCGTCGCTTCGAGTTCCTCGTCGTCGACCATGTTCAACAGCACGACGATGCAGGCATCGTCCGGGACGCCCTTCAGGCCGCCGTCCTCGTGGGTGAGGACAGTCACGACATCTTCGGGTTGGATGTCGTCGCCGATTTCACGGTCGGTCAGTGCCGCGATTCGCTCCGGACGGTGGACGTGTTCCTCCGAAAGCGGTTCGCCGACCGCTTTGACGCTCGCGACGGGAACGACAACGCTCGCGGAGTCGGGAATCTGCGGCTCATCGACATCGGGCGCTTTGAACCACCGGGTTCGGGCGCCGTCGGCCTTGACGAGTATCGGCACGTCGATGGCTTCCGCGAGCGCGTCGATGGTGGCGGGGTCGTAGCCCAGATACCGCTCCCGGTCGCCGTCGCGGCCTGGAACGAGGCCGAGCGGCCACGCGTCGTTGTCTTCGACCACAGTGGCTGGGTCATCGGTGACGGCGAGTCGCTCGACTTGGCCCTCGAAGGGTGGGATGCGGACGGATGCGGTCACGACCGCGCGGTCGAGCTCGGCCGCGAGCGCGTACAGCGTCGACTTCTTCCCGCCGGCGCCGACGACCGCGACCACGCCCTCCGGGGAGAACGCCTGACGAAGGTTCATACGTGATGGTCGATGGCCCGGCACAAAACGGCTCTGCCGATTGTCGTGTATATAAGTGACCGGCGGTCACAGCGGATGTATGGTTGTAGACACCGTGATGTACACCATCCACACCGCCTTCGCGTCGCTGTGGGTTGGTTCCGTGCTGTTCGTCGTCGCCGCCGTGCTCCCACTCGCGATGAGCGGCGATATCGCACCCAAGGCATTCGGCGGCGTGGTCTCGAAACTCCAGTGGGTGACGCGAATCAGTGCGCTCCTGATGTTCATCACCGGCGGTCATCTCGCTGGAACGCTGTACACGGCTGAATCACTGACCGGCAGCGGTCAGGGGTATCTCGTGCTCACGATGTTGGCGCTGTGGCTCGGGCTCGCCGCGGTCATCGAAATCGGCAGCGCGAAAGCCCAGCGCGGCGTCGATAAGGAAAAAATCCGCGAACCGGCCCGAGAGGCTCGCCCGTTCTACCTCGCTGCGGCCGTCCTCGCAGTCGGCCTCCTCATCGTGGCAGGGCTGCTCGGGACGCCGTCGCCGCTACTCTGATTCCCGTTTCGCTCTCGCGGTGACGACCCGGCGGCAGTTGTTACAGACGCTCACGTCCCGGTCTTCGAACAGCTCCAGGGGGTCTTCGTCCTCGGAGACTTCGCGAATCGTCGGCGAGAGACCCGTGATTTTCGTTCCACAGAGCGCCCGCTCTGCGTCCGCTGATTCACAGAAATGTACGGGCGGACGGAACCAGTAATACATTCAGGGGATTTCGATTTCGTTGCGAAGCGTTCCGACGCCCTCCACCTCGACTTCGACGGTGTCGCCATCGGAGAGTGGCCCGACGCCCTCGGGCGTTCCGGTCGAGATTACGTCGCCCGGTTCCAGCGTCATATACGCCGAGATCTCCTCGATGAGCTCCGGAACCGAGAAGATGAACTGCTCTCGTGAGGAGTCCTGCCGGAGGTCGCCGTTGACACGGCACCTGACGGCCGCGTCTTTCGGCACCTCGTCCAGCGTCGCGATGACGGGGCCGATTGGGGCGGCGTTGTCGAACGCCTTCCCACGCACCCAGTTGGTTTCGACGGCCTGGTCGTCGCGGTTCGAGAGGTCGTTGACACAGGTGAATCCGGCGACGTAATCCGCCGCGTTCCGTGCGGCGACGTTCCGACAGCGGTCGGAGATGACGACGCCGAGTTCAGCCTCGTAATCTAACCGCTCCTTGTCGGGGAGCAACTTGACCGTCTGGCCGTGGCTCGCGACTGTGTTCGGCGGCTTGAGGAACAGAAGCGGGCGGTCGGGTACCTCCTTGCCCTGCTCGGCCGCGTGGTCGGCGTAGTTCAGACCGACACAGACGATCTTCGTGGGTTCACACGGCGGCAAGACCTCGACGTCGGCCTCGGCGAACTGCTCGTCTTCGAGCCGAATCCGGCTGCCGTGGGCGGGCGTCGCCCGAATCTCGGCGCCTGGTTTCCCCGTCCATTCGCCGTTCCGAACGTCGCCGCCCGGGTCACGAAAGCGTACCTGTCGCATACGCTCTGATGGAACGGGCACCTCAAAAGCGTTCCCGGAGTGCCCCAACCTTTTGTTAGCTGGCTGTCGAATCGGGTCGTATGCGAGTCGGTCTGTTCACAGCCCACGAACAGCATGCCCCGACGACCCTCCTCGACCACGCAGAAGCCGCCGAGAGGGCCGGCTTCGACACCGTGTGGACGAGCGACCACTTCCACCCCTGGTGGCACACCGAGATCCACTGTGGCGCCGCCTGGCCGTGGCTCGGCGCCGCGCTCGAACGCACCGACGAAGTACGATTCGGAACGGGTGTGACACCGCCCATCAGCCGGTATCACCCAGGTCTCATTGCCCAGACGTTCGCCACGCTGGGCGCGATGTACCCGGGGCGCGTCCACGTCACGCTGGCGACCGGCGAGGCGATGAACGAACGCCCGCTCGGCTACGAATGGCCTGATTTCCCCGAGCGGAACGCGCGGCTGGACGATGCCTGTGAAATCATCACGCGCCTGTGGGACGGCGGCTTCCACGACTACGACGGCCACTACTGGAACCTCGACAGCGCACGGCTCTACACGCTTCCCGACGAGCGCGTCCCGCTGTACGTCGCCGGCAACGGCCCCCAGACCGCCGAAATCGCGGGCCGATTCGCTGACGGCTTCCTCACACTCGTCGACATCGACACCTACGAAGAAACGCTCGTTCCGGCGCTGGAACGCGGCGCCGAGCGCGAGGGCCGCAACCCAGACGAAATCGAGCGTATCCGACAGTTCACGCTTTCGTACGGCGACGACCTCGACGCCTGTCGAGAGGCGGCCGGCTTCTGGCGAGGGACGATGGCCGTCGATTTCAGCGAGGGCATCGCCGACCCCCGCGAAATCGAACGGCAAGGCCGTGAGGTGCCGCTCTCCGAGATGGACGAGTGGGGGCTCATCACGACCGACATCGACGACGTATTCGATGTCATCGACCGCCATCGGGCGGCCGGATTCGACGAAATTGAGTTCCTCTCATCGTCGCCCGACCAGCAGGCGTTCATCGAAATGGTTGGCGAGGAAATGTAAATTGACCACCACTTATTTGTGGTCGGCGGGCGGAGTTGAACGTGTATGGAGGCGTTCGTCGAACTCGTGTGTCCCGACTGTGAGAAGCACTGGGAGAACTCAGCGGACGAACTTCCGGCCCCGGATGAATCGCTCGTCTGCCCGGACTGTGGGGCACGACATTCGCTGTCGGAGTTCGCACGAACCAATCGCGATCTCGAAGTGCTTCGCGACGCCGCCTCGTAACCACTCGGAGGGATTATCATGGATTTCAACGACTTCACCGGCGAAGTACAGCATCGACTCGAGCTCGGCAAACAGGGCGAGGCCGTCCGCGCAACGCGGGCCGTCCTCACCACCATCAGCGAACGGATACAGGCGGGGGAAGCGACCGACCTCGCCGCCCCGCTGCCGATGGAGATCGACCACTACGTACTCGCAGCCGAGCACGGCCAGCGGTTCGGCTACGACGAGTTCGTCGACCGTATCGCCGAACGGGCCCACGCGGAGGAGCCAGACGCGGCCTTCCACGCACAGGCCATCGTCGATCTGCTCGCCGATGTCATCCCCGAGGGCGAAATCGATGATCTCGAAGAGGGATTGCCGGACGAGTACGACGACCTCTTCGAGCTCGTCGACGCCGAATCGGCGCCGTGGCCGACGTCGTAACCTGACAGCGGAGCAATCTTTTTGCGCCGGCCAGACGACTCGCCAGTGATGCGTCTCCTCATCATGGGTGCGGCCGGCCGTGATTACCACGATTTCAACACCGTGTTTCGCGGCCGCGAGGACGTCAACGTGGTCGCGTTCACGCAGGCGCCGGGGCAGAACCTCGGCGAACTCGAAACGACGAACGACCGCTATCCGGCATCGCTGGCCGGTGATGGGTATCCGAACGGGATTCCCATCGAACCCGAGGCTCGATTGGAGGAACTCATCGACGACCACGACGTCGACCAGGTCGTCTTCTCCTATTCGGACATCTCCTTCGAGCATGTGATGGAAGCCGCTTCGCGTGCCGAATCCGCTGGGGCTGATTTCCGACTGCTGGGCCCCGATTCGATACAGTTGTCCGTCGACGTGCCCGTGCTCGCGGTCAACGCCGTCCGAACCGGCTGTGGCAAATCCCAGGTCGCCCGCGGCGTCGCCACTGAACTTGACGAGCGCGGCCACGAGGTCGCCGTCGTCCGCGAGCCGATGCCGTATGGCGACCTCGAAACGCGTCGCGTCCAGCGGTTCGCCGACCGTGATGACCTCGAAGACGTCACCATCGAGGAACGCGAGGAGTTCGAACAGCACATCGACCGCGGCCACGTCGTCTTCGCAGGCGTCGATTACGCCGACGTGTTCGCGGCAGCCGCGGAGGAAGCCGATGTCATCGTCTGGGACGGCGGCAACAACGAACTCGCCTTCGCGGAGCCGAACCTCCACGTCGTCCTGGTCGACCCGCTTCGCCCCGACCACACGACGGGCTACCATCCCGGCGAGACGAACCTCCGTCGGGCCGATGTCGTCATCTCCAACAAGGAAAACAGCGCTGACAAGAAGGCCATCGAGCAGGTCGAATCGACCGTCCGGGAACTGACGGACGCCGACCGCTGGCACGCCGATTCGGTCGTGACCGTCGACGGCCCCGACCGCATCGAGGGAACGCGGGTGCTGGTGGTCGAGGACGGGCCGACGCTTACCCACGGCGATGCCGATTATGGCGCCGGGACGATTGCGGCGAAACGCTACGACGCCGAGCGCGTCGACCCGCGCCCACACGCTGTCGGAACGGTCGCGGAGACGCTGGAGAACTACCCACGTCTCGACCGCCTGCTTCCAGCGGTCGGCTACTCCGACGAACAGATCGCCGACCTCGAAGCGACTATCGAGAACATGGACGCCGACTATGTCATCGCGGGCACGCCACACGATCTCGGGGCTGTCGTCGACATCGATATTCCCATCGTCCGCGCGCGGTACCGCGTCGAGTTCCACGACGGGGATTTCGGCGACTTCCTTGACGCTTACGAATCAGAACTCTTCTGAACGACTGTCCCCGTCTCGCCGGAAAGCGCCGCAGCCGGGTCGTCGATGCTCGCGACGACTGCCTCACCGCCCGATTCGGCGAATCGCGCGCAGGCCCGCATCTTCGGCGCCATCGACCCCTCAGCGAACTCGCCCGCATCGAGATACCTCCGCACCTCCTCGGGGGGCACGGATTCCAGCGGGCGCTGGTCGTCCGTGCCGTAACCGAGGTAGGCGTAGGGAACGTCGGTCAAGAAGACGAGGCGGTCTGCGCCGACGCCGTCGGCGATGTGGTGGGAGGTGTAATCCTTGTCGATGACAGCCTCGACGCCTTCGAAACCATCCGGGGTTCGGGCGACCGGGACGCCGCCACCGCCGCCGCAGATGACTGCCTGTCCGGCCTCGAGCAGAGCCGAAACGGCATCCGTCTCGGGCACCTCCGTCGGCTCCGGCGAGGGGACGACCCGTCGATACGACTTCTCACCTCGTCCGACCTGTTTCGTCGTGAACGGCTTGGCTTCGGCCTCGGCTTCGGTGTACCACGGCCCGATGGGCTTTGTCGGCGTCTCGAAGGCCGGGTCATCTGGGTCGACGATAGCGCGGGTGACCATCGCTGCGACGGGACGGTCGAGGTCGGCATCGAGCGAACGCTGGAGGAGGCTCCCAAGCGAGGCTTGCGTCTCCGCGACGAGCACGTCGAGCGGTCGCTCGGGCGTGTCGGCCGCCTCGACCTCCAGCAGTTCGTAGCCGACCTGCGGGCCGTTGCCGTGCGTGACGACCAGCTCTGCCTCCGTGACGGCCTCAGTCTCGGCGAGCGTGGCTGCCGTCTTCGCCACCGTCCGCTGTTGAGCCTCGAACGTGCCGTCGGCAGCGAGTGCGTTCCCACCGACTGCGACGACGAGTCGTGTCACACGTCCCACGTCATCCCCGGAGCATAAAAGGCCCCTAGTATCAAGTGAGTATCACGAGTATCGCGAGACATGCATGTTCTCGTCCCGATAGACGGGTCGGACGCGTCGATGCGGGCGCTGGATGAAGCGTTCGAGAGCGAACCGATGCACGTGACGGCACTGACGGTCATCGATCCGACCGACCCGAGTTACGTCGCGCCCGAGGAGTTACCGGCGGACGCGCCGGCGACGTACCCCGGCGCCAGCGATGCGTGGTGGGAGGCTGCCCGAGACCAGGCCAAGCAGGTCTGTACGGAGGCACGCGAGCGCGACCCCGGGGTGCCGCTGGAGACCGAAATCGAGGAGGGCGACCCGGCTGATATCATCCTCTCGTACGTCGACGAGGCGGACGTCGATGCCGTCGTCCTCGGGAGCCACGGCCACGGCGGCTACACCGACGCGACACTCGGCACCGTCGCTGATGAGGTGTCCAGAAAAGCCGATACGACAGTTACGCTCGTCCGCTAAAGCGATTTCCGCATCTCGCGGTGGGGGATGCCAGCGTCCTCGAACTCCTCGCTCATCACCTCGTAGCCGAGGCGGTCGTAGAACTCGACGACCGGAACCTGTGCGTGGAGTACGACGGCCTCGCACCCGGCGGCCTTCGCGGCAGCCTCGACCGCATCCATGATTTCGCGGCCCAGTCCTTCGCCACGGCGGGCTTCGAGCACGGCGACGCGTTCGACCTTCCCGGCCGCGTCGTCGTACTCGCGGAGTCGCGCCGCACCGACAGGCTGGTCGCCGTCGTAGGCGACGAAATTGGTCGCTGTCTCGTCTTTGCCGTCCAGCTCGCGGTGTTCAGGGACGCCCTGCTCTTCGATGAACACCGCTCTGCGGACGGTGAGTGCGTCCTCAAGTTCCGTCTCGCTTTCGACCCGACGAACGTCCATGGTCACACGTACTCTGGAACGCTGGTAACTTTCTCGGTTCGACTGCCTCGCCGCGGCACCCACGCTTAAGACGCTCTCGTGCGAAGCTGCTCACGACATGGAACTTACCTGGCACGGCCACTCGACGTGGCACGTTCGCGTAGGCGAGACCGATCTGGTCATCGACCCGTTCTTCGAGAACCCGCATACGGATACCGACCCCGAAGAGCTCGATCCGGACTACGTCCTGTTGACGCACGGCCACGCCGACCACATCGGCGACGCAGACCGATTCTCCGGGTCGACGCTCGTCGCGGTGCCGGAGCTCGTCAGCTACGCCAAGGACAACTTCGGCTACGAAGATGCCGTCGGCGGGATGGGCATGAACCTCGGCGGTACCGTCGAGTGCGGTGACGCGTGGGTCACGATGGTTCGGGCCGACCACACGAACGGCATCGAGACGGATTACGGCGCTTCCGCCGGCATGCCGGCCGGATTCGTCATCACCGACAAGAAGCCGACCCAGGAGGCCGACCCCGATTGCACCTCGTTCTACCATGCCGGCGACACCAGCCTCATGGTCGAGATGCGGGACATCATCGGGCCGTTCCTGGAGCCCGACTTCGCCGCACTGCCTGCTGGCGACCACTTCACGATGGGGCCGGCACAGGCAGCCATCGCTGCTGACTGGATCGACGCCGACTACACCTGTCCGATGCATTACGATACGTTCCCGCCCATCGAACTTGACACCGACGAGTTCGAGCGCGAACTGAAAGCCGCCGGCGCGCCCGCCGAGGCCGTCATCCTCGACGGCGACGAGACGTTCGAACTGTAATCGGTTCCCGCAGCCTATCTTTTTATGCCAGCCGTGAGTGGATGCGCGTGTAATGGCCGACATCGAAACCACCACTGTCAACGAAGAGAAGTTCCACGCACTGAGCCGAGCCGGTGATTTTGAGCTTAGCATCGACGCGACGGGTGCCGAAGGGCCGACACCCAACGAGGTGCTGGTCGCCGACTACGCATCCTGTTTCACGTTCGCGTGCCGCGCCGGCGCCCAGCGCGAACTCGACATCGAACTCGGCAAAGTCGAAACCGAAGCCGAGGCCGACCTCGACGACGAGGACGACCTCACGTCCGTCAGCTTCCACATGCACGTCGAGGCCAACCTCGATGACGACGAGGTCGACGACCTCCTCGAACTCGGCGAGGACATCTGTCACGTCCACGCCGCGATGAAAGAAGACCTCTACGCCGATATCGACGTCACAACCGACGCGTTCTGAAGCCGCCTGAAGCTCCAGTTTTCGTCCGTCCTTGCCGGTTCTTGCCCAGCCGATTCTTTATGTACGAAGACGCGACCAGGCGGCCCCATGCGCCAGTGACCCGCTGTCCGGGTTCAGATACTGCGCGGCCGCCGGACAGTACAGCGCCGCCTGCTCGCAACGGGGTTAATATCCTGCGTCCCGTGCGTACTGTATGAGCGACTGGCAGGACATGATCGTGGGCGACCGGATGGCCGTCGACAACGAGTTCTCCGCACGCGTCGACAACTCTCCGTTCTCCCGGCAGGAGTGGGGCCTCATCATGACCGCGACGACGTTCGAAATCGAGAACCCGGACGACGAGACAGCCGCCGAACTCGTCGCCGACACCTCCGAACTCCCGACGATGATGCCCGAAGTCGAGAAGGTCGCGAGCATGGGCCCGATGGGGCAACCACAAGGCCAGCAGGACAGCGGCGGTGGCTTGCTTGACTCGGTTTTCGAAGCGCTCGGCTTCGGCCGCGATGGCGGCAGCGAATCCGACGTCGACGAGGAGAAACTCGAAGCTGCTGAGACGCTCGTCGCCGCCTACGCTGAGGAGTTACAGACGCATCTGGAGGCGGAGGGCCGCTGGGGGGAAGTCAGAGCTGCTGCGGCCGCGGAACGAAAAGTCGAGTAGTTAGAGCCGATCGACAATCGCAGCGGTGACGTCCTCCGTCGAGGCCGACCCACCGAGGTCAGGCGTTCGTGGGCCGTCCGCGAGCACGCCTTCGACTGCGGTTCGCACGGTCGCCGCTTCCTCGTCGTAGCCGAGATGCTCCAGTAGCATCGCCGCCGACAGAATCGTCGCTGCGGGGTTGGCGATGCCCTCGCCGGCGATGTCGGGTGCCGAGCCGTGAACGGGCTCGAACAGCGCGTTCTCCGCGCCGACGTTGGCGCTGGGCAACAGTCCGAGACCGCCGACCAGGCCCGCCGCGAGGTCTGAAAGCATGTCGCCAGCGAGGTTCGGGCAGATGACGACGCCGTACTCCTCGGGCCGGAGCACGAGATGCATCGCCAGTGCGTCCATCAACGCCTCGTCGTACTCGGCGCTGCGGTCGTCACCGACAGCACGGGCCGCATCGAGGAACTGCCCGTCCGTGACTCGCATCACGTTGGCCTTGTGCGCCAGCGTCACGTCGTCGTAGCCGTTCTCCTCGGCGTATTCGAAGCCGTATTCGGCGATACGTCGGGAGGCCTTCTCGGTGATGACACGCGTCAACGTCGTGACGCCGTCGGCGATTTCCGATTCGATGCCGGAGTAGACGCCCTCGGTGTTCTCGCGGATGAAGACGAGGTCGGTGTCGGGTCGAACAGCGTCGACGCCGGGATAGGCTCGCGCCGGCCGAACGTTCGCGAAGGAGCCGACGGCTTCACGAAGCGGCAGGATGACGTCAGCGGCCGATTCGCCGGCCGCGCCGAAAAGCGTCGCGTCCGCCTCGGTCGCGAGGCGATACGTCTCCTCGGGCAGCGCTTCGCCCGTCTCCGTCTTGACGTGGTCGCCAGCCGCTGCCTCGACGAACTCGAAGTCAGCGACCGCTTCGAGCACGTCGACGGCAGCGGGGACGACCTCCTGGCCGATGCCGTCGCCCGGGACGACCAGTATCGTCTCAGTCATCAGCGTGGCCCGTCTTGGAGTCGATGTACGGCAGCGAGTCCGCCGTCTCTTCGATGGCCTCCCGGTTGGACTTCATCAGGGCCGTCGTATCCCAGATACCTTCGACGAGTGCCTTCCGTTGGGCTTCGTCGACGTCGACCTCGATGACCCGGTCGTCGTAGGACACCGTCTCGGCTTCGACGTCGATTTCGACCTCCGCATCGGGGTACTTTTCGACGTAGCCCTGCAACTCCTGGATGGTCTCCGTGTCGGCGGTAATCGTTGGGACGCCGAGTGCGAGGCAGTTGCCCGCGAAGATCTCGGCGAACGACTCGCCGATGATGGCGTCGATACCCCAGCGGACGAGCGCCTGCGGGGCGTGCTCGCGCGAGGAGCCACAGCCGAAGTTGGAGTTGACCACCATGACCGACGCGTCCTGGTACTGCTCTTCGTTGAACGGGTGGTCTTTCGGGTTGTCCTCGTCGTCAAATCGCTGGTCGAAGAACGCGAACTCCCCGAGGCCGTCGAACGTAACGACCTTCATGAATCGCGCGGGGATGATCTGGTCGGTGTCGATGTCGTTCCCGCGGATGGGGATGGCCGAGCCCTCGACGTAGTCGACGCTCGGGATTTCCTCGGACTCGCGGGTCGCTTCGCTCTCCGCTCGGCTACTCGAGGAACTCCGTTCCTCGCTCGTCATGCTTCCACCTCCGCCGTCGGCAGGTCACGCACGTCGGTCACTTCACCCGTGACCGCCGCCGCAGCGACCATCTCGGGGCTCATCAGGACGGTTCGGCCGTCCTTCGAGCCCTGTCGGCCGACGAAGTTCCGGTTCGAGGAGGAGGCACACGCCTCGTCGCCCTCGAGTTGGTCGTCGTTCATGCCGAGACACATCGAACAGCCGGCCTCGCGCCAATCAAAGCCGGCTTCGGTGAACACCTCGTCGAGGCTCTCCGCTTCGGCGGCGGCCTTGACGCGCTGGCTGCCGGGGACGACCATCGCGCGGACGGAGTCGTCGACCTGGCGGCCATCGACGATCTCTGCGGCCGCACGAAGGTCGGGCAGCCGCGCGTTCGTACAGGAACCCAGGAAGGCGACGTCGATGTCGTACCCGTCCATCGTCTCGCCGGGCTCGACGCGCATGTGCTCTTGGGCGCGTCGTGCGGTGTCTTGTTTGTCCTCGGGCAGGGCTTCGGGGGCCGGAATCTCCTCGGAGATACCGATGCCCTGGCCAGGGGTCGTTCCCCAGGTCACGACCGGCTCGATTGCCGAGCCGTCAATTGTGACGACGTCGTCGTACTCGGCGTCGTCCTCGGAGCGGATGGACTCCCAGTACGGTTTCAGCCGCTCGAAGCGCTCGGGGTCGTCATCGAAGGCGTCCGTCTCCCGCAGCCACTCGTAGGTGGTCTCGTCGGGATTCACGTAGCCCGCACGGGCGCCGCCCTCGATGGACATGTTACAGATGGACATCCGACCCTCCATTCCGAGGCTCTCGATGGCCTCGCCGGCGTACTCGTAGATGTAGCCGACGCCGCCGTCGGTGCCGAGCCGACGGATGATGGTCAGGATGACGTCCTTTGCGGTGACGCCGTCACCGAGTTCGCCGGTGACCTCGATTTTGCGCACCTTCTTTTTCTCCATCGCGATGGTCTGGGTCGCCAGCACGTCGCGAATCTGTGAGGTGCCGATGCCGAACGCCAGAGCGCCGAAGGCACCGTGCGTCGAGGTGTGGCTGTCACCACAGACGATGGTCATGCCGGGCTGGGTGAGCCCCTGCTCCGGCCCGATGACGTGAACGATACCCTGGTCGCCCGTCGTCGGGTCGTCCAGTTCGATGCCCGCATCGCGGACGTTCTCCTCGAGTTCGGCCATCATCTCCTCGGCCGCCTCGTTGTCCAGCGGGCGCGATTGGTCGTCCGTCGGGACGATGTGGTCGACGGTCGCATGCGTCAGGTCGGGCCGTGCGACATCGATATCTCGCTCCCGGAGCATGCCGAACGCCTGCGGGCTCGTCACCTCGTGGATGAGATGCAGGCCGACGAACAGCTGGTCTTGGCCGTTCGGCAGCGTCGTCACCTTGTGGGTGTCCCAGACCGTGTCGTACAGCGTCCCCTCACTCATCGTCTACACCACGGTCATAGGCGCGTTGGGCGCTCTTGGCGTCCCTCGGTGGGGTATGGCTCATCTCGCCCAGTGTGTCGGTCTCCTCGGGAACGGCCTCCGCCTCGCCGCCGTCTGCGGCGATGGTCGTCCCGCGGCTGTACGTCTGTGTATCGCCGAACACCTTCCCCGTGTAGGGGTTGGTGTGGCTCATCTCTCCCAGTGTCTGTTTGTCGGTTTCGTCTGTCATTCTTCACCCCACGCGAACAGCGAACGCAGGTCTTCGCCCACGTCCTCGATCTCGTGGTTCTTCTCGGCTTGTCGCAACTGCTTGTAGCTTGGTCGGCCAGCCTGATTCTCGTTGATCCACTCGCGTGCGAACGTGCCGTCCTGGACGGCCTCCAGGACTTCCTCCATGTTCTCGCGGGCGTGCTCGTCGACGACTTCGTCGCCGCGAACCAGCCCGCCGTATTCGGCGGTGTCGGAAACGGAGTCCCACATTTCGCCGAGCCCGCCTTCGTACATCAGGTCGACGATGAGTTTCAGCTCGTTCAGACACTCGAAATATGCCATTTCGGGGCTGTAGCCCGCATCGACGAGCGTCTCGTAGCCCTGCTTGACGAGGCTGGTGACGCCGCCACAGAGGACGGCCTGCTCGCCGAAGAGGTCGGTTTCGGTCTCCTCGCGGAACGACGTCTCGACGACGCCGGCGCGCGTGCAGCCGATGGCTTTCGCGTACGCCAACCCGACATCGTGGGCGTCGCCGGCGGCGTCCTGATACACTGCCAGGAGGCCGGGCGTGCCCTCGTCGTTCTCGTAATTTCGGCGGACGAGATGGCCGGGCGATTTCGGCGCGACCATCGTGACGTTGATGTCCTCGTTCGGCTCGATCTGGCCGTAGTGGATGTTGAATCCGTGGGCGAACTGCAGCGTATCACCCGGCGTGAGGACGCTTTCGATTTCCTCGTAAACGGTAGGCTGGACGGTGTCGGGCACCAGCACGCTCACGACGTCGGCCTGTTCCGCGGCGTTTCGCGGTGTCTCCACGTCGAGGCCGTCGGCCTTCGCGGCCGAGCGGGAGGACGACTCCTCTCGGAGTCCAACAACCACGTCCACGCCGGATTCATCGAGGTTCTGTGCGTGGGCGTGGCCCTGGCTGCCGTAGCCGAGTACGGCCACGGTCGTGTCGTTGAGTACGGTGCTGTCAGCGTCGTCGTCGTAGTAGATGTCTGCACTCATGTGTGTGTCTCGTCAACGCGTGCGGTTTCCTCTTCGCCACGGGCCAGTGCCGCCTGTCCGGTGCGGGCGATCTCCCGAATGCCGAACTGTTCGTAGGCGTCGATAGCGTCGTCGATCTTGCTCTCGTCGCCGGTGATCTGCACCGAAATCGTCCGCGGGCCGGCGTCGAGCGTCTCACCGTCGTACATCTCCGTGATGGCCTGCACCTTGTCCGGCTCGTCGCCGTTGACCTTCAGGATGACAAGCTCGCGGGCGACGGGGTCGGGATCGAGTTCCCGAACGTGGACGACCGGAAGCACCTTGTTCAGCTGCTTTTTTGCCTGCTCGATACCGGGTTCGGGCTCCTCGATGACGAGGGTGATACGGGAGTAGCCCTCGTTCTGCGTCGGGCCGACCGTCAGCGACTCGATGTTGAACTGCCGTCGGTGGAACAGCCCGGAGACGCGTGCGAGCACGCCCGGCTCGTCGGCCACGTACGCGGAGATAATGGTGCGTCGTGGCTCGTGTTCGGCCTCGACCTCTGGGTCGACGCGGATACCTTGAGAGTTGCGTCGGCCGACAGGTCGCTGCCGTTCCTCCGGCTCGGGGCCTTCCAGCCCGTTCCGGTGGGTGTTCTGATTGCGGCTCATAGCTGCTCCTCCGAGAGGGCGAACATGCCGTTGTCGCCGCCGCTCGGCACCATCGGATAGACGTTCTCACCGGGGTCGATGTGTGCGTCGACGATGCTCGGGCCGTCGTACGCGATGGCTTCCTCAACGACCTCTTCGACCTCGTCGTAGGTGTCAATTCGGAAGCCGCGGGCTCCGAACGCCTCTGCGAGCGTGTCGAAATCCGGAATCCAGGGGTATTCCGAGGCCATGTGGCGCTCGCCGAAGAAGGCGTCCTGCCACTGTCGAACCATGCCGATAGCCGCGTTGTTCAACACGACGATGGTGATGTCGAGGTTCTCACGCACTGCCACGGAGAGGCCCTGACACGTCATCAGGAAAGAGCCGTCGCCGTCAAAGCAGACGACGTCCTTGTCAGGCGCCGCCAGCTTCGCGCCGATGGTGGCGGGCACGCCGTAGCCCATCGCGCCGAGGCCGTGTGAGGAGACCCACGTCCGGGGCTCCTTGTACGTCCAGTACTGGCAGGCCCACATCTGGTGTTGGCCGACGCCGGTCGTGACGATGGCGTCGTCGGCCGTCGCGTTGTCGAAAGCCTCGACGACGTACTGCGGTTTGACCGGCTCGTCTTCCGGCGCCGCATAATCCATCGGATACTCTTTTTTCCACTGCTGAGTCTGCGAGCGCCAGGTGTCGGCGGCCGGCGACCGCGGCATCGCGGTCTCCAGCTGCTCCATCACGGCTTTCGCGTCGCCGATGAGCGGGTAGTCGGCCTCGACGTTCTTCGAGACCTCCGGCGGGTCGATTTCGACGTGAATGATCTCCGCGTCGGGTGCGAACGTCTCGACGCCGCCAGTCAGGCGGTCGTCGAATCGGGTGCCGACCGCCAGCATGCAGTCGGTCATCGTGATGGCCATGTTGGCGTAGCCGGTGCCGTGCATGCCAGCCATCTCCAAGGCGAGTTCGTGGTCTTCCGGGAACGCGCCGATGCCGGGCATCGTCGTGACGACCGGAATCTCGTGTTCTTTCGCGAAGGCACGAATCTCGTCGCTGGCTTCGGCTTTGATGACGCCGCCGCCGGCGAGGATGATCGGCTTGTCGGCCGCCGCGAGGACGTCGGCGGCTTCGGTCACCGCTTCGGGTTCGGCCGTCTCCGGCGGGTGGTACGTCGCGGGGGTCTCGGGGGCGCCGGGGTCGTCGCTTGCCTCACCCTTCGTTACGTCCTTCGGGAGGTCGACGAGCGTCGGGCCCTGTCGGCCGCGCTTCGCCAGCGCGAAGGCCGTGCCGACGTCCGTGCCGACCGATTCGGGGTCGTCGGCGAAGAAGTTCGCCTTCGTGATTGGCGTCGTAACGCCGATGGTGTCCGTCTCCTGGAAGGCGTCGCTGCCGACGAAATCCGTCGGCACCTGGCCGGTCAACGCGACTACGGGGTCGGAATCCATGTTCGAGTCGGCCAGCCCGGTAACGAGGTTCGTCGCGCCCGGCCCGGAGGTGGCCATACAGATGCCCGGCTCGCCGCTGACGATGCCGTATGCGTCGGCGGCGTGGGCGGCACCCTGCTCGTGGGCCATCGTGATGTGCGTCATATCCGAGTGATACAGGGCGTCGTAAACAGGCATGATAGCCCCACCCTGCACGCCGAAGAGGTGTTCGACGCCGGCGTTTTCCAGCGCGCGAACGACCGCGTCAGCGCCCGTCTCGATGTCCGTGGGCCCCGCTTCGGCACTGTCGGCCTCCTGGGGCGTCTGTTGTGGCGCGTCGCTCATGCCGACGCACCTCCGTCGTGTGTGCGATACCGTCGATTGGTGTCTCGTGTGTACATTATTCTGTCCGTGAAACTGTCTGAAAGCGATGCGAACTGCAACGAAGAGAACGGTTGTGTAGGGGCTAGACAGCCCCTACAATAATCGCGATGCTGGGCGAACGCGGGGGCGTTCGAGTGCCAGCGGTCACGTCCCTCATCACGTCGATAATACCGCAGTGGACGATCATAAGCGTTCCGCGTTGGGCAAGCGTTGCTCCGTGCCCGTCCGTCGATGCCGCCGTTCACCCGTCGCTGTCGTGGATGAAAGCCGTCCGCGGTGGACATTCCTATGCGCGAACCTCCTCGCGTCGGACGCCCACCTCGCGGGCAAACTCCTTGAGCCGCTCGAAGGTGACCTTCTCCTTTTGCGCGCCGCGGTCTTTCACCATGCGGGTCACCTCACGGACTTCCGCGTCGGTCGGGTCGAAACCGGCGTCTTCCAGCCGCTCTCGTACCGAGTGCGTGCCGGTGTGTTTTCCGAGCACCAGTTCACGCGTCGCACCGACCATCTCCGGGGTCATCACGCCAGGTTCGAACGTGTCGGCGTTCTCGATGACGCCGGCGGCGTGGATGCCGGATTCGTGGGAGAACGCGTTGTCGCCGACGACCGGCTTGTTCGCCGGAACCGGGATGTCGCTTTTCTCCTCGACGAGCCGGGCCAACTCCGTGATGCGTTCGGTTTTGATGCCCGTGTCGACGTCGTACAGCGACTCAAGCGCCATGACGACCTCTTCGTAGGCCGCGTTGCCGGCGCGTTCGCCGATGCCGTTGACGGACACCTGCGATTGGGCGGCGCCCGCCTCGAAGCCCGAAAGGGCGTTGGCGGAGGCCAGTCCGAAGTCGTCGTGGGTGTGGACGTCGACGTTGGCGTCCGTGTGCGCACAGACGTTCTCGACCATGTCGTAGAACCGTCGTGGCGTTGCGACCCCACAGGTGTCGGGAATGTTTATCCAGTCCGTCCCGGCGTCGGAGACGGCCTCGATGACGTCGATCAGGAACGATTCATCGGTGCGCGTGGCGTCCATCGGCGAGTACATGCAGGTAACGCCGGCGTCTTTGACGCGCTCGACGGCCGCTACCGACCGGTCGAGCGCCTCCTGACGTGTGGCGTGCATCGAATCCTGCAGCTGGACATCGCTGGTGGACGCGAAGACGTGCACCATCTCGACGCCGGAATCCAGCGCGGCGTCGATGTCCTTCTCCACCACGCGGGCGAGCCCGCAGACCGTGGTGGATGTCGCGTCGGCGATGTCCTGTACCGCTTCGAACTCCGCGTCGGAGTTCACGGGGAAGCCGGCCTCGATGACGTGTGTTCCCATGTCATCCAGGATGGCGGCTATCTCGCGTTTATCCTCGTAACTGAACGAAGTTCGCGGTGACTGTTCGCCGTCGCGCAGCGTCGTATCGAAAATTCGGGCCTCGCTTATCTCCGAGGTACTATCTAGCGTGCCCTGGAAGAACTCGATCCGCCGCCGAAGGCGACGTATCCTCGTGCTGTGTCATTGCAATCGATGCAAGCGCGTTCCAGGTATTTAAAGCTGTCTTTGAAACAGATGTTGGACGGGTATTCAGAGGACGTGCTATCCGGCCGAATCGTCGAAACCGCACGACGTAAATGCCTAATATCTCTTCGGCCGTCCTTGTATGCTACAGTGCCAGAGCCCGTGCATACCCTGCTTAAATAATCGTGTGATAGATGATTTCGCCCTATGAGTGGAGAAACAACCAGTTTTGCGGCTCGCGCGCGGTTCGGAAGTTGACAAATATTCATCCTTGCGGTCGACCGTCCACCGCCGACCGTACGTTTAACACGCCACCTCCGGAGTGTCCGATATGCTCCGCAGTTTCGACGGCATCGAACCGGACGTCCACGAGGATGCGTACGTTGACCCCACAGCAGTCGTCATCGGCGATGTGACCATCGAGAAGGACGCAAGCGTCTGGCCGAACGTGACGATTCGTGGCGACCACGGGAACATCCGGCTCGAAGAGGGCTCAAACGTCCAGGACAACGCCGTGCTCCATGAGGGTGCCCAGATCGGCCCGTACGCGACGGTCGGCCACACTGCAATCGTCCACAACGCGACCGTCGAGGAACGCGCCCTTGTCGGCATGAGCGCGACCGTTCTCGACCGCTCGACCATCGGCGAAGAGGCGATGGTCGGTGCCAACAGCCTCGTCACGGAAGACAGCGAAATCGAGCCGAACACCCTCTATGCCGGCACGCCGGCGGAGAAGATCAAGGAGGTCGAGGACTCGCCGTGGGCCTATGCAGGCCAACGCTACGTGGAGCTCTCGCGTGAGCACATGGAATCTTCGGAGATTCTGACCGACGAGTAGCCGTCAGTCGTCGTCTGCAACCGCGTCGTCGCTTGCGTCCGGGATGTCTTCGAGCGGGCTCGTCTCGTGGACACCCGTCGGCGGGAGGTTCACGTCTGCGGCCGGCGACGCATCGAGGTCGATTTCGCTATCGATGGCTTCCATCTCACCATCGGCGTCGCGTGCGTCCTGGTCGATACGCATCGAGCAGAACTCGACGCCGCACATCGAGCAGAAGCGGGCTTCCTTGTAGTTGTCTCCGGGCAGCGTCTGGTCGTGGTACGCCTGTGCGCGTTCGGGGTCTAAGGCCAGGTCGAACTGCCGCCGCCAGTCGAACTCGTAGCGGGCCTCCGAGAGCGCGTCGTCCCAGTCGCGGGCTCCGGGCAGACCGTTGGCAACGTCAGCCGAGTGCGCCGCGATGCGGTAGGCAGCAAGGCCGTCACGGACGTCCTCGGCGTCAGGCAGGCCCAGATGCTCTTTCGGCGTGACGTAACACAGCATCGCGGCACCATGACGCGCTGCCTCCGTCGCCCCGATGGCACTCGTGATGTGGTCGTAGCCCGGCGCGACGTCGGTGACGAGCGGCCCGAGCACGTAGAAGGGTGCGCCATCGCAGACCTCCTGTTGGCGCTTCATGTTCGGCTCGATTTCGTCCAGCGGGACGTGTCCCGGCCCCTCGACCATCACCTGCACGCCGTGATCCTGGGCGACTCGCGTCAGTTCGCCAAGGGTATCGAGTTCGGCGAACTGGGCCTCGTCGGAGGCATCGGCGAGCGACCCCGGCCGGAGACCATCGCCGAGGCTGAAGGTAACGTCGTGTTCCGCGAAGATTTCACAGATAGCCTCGAAACGCGTGAAAAGCGGGTTCTGTTCGCCGTGTTCTTCCATCCATTGAGCGAGGATGGAGCCGCCGCGGGAGACGATGCCTGTCGTCCGGCCGTCCGTCAGCGGTAGGTGCTCTGCGAGGACGCCCGCATGAATCGTCATGTAATCGACGCCCTGTTCGGCCTGCTTTTCGATGACGTCGAGCAGTAGTTCGGGCGTGAGGTCGGTGACCTCGTCAACGCGGGTGACCGCCTCATAGATGGGAACGGTGCCGAGCGGCACCGGCGAGTGGCCGACGTTGGCCTCGCGAATCTCGTCGAGGTTCTCGCCGGTCGAGAGATCCATCACGGTGTCGGCGCCGTAGTGAACGGCGGTGTGGAGTTTCTGGAGTTCTTCATCGAGCCCGCTCGTCGTCTCACTGTTGCCGATGTTCGCGTTGACCTTCGTTGCGAACTCCCGGCCGATTATCATCGGGTCGAGGCTGTCGTGGCTGTGATTCGCTGGAATGACTGCCTGGCCGTTGGCGACCTGCTCGCGGACGAACTCGGCGTCGCGGTTCTCACGCTCCGCGACGCGCTCCATCGCTTCGGTGACTGTTCCGTCCCGCGCGTGCTGTAACTGCGTCGTCATACAACCTAGTTATAAAACTAGATAATAAAAGTACGGCTCGGCCGTTTTATCGCTTATCGACGCTCTTCGTCGTCCTCGGCATCGTCATCGGCGTCCGCCTGTTCTTCCTCGGCGGGCGGTTGCAGGTCGCCTTTCACCTTCTCCGCGGTCTCTTTTGCCTCGGTGGCCTGCTCTTCGACCTGCTCGACCGTGTCTTCGATCTCGTCTGGGTCTTTTTCTATCTGTTCGGGCTCCTCGATGGCCTTGTCGAGCTCTTCGGCGGCCTTGGTGACGTCCGCTGCGGAGCGTTCGACGTCCTCAGCTGATTTCGCGACCATCGCCTCGCGTCGCCGGACGCCACGGGAGAAAATAAGCAACTGCAGGGCGCCCGCGATGACGAACACCGAAACCGCCACGCTTGTCACCAGATTGAGCGTTTCGGTGAATCCCGCCGAGAACACGCTGAGGTCGGTTCCCAACCGCAGCAACTGGAGGATACCGAGTATCACGACGGCTACGATGAGCATCCGGATGAATCGCCGATACCAACCCGTGAACACGGCGCGTTCGAGCGCATCAGCAAAATCGCTCAGGATGGGGATTCGCTGTTCATCTGAAGGTTCCATCCAAACGTGTTCCGCGTCCACTTACTTAAATTCCTATCAGGTTACGAACGAGTATGCGGCCGCGTAGGTCAGTCGTGACACCACCGCCCGGCCGTTATATGTACCAACAATGTATCTACATCGAACATGGGGCAGTTCACAAGTAACGGCCACGAAGTCGTGACGGTGATGTGAGCCGACCGCGCCGACCGACACAAAACAAGATACCTCGAAGCCCCGGCGAAACGTGCCGGTTCGTGTCTGTGAGACGTTCGCAGGTAGTAACTACTATACCAGCGGCGTACTGACCCTCGACTGCATGAGTCAATCGTACGACCGAGGTCTGATAGAGGACTTCGGGCGGTGGCAGGAGTTCTCTGCCGGTATGTGGGCCTGGATTTTCCACAAGTTCACCGGCTGGGTGCTCATCGGCTACCTGTTTACACACATCGCCGTTCTGAGCACCGCCACGGTCGACCCTGGGACGTACACGACGACGCTTCAGGGGCTGGAGGAACTCCTCCTCGTTCGATTCCTCGAGGTCGGCCTGCTGGCCGTCGCCGTCTTCCACATTCTCAACGGCGTCCGCCTGCTGTTCGTCGACCTCGGTATCGGGCTTGAGGCACAGGATAAGGCGTTCTACGCCGCACTGATCGCTACGGCCGCTATCACGGTCGCGAGTATTCCCACGTTCCTCGGAGGGTTCTAACGATGGCAGACTACTACTCCTCATTCGAACCGAAGGGCACACGCTGGCTGCTCCAGCGCATCACGGCCGCGTTCCTCGTTGTCGTGTTGGCGTATCACTTCATGCTGCTTCACTTCGTCAACCACGCAGCAGAAATCACCTTCGCCGGGACGACCGCGCGCATGGGACAGGTCGGCTACTTCACGACGATGGTGCTTTTCCTCATCACCGCCACGTTCCACGGCGTCAACGGCGTGTACAACGCTCTCGTCAACCAGGGACTGGACGGCACCCCCAAAACGGCCGTCAAATGGCTGCTGGGCGTCGCCGGCGTCATGCTCATCGTTCAGGGCATCCGCGTCTCCCTCGCCATGACGAACCTCGTCTAACCATGAGCACGCAAGTAACCGAACAAGAGACCGAGACCGAACCGGAAACCGAACAGAAGTCCGCCCACCAGCAACGACGCCTGGCCGAGAAACGCGAACGCGCCGGCATGCGCGAACGCGCCGAAGAAGACCTCTCGGGCACCGAGGAGACTGTCAAAATCAAGGTCTTCCGCTTCGACCCCGAGGTCAAGGGCAAAGAGGAGCCGCGGTTCGACACCTTCCGTATCCCGTTCACCAAGGGGATGACGGTACTCGACGCGCTCATCTACGCCCGCGACCACTTCGATTCCAGCCTGACCTTCCGACACTCCTGTCGGCAGGCCATCTGTGGCTCCGACGCGCTGTTCATCAACGGCTCCCAGCGACTCGGTTGCAAGACACAGATGTCCGACCTCGAGTGGCCCGTCCGCATCGAGCCGCTCCCGCACGCCGACGTGGTCAAAGACCTCGTCGTCGACATGGAGCATTTCTACGACCAGATGGAATCCGTCGAACCGTACTTCCAGACGAACGACCTCCCGGGCGCCGACGAAGAGCAGCGACAGACCCGCGAGAACCGCGAGAAGGTGAAGATGTCCACGCGCTGTATCTGGTGTAGCGCGTGTATGTCCTCATGTAACATCGCGGCCGGCGACAACGAGTATCTCGGCCCCGCGGCCATCAACAAAGCGTACCGCTTTGCGATGGACGAACGCGAGGGCGACGACATGACGGAACACCGCCTCAACATCATCGAGCAGGAACACGGCGTCTGGCGCTGTCAGACCCAGTTCTCCTGTACCGAGGTGTGTCCGAAAGACATCCCGCTGACAGAACACATCCAGGAGCTCAAACGGGAAGCCGTCAAGAGCAACCTGAAGTTCTGGTAACCGCACGCTAACGGATACCAAGTCCTAACACAACACTATGACATTACACGAACACGACGTAATCGTGGTCGGTGCCGGCGGCGCCGGTCTCCGTGCGGCCATCGCGGCCCACGAGGAAGGCGCCGACGTCGCCATGGTCACGAAGCTTCATCCAGTTCGTTCCCACACGGGTGCCGCAGAGGGCGGCATCAACGCCGCGCTCCGCGACGGCGACGACTGGGAACTGCACGCCTACGACACGATGAAGGGCTCCGACTACCTCGGAGACGCACCCGTAATCGAGACGCTGGCACAGGACGCCCCCGACGAGGTCATCCAGCTCGAACACTGGGGCATGCCCTTCTCCCGCGAAGAGGACGGCCGCGTCTCCCAGCGTCCGTTCGGCGGCCTCTCGTTCCCCCGTACCACGTACGCGGGCGCCGAGACCGGCCACCACCTGCTGCACACGATGTACGAGCAGGTCGTCAAGCGAGGTATTCAGGTGTACGACGAGTTCTACGTCTCACAGCTCGGCGTCACCGACCACGACGACCCCGAAGACCGCGAGTGCCACGGCGTCGTCGCCTACGACATCAAGTCGGGCGAGGTCGTCGGCTTCCAGGCCACGAACGGCGTCATTCTCGCGACGGGTGGCGACGGCCAGGTCTTCGACCACACGACAAACGCTGTCGCGAACACCGGCGACGGCCCCGCGATGGCGTATCGTGCGGGCGTCCCAGTCGAGGACATGGAGTTCGTTCAGTTCCACCCGACAACGCTCCCGAGCACGGGTGTGCTCATCTCCGAGGGTGTCCGCGGTGAGGGTGGCATCCTCTACAACAGCGAGGGCGAGCGCTTCATGTTCGAGCGTGGCTACGCGAACAACGCCGGCGAACTCGCCTCGCGCGACGTCGTCGCCCGCGCCGAGCTGACCGAGGTCAACGAAGGCCGCGGCATCAACGACGAGTACGTCTATCTCGACATGCGCCATCTCGGCGACGAGCGCGTCTACGACCGCCTGGAGAACATCATCCACCTCGCGGAGGACTTCGAGGGCGTCAACCCCGTCGAGGAGCCGATGCCGGTCAAGCCCGGCCAGCACTACCACATGGGCGGCATCGAGACGAACGAGCACGGTCAGACGTGCATCGACGGCCTCTACGCTGCCGGTGAGTGTGCCTGTGCGTCCGTCCACGGCTCGAACCGTCTTGGCGGCAACGCCCTGCCGGAACTCATCGTCTTCGGCGCCCGCGCCGGCCACCACGCGGCAGGCCGCGACCTCGGCGAAGCCGAAGTCCAGACGGGCACCTCCGCCCGGAGCGAAGACGAAGACTCCCTCGACACGCCAGTCGAACCCGGTGCCCTCGACACAGGCGACGAGGACATCGCCGCCGATGGTGCGATGGTCGACGCCGACTCGGTCGTCGAACACGCCGTCGAAGCCGAGCGCGCTCGCATCGAGGGGATGCTCGAACGCGACGGCACGAACCACGCCGAAATCCGCGAAGACCTCCAGAAGGCGATGACGGAGAACGTCAACGTCTTCCGGAACAAGGAGGGTCTTCAGCAGGCGCTGGAGACGATCCGGGAGTGTCGCGAACGGTATCAGGACGTCGCCGTCGCCGACCCCTCGCGGACGTTCAACACCGACCTCATCCACACCATCGAGACGGGCAACCTCATCGATATCGCCGAGACCATCACCCTTGGCGCGCTCGCCCGCGAGGAGTTCCGTGGCGCCCACTGGCGGCAGGAACACCAAGAGCGGAAGGACGAAGACTGGCTCAAACACACCATGATCGCCTGGAACGACGGCACTCCCGACCTCTACTACAAGCCCGTCATCCTCGAAGGCGAGAACAAGGAGTACGAGCCGAAGGTTCGCTCGTACTGAGCGCGGTTATTTCTCCGTTTCAGAAGACGTGATACAGCATCGCGTAGATAGCGATGCCCATCGAAAAGGAGATGAGCCACAGGCTCGCGGCGATTCGGCCCGCAATGCGGTGTCTGGTTTCGTAGATGTCGGCAACGGGCCGGGTGCCGGCGATCAACAGCGCGTAGAAGACGAACGGCACACAGACGATGGCCAGCGAGATGTGGACGAAGAGGAACGGGTAGTAGAGATACGTTTCGACGACTGCAGGGCCGGTGAACTCGGTCGGGCCGAGGAGTGCGACCCGGTAGAGATACAGCGCGAGGAACAGCGCGAACAGCCCGAAACTGGTGAGCATGAGCGTGCGGTGTTTCCGAACATCGCCACGCCTGATGTAGCGAACGCCGGCGCTTATCGTCCCGATGGCGAGCAGGCTGATGACGGCGTTGACGTGCGGAATCGCCGAAAGCAGTGCCTCGGGATTCGGCAGTGCATCGACGGGCAACAGCTGTAATGCGGCGCCGAAGACGAGCGCCAGCGATACGGCAGTCAGTAGCGCCGTCAGCGCTGGTACGTGCTCTCTGGCCCACGTCCGAGTTTCCATGGCGTATGGTACGATCGGTCGGTGGTTAGAGTTGGTGATTCGACGGTCGTAATTGGATGCACAGCCATGGCAACTGTTAACAATACAGAGCACAAACCATCCGAACGGAATGCGCGGAGCTCAACCAGACGAGGAACCGCTGTTCGAGTGTATCGACTGTGGACACCGGGAGCAAGACCCGGATGGTCGCCTCTGTTCGTGCGGCGGCTACCTCAAGAACATCGGCGTCAGTCGCAGTCTCTAGTCGCTTCTCGATGAGTGGTCGCTGTGGGCGGATAGCCAGCCGGCTGTCTGTCGTGTTACAACGGACGGCAGCGCCGCTTTTCAGTTGGTTTCGTGAGAAGTTTGCGTGGGTGCTGTCTTCGAGCACCCGCACTGACTTCGGCGACTGTGATCGCCGGCAGTGCGTGGGACCGGATTTGAACCGGCGGACCTCTACAGGACAGCGCCCTCAACGCTGCGCCGTTGGCCTAGCTTGGCTACCCACGCACGGTGTCTCTTGCTGCACTCGTGGGTAAATCGGGGGACGATAAAAGGGCTTTCCTTTGGCCGCCGGCCGGGAGAAGTTCGCACGGGAGCGCGGGGTTGAAGTATGCTGCAGCGCTGATACTCTCTATGGCTAAATACTCGACTGGTGGCGTCGGGGGCGACTCTGGTGGCGCCTGCGAACTCTGCGGGGCCGAGGGACGCGACCTCGAAACCGCGACTGTCGCCGGAGCGGAGCTCGATGTCTGTGGTGAGTGCGCTCACCACGGCGAGGGGTCGAACGGTAGTGGCGGTGGCAGCGGCGGCGGTGCGAGCGGCGGCAGTTCGGGGCGCGACTCCGAACGCAAGCGCCGCAAAAAGGCCGCCCAGAACGCTGCCAAGCTCCGTGACGCACAGCAGGCAACTACCGACTGGGAGGAGGGCACCGATTACGAGGACGATCCCCTCCCGTATCTCGTCCGTGGCTACGGCGACCGCGTGGAGGAAGCGCGGCAGGACGCCGGCCTTCAGATCGACGAACTCGCAGACGAGCTCGGCGTCGACGAGGACGCCATCATCGCCGTCGAGCAGGGGCGTGCGGCCCGCGCAAACGTCGGCGGCGCGCTCATCGCAGCCCTCGAACAGCGACTCGACGTCGAACTCGCAGAGGAGTAACGTCCGCTTCCGACCGGCTTTTGTTGCCGACCGACCTCTCGACAGCCATGGCTCCGTCGCAAGCGCCAGACAACCCCGAGACGCGCTCGTTCGAGGCGACCGTCGAGGACGGCGGCAGCGAGGTCGTCCTCTCGGAGACGTTTCTACTCCGCGTGTTCGGTGGTGGTGACGGCGGCTCACCAACGGTCGCGCAGGCCGGTGGCCTCGATGCGGACGGTGAAACTGTGGTCGACTTCCTCCGAGAGGCGTAGCGCTTCGGCGAGCGGACAATTTTTGCCGGTCGACGCCAACGGGCCTGCATGGAACTGACGTCCGAGCAGCGCGCCATCCGGGAGACGGTTCGGGAGTTCGCACTCGAGGAGATCCGCCCGACCGCCCGCGAAGCCGACGAGAACGAATCGTTCCCGGAGGAGGTCTGGGACGGCCTCGCCGAGATGGAGCTGACGGCAATGACCGTCCCCGAGGAGTACGGTGGGCTTGATGTCGACGGGCTGACGTACGCCCTCGTCAACGAGGAGGTCGCCTACGGGCAGTTAGCGGTCGCAACGGCGCTTTCCGTCCACTGTCTCGCCACGTCCTGTCTCGCGGAGTTCGGCACCGAAGCACAGAAAGAGCGGTGGCTGCCCGAGATGGCCGAGGGCCGCCCAGTGGGTGCGTTCGCGCTCTCGGAGCCCGACGCCGGCTCGAATCCCGCAGAGATGTCGACCGAGGCGGCGCCGGACGGCGACGAGTACGTCATCAACGGCACGAAGCAGTGGATTACGAACGGCGTCCGCTCCGACGTCGTCATCCTCTTTGCGAAGACGGATGCCGACGACCCCGGAACCGTGACGCAGTTCGTCGTCCCGAAGGACGCCAACGGGCTTGCGGTCGGCAAGAAAGAGGAGAAACTCGGTCTCCGAGCCAGCGATACGACGACGCTCATCTTCGACGATGTCAGGATTCCGAAAGAGAACCGGCTGACGGAGGTCGGCCGTGGGCTGTCGGCCGCCTTCTCGATTCTGACGGGGGGCCGCGTCGGCATCGCTGCCCAGTCGGTCGGCCTCGCCCAGTCGGCACTCGACCTCGCAATCGAGTACGCCGAAGAGCGCGAGCAGTTCGACGGGCCGATACGCGATATCCAGTCGATTCGACACAAGCTCGCGGACATGCATACGCAGACGCAGGCGAGCCGACTGTTGACCTACGATGCGGCTCGCGGGCTGGATGGCGACGAACCGCCAGCGATGGCGGCCAGCACCGCGAAATACTTTGCCAGTGAGGCGGCGATGGACGTGACGAACGAGGCGATTCAGGTACACGGCGGCTACGGGTACACGACCGATTTCCCCGTCGAGCGGCTCTACCGTGACGCCAAAATCACGACCATCTACGAGGGGACGACCCAGATCCAGAAGACGGTCATCGCCCGCGAACTACTGGACTGACCTCGGCCATACGCTTTTGTCATCGAAGCACCGAGCACAGATAATGGCAGAAGACGAGGGCGATTGGGTCGTTTCGTTCGGCGCCGAGAGGGCCCTCGATGTGGCCCGAGAAACCGTCGACGACGATGCCCTCCTCCTCTGTGTCGTCTACGACGAAACCGAGTTCCGGACGATGTACGTCGACGAACGTGTCGACGCCCTGTATCCCGACGAAGACGCCCGCATCGAACATTTCGGACAGATTCACTCCTACGTCCACCTGGATTTCACGGAGCGGGAACTGTTCGATGAGCTGTTTCTCGACCCCGATGGCGTCCGGGCGTTCGTCACGTACATGGGGACGAACATCGCTATCCGCGTCGTGACCGAGACGGAAGGCGTGTTCCTCACGGTGGCTCCAGGCACCGCCGTCACGCCGCTTGTCGATGCGGTCGAAGACGTGGTCACAGAATGATGGAGCACGAAGCACACGAGACGGTCGTGTTCGACCTCGACGGGACGCTCGTCCATCTCGGGGTCGACTGGGCCACCGTCGCCAGTGAGGTCGCCGAGACGCTCCGTGAGCGCGGCGTGACACCGCCCGATACGCTGTGGGGGATGTTGGAGACATCCGAGGAAACTGACAACAGAGCGGCCGTCGAGCGCGTCATCGCCGACCACGAGCGGGATGGCGCGCACGACTCGGAGCGACTCGCCGCCGCCGACACCATACCGTCGTGTCCGGTCGGCGTCTGTTCACTGAACTGCGAGGACGCCGTTCACATCGCCATCGAGAAACACGATATCGAGGGCGTCAGTGTGGTCATCGGCCGCGATAGCGTCACAACACGAAAACCAGACCCTGAACCGCTTCTGGAGACGGTTCGACGGCTCGACGGCGACCCCTCGACGACGCTTTTCATCGGGGACACGAAACGGGACGAGAAAACAGCCGAGCGCGCCGATACCGATTACGTCGACATCTCCGAGTGGCTCCGGGCATACGCGTAGACGGGAATCCCGATACAGAGCCACACGACCGCCCCGACCCGGATGGCGAAGTTCGCGCGTGCGTTCCACGTCGGTAGCGTCACGAAAAGCGACAGCGCCGCGACGACCGGTGCGCCGACGACGATGGTGAGTACGAACGTCACCTGCATCACCCAGCCGTAGTCGATGCCGGCCGGATCGGTCGTCTCGACGCTCGTGGGCATTGGTGGGTGTCGGGTCGTCAGCGGGTAAGCGGTTACGGTTCGCCACGAGGGAGAGCGTTTAACCCACGCGGCACCTCATCGACAGGCATGCGAGCGAGGGATATTCGTGCGAAGGCTGGCGACGAGCCGATCACGATGCTGACGGCCTACGACGCACCGACCGCACAGTTGGTCGATGAAGCCGACATCGACATGGTGCTCGTCGGCGACTCCGTCGGCAACGTCAGACTCGGCTATGATTCGACACTGCCGGTGACCAACGACGAGATGGCGAGCCACACCGCCGCCGTGGCCCGTGCGACGGACGACGCCTTGGTTATCGCCGACATGCCGTTTCTCTCATACGGCGCCGGCGATGCCGACGCCATCGAGAACTGCGGCCGAATGCTCAAGGAAGCCGACGCCGATGCCGTCAAACTCGAATCCGGCCACCACACCGTCGACCTGACGCGTAAACTGACGCGCCTCGGCATCCCCGTACAAGCACATCTCGGCCTGACGCCACAGCGGGAAAACGAGACGGGGCTCTACCGGCAGGGCACCGACGAGGAATCCGCCAGCGAAATCATCGATCTCGCGCGCGAACACGAGGCCGCGGGTGCGTTCTCGCTCGTCCTCGAACACGTCCCGGCCAACCTCGCGGAGGCGGTCACGGACGCCATCTCGATTCCGACAATCGGCATCGGCGCCGGCCCGAACTGTGACGGACAGGTGCTCGTCATCGACGAGGTCATCGGACTCTCTGAGGGAACGGCGCCCTTCTCGAAACAGTTCGGCGACGTCCGCAGCGAGATGCGGGATGCCATCGATTCCTACGCCGAGGCCGTCGAAAGCGGCGAGTTCCCTGCCGAGGAGCACAGCCACTACGAATCGGACATCGACGACGTATACTAAACGTCGAAGACGACGTACGCGCGCCATCCGGTATCCGTCTCGGCGAGCTCCATCTCGGAGTAGGTGACGGCCTTGATTTCGCGAGCGTCGACCGCATCCAGCGGGACGCCACGGGCGGAGGCTTCGAGGGCCCACACGCCGTTCCAGTGAATTGTCACCTCGTGGTCGGCCGGCAGTACGCTCCGGACGTCCCGCTCGTAGATGAGTTCGTCCAGATAATCGAACAGCAACGCCTCCCTGGATTCGGCCCTGACGCCGAGGTGGAATCGGTCGCCGACGCCGTCGGGAACCGACTCACAGTGGGCAGCCGTGAGGCCTGCTGCGACGTCCTCGAACGTCGAGGCGAGGTCGGACGCGGTGGCTTCGACGGCCACGTCCGCGGTGTGTCGCCGGAGTTCGAAGCTCATTGTTCGTCACCGTCGCCGTTGGTATCCTCGCCGGTGTCGAGGTCGTCGAGACGCTCCTGGTACTCTCCCCGATCCGGGCGCGGCGCCTCGTCGATCGGTGCGGTGTCGGATTCGTCGTTCCCGTCGATGCGGTCGGCGGTGCTCGCATTGCTCAGTTCCCGCATCTGGGCCTCCGAGAGCCCCGACACAGCAGAGGGGTTCTCGCCGATAGCGACGCCGCTCGTGACGATGGAGCGGATGCCCTGCTCGACAGTGAGGTCGACGTCGACGACGCGCTCGCGGGAGACGTGGATGACGAACCCGCCCATAACGGGGTTCGGTGCCATCGGCATGAACAGCGTGATCATATCCTCGTTGCCCGTCTCATCGGCGATGACATCCGGTGTTTCAGCGGTTTTGAACGCGACGACGTAGGAGTCCTTACCGGGGTATTCGACCAGTTTGACGTCCTGGAAGCTGTCGGTGTCCGAATCGAGCAGCAGGTCGCTCATCTCGTTGAAGCTGTTGTACACCGAGGCGATGCCCGGAATCGAGAGCATAAACTCGTCGAACTGCTCGCTCAGTCGGCCGCTTTTCGTGCCATACTCGGCTGTGAACCCAGTTGCGAGAACGAGCACGAAGAACACGATGAACGTGAGGATGGTGACGACGAACTGGCTGCTGAAAAGCGAGGTGCCGGTCAACACCGTCGTCAAGGGGCTGAGCGCATCGGCGATGAAGCCCATGACGAACGAGATGATGAGTAGCGTAATGACGACGGGCAGTAGAATCGCGAGCCCCTTGATGAACGCTTTCCGGAGCACGCTGGATGGGTTCGGCCGTTCCGACATCAGCTCCTCGGCTGCTTCGATGTCGGCCGGCGCTGACGGCATATGTCGGCTGGACTCACCCGGTACGTGAAAACCTTGTGGGCTGTGGCGGTGGAGTTATATTCGCCGATTCCGTACAGTTCTGGTAGTGAGTGTCACCGTCGACATCCGCGTCGTCGGCACCGGGGACGACCAGTTCGTCGAGCAGGCGTGGGAGCTGAAAGAGCAGATTCGCCGCGATGAGGGCATCCTCAAGCAGCGCCGCGGCTTCTTCACGGACGCCTACCGCCGTTCCCGCGTGTACGCGCTCGTCGAACCCGGGTACGACGGTGAGACGCTCGTCGGCTTCGCCGCAACGCGACGCGACGGCTACATCCTGTTTCTGGCCGTCAACCCCGAGTATCGCGGCGAGGGCTTCGGCCGGCAGCTGGTCGCCGCCGTCGCGGACGACCACAGCTCCGTGACCTGCCATGCGCGGGCCACGAACGATTCGGCGCTTTCCTTCTACGAACATCTCGGCTTCGAGGTGCAGCGCCGCGTCGACAACTACTACGAAGACCGCGGCGACGCCTACTACCTCCGACTCGGCGATGGCGGCATCGCATCGAAGCTATCTCGGTTCATGCCGGGCAACTGAGCTCGGCTGTACTCAGTCGCCCAGTCGTGCGAGGCAGTACCCGGAGCCGACCGGCGGAATAAGCCAACGTTTTTTCACCCGAGTCGCAAAGTCGGGGCCATGGATGGCCGCACACGAGACTACTTGAAGGGGCGCTTCGGTGACCACTACCGGCGTGCGTCGGTGTCACCGCCGCCCGCGGCCAACGAGCGCGAATGGGGCTACATCACGTGGAGTGCGGGCGGCACGACGATGGTTCGGCATCACTCGTATCTCGACCTCGTCGGCGGCGGCGACCTCGGCGATTTCCTCGCGGGAGAGCGTCCGCGACACGTCTACTTCTCCGCAGGTCGATACGACGACCCCGGCGCGGGAAGCATGGGACAGAAGGGGTGGCGCAGTTCCGACCTCGTGTTCGACCTGGACGCCGACCACCTTCCCGGCGTCGACCCCGAAGCCGACAGTTACGGCGAAATGCTGCGGGAGTGTAAGGGCGCGCTCCTCAGATTGCTCGACTTACTCGAGAACGACTTCTCGTTCGACAATATGACCGTCGTCTTCTCGGGGGGCCGCGGCTACCACGTCCACGTCCGCGATAAGGGCGTCCTAGAGTTGAGCCGCACTGCCCGCCGGGAAATCGTCGATTACGTGCTGGGTGACGGCATCGAGTTCGACGACATCGTCTCGACGGAAGCCGTCGCGGGCAGCGCGGGCCGTTCTTCGCCGGCCGACAAACGGAGCCTTCCGGAGGGTGGATGGGCCGGCCGCACGCGCGAGCGACTGGATTCGTTCATCGAGGAGTTGCTCACGATGGACGAGGACGACGCGGGCGAGCGTCTCATGGAGTTCGAGGGCATCGGCGAGGGGAAGGCAAACGCGGCGCTCAATGCGGCGAAGAACAACCGCGAAGAACTCGCGGGGGGGAACGTCGACGTCCACCCCGCGATGTACAGCATCGCCCGAATCCTCTTCGAGGGGGTACTCGAAGCCCAGACCGCACCGATAGACGAGCCAGTGACGACGGACATCAACCGACTCATTCGGCTTCCGGGGAGTCTCCATGGGGGGACGGGACTGAAGGTGAAATATCTCGACCCCGACGAACTCGAGGCGTTCGACCCGCTCGTGGATACGATTCCGGAGACGTTCGTCGGCAACGACATCACCGTGTACGCGGAGGAACCGACGACCGTCGAACTCGGCGGGGAAAGCTTTAGGCTCTCGGAGGGTGTGTCCACGGTAGCAGAGTACGCGGGCATATTCGCGATGGCCCGCGGTCACGCAACCAAGGCAGGAGAATGAATCTCGACGAACTCCAATCCGTGCAGGCACGGGAACGACAGTCGAGTGACCTCCAGCATCTGCGTTCGTCGTTCTATCGTGAGGTGGGCGAGTACATCCAGGAGCTCACCGAGCGCCGCGCCCAGGTCGTCGACCAGGCTGACGACCCGTTCTCCTCGCCGGAAGTCCGACAGCTCACGGACGACATCGAGACGGCCGAACAGACCGTCGAGGCAATCTACGAGCGCCGTGTCGGCAAGGTAGTAAAGAAGGCCTCCATCGCCGCCGCGGACATGCCGGTCGATGATGACGGGCTGACCCAAGAGGAGGAAGCGCTCTTCGAAGACCTCGTGGCCCGTATCGAACAGAGTCGCGACACCGTGCTGTCGGTGCTCGACGGCGATGCACCCTCCGTCTCCTGCTCGGTGGACGGCGCCACCGATTCGGCGGTCACGTCACCTGAAACGACCGCAGCACCAAGCGGAGGCGACGAACAGGCGCCCGAGTCAACTCCGGAGCCGGATTTCGACCCCGACCCATTGCCGTCCGACACCGACGGCGTCAGCGCGGCCGACCTGATGGGAAGCGGCCCCGATACGGAGCCGGCGGCGGAGACCGACCCTGTTGACGCGGCGCCAGGGACGGAGGACGGCGCGTCGGAGCCGACACAGGGTGCGAAATCTGAATCCGAGACGGCGGCGCCGACAGAGGTGCCACCGGACTCGGAGCCGCCCGGCGAACCCCCGAACGAGCCTGACGAGCCGTCTTCGGAGCCCGAGGACGAACGTCCGGCGCCGACCTCAAGCGAGCGTGATATTCCAGGCATTCCGCGGACGACGGTTCGTGTCACGGCCGACGTGGGAGAGGTCGTTGGCGCGGACAACCGCGATTACGATCTCGGCCCCGAAGACGTCGTCACGCTCCCGGAGCCGAACGCGGACGTCCTCGTCGACAAGGACGCCGCCGAACGGTTAGAGTAGGAACGACCGGACGGCGTCGTTGAACCGCTCGGGTCGTTCGAGCATCGGCATGTGGGCGGCATCCTCAATCAGTTCGTACTCACAGTTCGGCAGCTCCGCTTCGAGATACTCAGAGAACGACGGCGGGGTGAGCGGGTCGTGTTCCCCACAAAGCGCGAGGGCGGGCACCTCGATCTCCCCGAGGCGGTCGCGGACGTCGAAGGCGTCGCAAGTCTCGAAATCGCGAGTCGTGACGGCTTGTCCTGTCGAAAGAAGGCCACGCTTCGATACCTCGACGAGGTCGTCCTCGGGGTCATGAAACAGCGTATCGGGGACGTGGAGCGATGCGACGGCGCTCTCGTAGTTCCGGGCGAGCGCTTCGAGGAAGCCCTCGTCGACGCCGAGTTTGGCGCCGGTATCGGAGAGGACGAGCGCATCAAGCTCGAGGTCGCGTTCGAGGGCGACCCAAAGCGAGACGGCGCCGCCCATGGAATTCCCACAGAGGACGGTCGCGCCCGTCGCCTCACAAACGGCGACGACGTCGTCGGCGTAGGCATCGAGCGTCTCGGTTCCCGGTGCGGTGTCGATATCCTCGCTATCGCCGTGTCCGGAGAGGTCAACGGCGACGGCAGGTGGCCCTTCGCGGTCGCCGTACTGCTCGACCCACACCTCGTGGCTGCCGCCGGCGCCGTGAACGTAGCAGACGGTCGGGCCATCGCCGAAGTCGGTCGTGCGATACGCGGTCTCGCGGCCGTCGTGAGTGACGGTCTCCATACCGGTTAGTTGGCCGGTCGAGCGATAAACGCGGCGGCAACGGAACGGCGTGATTCGTCTCCCGATTGGCCGCGAACCGCAATTCAACCGATAGTCGTATGAGATATCACGTCATGCGGTTTTCGGAGGAACATTTATATGTTAGGACGACTAACTCTGAGTTAGCATGAGTGAATACAGCCAAACGATTCGCGGCGACGTTGACGGCGTTGTCCGTCGCTACGAATACGAAGCCGAGGACATCCTCGTCGCCGATTTCGGTCACGTCGAGGGCTCCGTAGACGTCGTCGACGGCACGGCCATCGTCATCGCCGACGGTGAGCAGTACGAGTTCGACGTCCCTGTGGGTGCGTCCCGTGCTATTATGAACAACGGAATCGTCACTGTCGAGGTGGAGCGATAACCGATGAAACTGACGGTCAAACCCCTCAAACAGAAGGACGCCGGTCGCGGACTCGCGGCCATCGATCGGGCAGCAATGCAGGAACTCGACTTAGAGAACGGCGATTACATCGTCATCCAGAGTGACGGCTCCCGCGCCGTCGCCCGCGTCTGGCCGGGCTACCCCGAAGACGAGGGCCAGGGCGTCATCCGTATCGACGGCCGCCTCCGTCAGGAAGCCGACGTCGGAATCGATGACAACGTCGAGGTCGAGCCGGCCGATGTCAGCCCCGCGAAACAGGTCACGGTCGCACTCCCGCAGAACCTCCGTATCCGCGGGAACATCGGCCCCCACATCCGGGACAAGCTCAGCGGCCAGGCCGTCACCGAGGGCCAGAACGTCCCGTTCTCGCTCGGTCTCGGCCCGCTCTCCTCGAAGAGCGGCCAGCGCATTCCGCTGAAGATCGCCGAAACCGACCCGAGCGGCACGGTCGTCGTCACGGATTCGACCGAGATTCAGGTGAGCGAAAAGCCCGCCGAGCAGATCGCACAGAAGGGCGGCGGCTCCGCTGGCGGCGAGTCCGCCACGCCGTCGGTCACCTACGAGGACATCGGTGGCCTCGACCGCGAGCTCGAACAGGTTCGGGAGATGATCGAGCTGCCGATGCGACACCCCGAACTGTTCCAGCAGCTCGGTATCGAACCGCCGAAGGGCGTCCTGCTGCACGGCCCGCCTGGCACCGGAAAGACCCTGATGGCGAAAGCCGTCGCAAACGAAATCGACGCTCACTTCACGAACATCTCCGGCCCCGAGATCATGTCGAAATACTACGGGGAGAGCGAAGAGCAGCTCCGAGAGGTGTTCGAGGAGGCCTCCGAGAACGCGCCGGCCATCGTCTTCATCGACGAGATCGACTCCATCGCGCCCAAGCGCGGTGAGACGAGTGGTGACGTCGAGCGCCGCGTCGTCGCCCAGCTTCTGAGCCTGATGGACGGGCTCGACGAGCGTGGCGACGTCATCGTCATCGGCGCGACGAACCGCGTCGACGCACTCGACCCCGCGCTTCGCCGTGGCGGCCGATTCGACCGCGAAATCGAGATCGGCGTCCCGGACAAGGAGGGCCGCAAGGAAATCCTCCAGGTGCACACCCGTGGCATGCCGCTCGTCGAGGGCATCGACCTCGATCAGTATTCGGAGAGCACGCATGGCTTCGTCGGCGCCGACCTCGAGAGTCTGACGAAGGAGGCTGCGATGAACGCGCTCCGACGCATCCGTCCCGAGCTCGACCTCGAAGCCGACGAGATCGACGCCGAGATACTGGAGTCGATGCAGGTCACCGAGCGCGACTTCAAGGACGCACTGAAAGGCATCTCGCCGAGTGCGATGCGCGAGGTGTTCGTCGAGGTTCCGGACATCACCTGGGATCGGGTGGGTGGCCTCGAAGACACCAAAGAGCGCCTCCATGAGACCATCCAGTGGCCCCTCGAGTACCCCGATGTCTTCGAGGCCATGGACATGCAGGCCGCGAAGGGCGTCCTGCTGTACGGCCCGCCGGGCACCGGGAAGACCCTGATGGCGAAGGCCGTCGCCAACGAGGCGCAGTCGAACTTCATCTCCATCAAAGGCCCCGAACTGCTGAACAAGTACGTCGGGGAGTCCGAGAAGGGCGTCCGTGAGGTCTTCGAGAAAGCTCGGGCGAACGCGCCGACCGTCGTGTTCTTCGACGAGATCGACTCCATCGCCGGTGAGCGTGGTGGACGCATGGGCGACTCCGGCGTCGGTGAGCGCGTCGTCTCACAGCTCTTAACGGAGCTCGACGGCCTCGAAGAGCTGGAGGACGTCGTCGTCATCGCGACGACGAACCGGCCCGACCTCATCGATTCGGCGCTACTGCGTCCGGGTCGACTCGACCGCCACGTCCACGTCCCGGTTCCGGACGAGGACGCCCGGAAGGCCATCTTCCAGGTGCACACCCGGAAGAAGCCGCTGGCCGACGACGTCGACCTCGACGAGTTGGCGGCGGAGACCGACGGCTACGTCGGCGCCGACATCGAGGCGGTCTGCCGAGAGGCCTCCATGGCCGCGACGCGGGAGTTCATCAACAGCGTCTCGCCCGAGGAGGCAGCCCAGAGCGTCGAGAACGTCCGCGTGACCCGCGAGCACTTCGAGCAGGCGCTCGATGAGGTGCACGCAAGCGTCGACGAGGAGACGCGCGAACGCTACGAGGAAGTCGAAGAGGAGTTTGGCCCCGGTCAGGAGCCGGACGAGCCCGAAGTCAGCCGGACGTTCCAATAGGGCCCGCCTCTTCCGCCGAACCAATTTTATACACCCTAAACCATTGAGTACCATCAGACGGTTATTAGAGGCATCAAGCATATACGTCGGGGCAGCGTATTTCACGTGATGACCGCCACAAACGGAACCCCAGACGGCCCGGATGGCAAGAAGGCGGTGCTGTTCTGTTCGGTCTGTGGGTACGACGACGCGGTCGATGGTGTGTGGGCAGTCGACGACCACGACGAACGGACGGATATCCAGTGTCCGGACTGTGGCCACCTGGTCGTGAGCCAGCCACGGTTCGACGCCTCGGCGGGCCGCGACCGGACGATGGTCGGCCCGCTACTGCAGTTTGTGGATACCGTCGTCAGTCACAACGTTCTCTAGGAGGTGCGCTGGCGTCGCATCGTAGGCCGGATTCTCGATGTCGAACCCCTCCGCTGGCTCCCGCATTACCTCGCTCGGCGACCGGAACTCGTTCTGGAAGGCGAAGCCCTCTTCGATGAGCTTCGCACTTGACCCGAGCACGGAGACGGGCACGGCTAACTCCGCGGCCGTCGCCGCGATCGGGAACGTGCCGACGCGGTTGTAGAGGATGTCGTCGACGATGCAGTCCATCCCGATGACGATGCGGTCGCACTCGTCGAGATAGTGGCCAGCAGCGCTATCGACGATGAGTGTGGTGTTCACGCGGTCGATGGCGGCCAGCGTGCGGGCCGTCTTCCGGCCCAGGAACCGAGGGCGGGCCTCAGTGACGTACACGTCGATGTGGTGGCCTTCGCGGGCGGCGAGTTCAATGGCTTCGACGACGGTCGAGGAGTAATCGTGTGTAAGCACCGTCGCGCCGTCCGGCAGGAGTTCGACGGCGTTCTGTGCGGCCTCGTGTTTGGCCGTCTCGACGTCCTCGACAACGTCCTCGATGGCCGACTCGGTCAGGGCTTTCGCTTCCTCGACCGTTTCAGGGTCGGCATCCTCGACCCGGTCGACGATTTCGCGCTGGGTGTTGTGCAGCGACGCGTGAGATGGCTGGGCGCGCCGAAGCGCGCTGCTGTTGCGGTCGAGCGCGCGGACGTACTCCTCGACGGTGGCGTACTCACGGTCGAGCAGCTCCCGAAGTGATTCTGCCGCCTTGATCGCGACGGTCGATGACGAGTGGGTCTGCATCTCACGAATCTCCTCAACGGTCTCGTCTATCATGCAGTGAGCGTCGTCCGGCCCGTTCATATGCCTTCGGGGCGGGCTGTCCGACGCCCCTATGGCGGTTCAGGCCGTACGGTGGGTATGGTCACTGTCTCGTACTACTGCCCGCGGTGTGACGCGATCGCCGAACTGGAGCGGGACGCCTACCTCGACGACAAATGCGTCACCGCCGAACCGTTGGAGGGGTGGGAGTACGCCAACGCCTACGAGGATAGCGAGGCGCGGAGCGCCTCGGGTAACGAGAGCGGGGAGGGAGAGCGAGGCGCGACCGACGGTCGCGCCTCGGACAGACGAACGGGGAGCGTAGCGACCCGTGAGTCCAGCGACCCGCGAGCGTTCGAGGACGCGGACGGCATCACCATCGTCTGTGGCGCCGCCGAAACCGACGGCGAAGGCTGTGGTGAACCGTATTATCTGAGTTTCGTGAAGTTCGACGAGGGCGAGGAGGTCGAGCCGGACGTGCCGTCTGACGAGGTCAGCTTCGATTTCCTGCGGTAGCGGCCGAGCCTTCTTATCCGTCGGCGGTCATAGGGAACTGATGGTACGACAGCGGCTGGCGGCGTATCGCGCGCACGTTCGGCAGAAGCTAAAAGCGGCGTTCAATGATGACGTACCGCCGAAGGACACCGCATCGAGTTTCTCGTTCGGCCTCTTTCTCGCCGCGCTGCCGAACTTCGGGATCGCGCTCGTGGTCTTTGCCGCCCTGGCGTATTTCGCCGACCGGGTGAGCAAACTCGCACTGGTCGCTGCGGTCGTCGTCATGAACCCCCCGGCGAAGTGGGCCGTCTACGTGGCGAGTTTCTGGCTCGGGTCGAAACTGTTCGGCCCAGTCGAGGGGGCGTCCGTCTCGACCCTCTCGCTGTCGCTCGGCCAGGACGTGCTCTTCCGACTGTTCGTCGGCAACGTCATCATCGCAATCGTGCTCGGTCTCATCGGATACGTCGCCGCGTTGCGATTCATCCGGGAACTTCGGGAGCGCGATATCGACGTGGTCGAGAAACTCCCGGTCGTGCCCGACGACGCTCAGTAACTCTTCGGGAGGCCGAGTTCGTGTTCGCCGATGTAGTTCAGCACCATCTCGTTGGAGACGGGGACGGTCTGGGTGAGCCGGAGGTTCTGCCAGATGTCGTACACCTCGTATTCGTGGGTGAAGCCGTTGCCGCCGTGCGTCTGTATCGCGTGGTCGGCCGCCTCGGTTCCCGCCCGTGAGGTGAGCAGCTTTGCGACGTTGGCCTCCAGTCCACAGTCCTCGTCGTCGTCCCACTTCGTCGCGCCCTTATACAGGATTTCTCGGGACGCCATGAGCTTCGCGTACGACTCCGCAAGCGGGTGTTGGATGCCCTGGTGGCCACCGATGGGCTGGCCGAAGACGTTGCGGTCGTTCGCGTACTCCACCGCAAGGTCGATAGCCCGGAGGCCACCGCCGAGCGAGGAGGCAGCGCCTGCGAGCCGTTCCGTGTTGAGCGTGTCCCAAAGCAGGTAGAGCCCGCCATCTTCCGTGCCGAGGATGTCCTCTTCCGTCACTTCGAGGTCGTCGAACGTGACCTGATACTGGCGTTCGAACCACGGGACAGCGGTGTCGACCTCCGAGAGGCCAATTCCAGCACGCTCCGCCGGGTCGTCGACGAGGAACAGCGTCACACCGTGGGTCGGGTTCGATTCGTCGAACTCCGAGGTGCGGGCGACGAGCAACATCGTATCGGCGTTCTCGACGCCGCTGATGAACGTCTTCTGTCCGTTAACGAGGAACTCCTCGCCGTCCCGCCGGGCGGTCGTATCGATGTTGAGCGTGTTCGTTCCCGCGGTGGGTTCGGTCAGCCCCATGCAGAATTTCATCTCACCGCTTGCGATTTTCGGGAGATACTCCGCTTTCTGTGCTTCGTCGCCGTGGCGCTGGATGCCGATGCCGCCGAAGACGGGCGTCAGAACGAAGATGATGCCCCCCTGGCCGCCGCCGCGCGAGAGCTCTTCGATGATGATGCTCATCTCCAGCATGCCGAGCCCCTCCCCACCGTACTCTTCGGGAATCGTCACGCCGAGCCAGCCGTCGTCCGCCAGTGCCTGCCAGTACTCGTCGGGGAACTCCTTGTTCTCGATATGCTCACGCCAGTACTCCCGGTCGAAATCGTCCGAGATGTCGCGCACCGATTCCCTGATGAGGTCATGGAGTTCGGATTCACCGAGTGCCATGCGGTGTGCACTCGGCTCTCATGTTTATCAGTTTCGAGGCCTCAATCCGGAACACCCACAATGTTTTTTACTTGCGTTGGTATATCACGGCACAGGCGGACGCTAGAAACTCTAAACTAACTGTGAGTTTCCAAAGGAAATCATGGAGATAAACATCGACAACGACACCGACGAAGAGATCGCACAGGCCATCGCGACGGCAGTTTCGGAACACCTCGGACGGGGCGTCGAACTGGTCGGCACCAGCGGCACGCTCGCGGAGGCTGGGGAGAACTGGAGCGAGGAAGGCGCCGTCATCACCGAGCGCGAAGAGGCGATTCGCGAGGAGATCGAGGATGTCCTCTCCGGCGGGCCGGAGCGCGGCTTCGATAAAATCGAAGATCTCGGGAAGGTGTTCGTCCGCGACCGCCTCGATCTGATCTTCGACACCATCGAGTACGAGGACGGCACTTTCGCGCGCAACGGAGACGACGACGAACTCCCGGCGGACGGTCTCATCACCGGTATCGGAACCATCGACGGCCGGAAAGTCGCCTTCACCGCCAACGATTACACAGTCAAGGCCGGCTCACTCGGCCAGATGGGCGTCGAGAAGGTCATCCGCATCCAAGAGCGCGCCCTCGACCTCGGTATTCCCATGCTGCGGCTGGTCGATTCCACGGGCGCGCGGCTCAACGCCGAGGAGCGCGAACCTGGCGACACCCACATGGACAGATACCGCGGCGGCAAGATGTTCTACAATCAGTGCCGGATGTCCGGCGAAATCCCGCAGATCGGCGTGCTCTACGGTCCGGACGTGGCCGGCTCCGCGTACACGCCAGTGTTCTGTGATTACCTCATCATGGTCGAGGACATCGCCGGCATGGCCATCGCATCGCCACGCATCGTCGAGGCGATGACCGGCGAGAAAACCGACATGCAACAGCTCGGCGGCCCGCGCGTCCATGCCAACCACTCCGGCAGTACCGACCTCGTCGTTCCCGACGAGGAGACGGCCGCCGAGAAGGCAACGGACATCCTCGGGATGTTGCCCCAGAACTACGACAACGACCCGCCGGAGGCGACGCCAAAGCCGCCGAAGAAGAACCCCTACAGCCTCGACGACATCATTCCCGATGAGCCGAACAAGGCCTACGACGTCACCGAGGTCATCGACCGTGTCGTCGACCGGGATTCGTTCATCGAGATGAAACCCGACTTCGCGCCCGAACTCGTCACCGGCCTCGGGCGCATCGACGGGCAGGTGGTTGGCATCGTCGCCAATCAGCCGGAACACATCTCCGGGGCTATCTTCCCCGATTCAGCAGACAAGGGCGCCGGCTTCGTCTGGACGTGTGACGCCTACAACATCCCGCTCGTCTACCTCTGTGACACGCCCGGCTTCATGATCGGCTCACAGGTCGAGAAAGATGGCGTCCTCCGGAAGGGCCGGAAGTTCATTTACGCCACCTCGAACGCACAGGTGCCGAAGTTCTGCGTCATCACGCGGAAAGCCTACGGTGCCGGCATCTACGCGATGGCTGGCCCCTCGTTCGGCCCCGATGCCACGCTCGCGCTTCCCTCGGCGGAAATCTCGGTCATGGGCCCGGACGCGGCCGTCCACGCGCTGTTCGGCGGCCAAATCGAGGACATGGACGAGGAGGCCACGGACGCCTTCATCGAATCCGCCAAACAGGAGTTCGACAAGCACATCGACATCAAAAAGCAGGCCGGCAAGATGCAGGTCGACGAACTCATCCCGGCCGGCGACCTCCGGGAGCAACTGGAAGTGCGTCTCGACACCTACCGAACGAAAAGCCGCGACGACCGACCGCGACACCACGGTACCGTCTTCTTCTAATCAGCCGACCAGCGCCCGCAGCACGCGGGATTCCGCCTTCCGAAGGTGTTCGTCAACCGTCGAAGGGGCACATTCGAGATTGTCGGCGATCTTCTCGTGTGTCGCTCTGCGGGGAATCTCGTAGTATCCGAGTTCGACCGCCTTCTGGAACACTTCGAGCTGTCGGTCGGTCAACATAGAGAGCATGTCCTTCCGGTCGGGCGTGTAGTTGCCGACCTCGTCGACGGCGATTGAGACGGCGTCCGGCATCTCGTCCATGGCCTGCTGGAGCATGTCGTGGCTGCCGATAACCGTCATCTGCACTGCGCCACGGTTCGTGAACTCGATCGGGGTGTCGATCATCAGCGCGTACTTCTGGGTGAGGTTCATCACTGTCCCCGCCGGGTCGCCGGGATGAACGTGCAGATACAGATGGAACTCCTCGTCGTCGGCCTCGAGGAGGTCGAAGGCGACGACGTCCGGGTGCTCTTCGATGTCCTGAACGAGCACGTCGGGGTCGCCCGCGAGCTTGTAGAGCAACACGCCCGTCCCGTCACCGAAGGAGTCGAAATGCAGAATCGCGAGTCGGGAGATCGACGGCGTCTCCGCAAGAGCCCGGTCTACCGGGTGTAAGGCGCCGTCCTCGGGAGTGAGCGTGAGGTCGAAATAGCGCATTCTCGGGGGAGACAGTGTCGGCTGTCACGCTAATAAACCTATTATACGCGTTTAGGCCTTTCGGCTATGCCACAGTTCGTTCCGACCGAAAACCTGAAACGGATTGTGCGTTCGCCGGAGTCGGCGGCGGGGTCACGCTGCCATCATGGCTCGCAGGCGATGGGACACGAGGGCAGTCAAACACGGATTTCGACGGTTCGTGACTGTGGGCCGTCACACTCCACGACCAACACGGACTGCCAGGTTCCGAGGTCGAGTCTTCCATCCGTCACCGGCACCGTCTCGGAGGGGCCACACAACAGCGCACGGAGATGGGAGTCCGCGTTACCGTCGAGTTGGTCGTGTTGCCAGCCTTCGTCCGCGACGGCCGATTCGAGGAACGATTCGAAATCCGACAGCAATCTCGATTCGGCTTCGTTGACCGTCACCCCAACGGTCGTGTGCCGAACGAAGACGGTGGCCGTGCCGGTCGCATCCTCCGGCAGCGCCGCGGCGACGCGTTCCGTGATGTCGACGACCTGCGTTCGGCGGTCGGTTTCGACGGTGAACGTGGTGCCAGTGTCGGTCATTCGAGGAGTCTTTGGAACACGATTCTGTCCTGCTGGCTGTACACCTGGTAGGCAGCAGCGGCCATCAGAACCAGGAAGAAGGTTCCTGCGAGGAGGCTCATGCCGACGCCGGAGATGCCGGGCACGCCGATGAGGACGGCGATTATCGAGAGCACGCCGAGCACGCCGAGTCCGAAGTAGAACTCACCCCACGAGAGGCCGTACTGCGGGACGACTTCCATGTACACCTCCACCTCCTTGACGCGGTCTCGGAGCCGAACCGCCTTGCTGTCGGCGTCGTATTCGACGATGCCGAGGTCGTCGAGTTTCGGCAGATGCGTCTGGTGGAGGGAGACGTACACGGACTGGCGTTTATCGCGCGGTGGCGGGCTTTCGCCCGTCTCGCGGGCCGCAACCACCTCGGCGAGGTCTCTGACCGCACCCGTGCCGTCCCGCTCCCGAAGCACCTCGATGGCCAGTCGACGGCGGTCGTTCCCCAGCACGTCGTGGATATCGCCCTCATCGAGGGCGTCATTCGCTTCGGGGGAGTCCACCGGCTGTTGCACGGTGAAGGTTTGTGAGGCCGCCGACAAGAAGGTAACTGCGGGGCCGGGTTACAGCCAATCGTCCGGCTTGGTGTCGTAATCGACATCGGTCGCGGCGATGTCCTCGATTTCGCTGTCCGGGAGGTCTTCCTCCTCGAAAGAGTCACCATCGAAGCGGATGAGCCGGCCCTGCTCGGTCGGCTGCGGCTCCCGGTCGCGTCGGCGCGCGACCTCGATATCGTGTTCGTCGAGTTCCTTGACGATGGTTTTCAGCGCGACCGGCCGACCCCACAGCTCGAAAACACGTTCGAGCGTCTGTTGAGCCTGCTGCATGTCGAGTTGGACGCCGTTGTACTGGTGGGCCAAGAGCAGTTCGTTGCGGTTCCGGAAGTTGCCGTCCTGAACGGCGATGGTCGGCTTCCCGAAGTTCGTGAACTGCAGCATCATCTTCTTCTTCACGTCCTCGGCCTCCGTCGAGGTGACCCGGAAGTCACGCGTCGTGTGCGTGTACTCGTAGGTGAAGTAGTCGTTTTCGTCGACGAACTCGTCAGTGAGGAACTCGTCGATGAACGTCACGTCGTTGTGGCTCTCCCGAATCTCGCGCATCCGATCCCAGCCAGCCGTGGAATCGACCTCGGCGATTGCCTCCTCGATGGAGCCGTACCGCTGAGTGTCGAACAGATACCGCGAGGTGCGCTCCAGTTCCGCCTGCGTGACGCGCTTGAGGAAGCCGCGGTGCTCCGGCCGGACGAGCGAGTAGTGGCGTTCGGCCAGCCCCTCGTAGGTGAGCACCTTCCACGGATACGCCTCGATATCGACCTCGCCGGCCTTGGCCCGTTCGAGCATCTCAGCGTCGACGCGTGGGTCGTCGGGGTCGAGGTCTGACAGCGTTTCCGGGCGAATCCGGTCGATTGCGGCGTCCGGTTCGAGCAACTCCAGGACGGCATCGAGGTCGACCGTATCCGAGAAGTTCCGCCAGGTCACGTCCTCGACGCGGAGCAGATGCTCGATGACCTCCCGGCGGTTCCGGCGGTTCTCCACGTACTGCCACAGCTCGAACCCGAGCTTGTAGGGGTTCAGCCCCGGCGAGCCGAGCACCTGCGCCATGTGGTCGGCGTAGGAGACGAACTCGTCGGCGCCGGCGAAGTGCTCGTCGGACATCATTTTCGACTCCCAGAACACCGCCCAACCCTCGTTGAGCACCTTCGTCATCTTCTGTGGCGCGAAGTAGTACGCCTCCTTCCGGAGCAGTTCGAGCACTTCGCGCTGCCACTCCTCGTAGTCGGCGGCTTTCCCGGATTCCTCATCGTAGGCTTTCCCGTGGGCGCGCAGGAACGCGAGGATGTCCTTTTCAGGCTCCGGCGGGAACGTCGGGCCGTCCTCGTCGTCAGCCATCGCGTCGAGCCAGTCCTCGTTGAACACCTGTTCGCGAACCTCCTCGGAGAACTCCAGTTCCTCGAGTTTGTCGGCGAGGGCTTCGGGCGTCGGCGACTCATCGGCCCACTCTTCGGCCGTCGAGAACGGCCGGTGTTGGTCGATGTTGTCCTCCAGACACAGCACGTGGTCGATCCACTCTTCGACATCCTCCCGAGAGACGTCGGGGTCGTCCATGTACTCCTCGACGGTCTCGCCGTGGCGTTCCAGCATGGCCGCCGCGTCCGGCGACGTGCCGAACATCCGGAACCACTCGTTGTTCTTGAAGAAGTCGGCGTGGGCCTCGACGTGTGTGATGACCGCCTTCTGGTCGGCCATCTCGTTGGATTCCTGGAGGAACGCGTTCGAGGGGTCGTCGTTGTTGACGATTTCGAAGGCCTTGCCGCCGAGGAACTGCCGCTGTTTCTGCTGGCGGTCGTAGCCCATGCCCCAGCGCCAGTGGGGGTAGCGCTTCTGGAAGCCACCGTAGGCGATGAGCTCGTTCATCTCGTCGTAGTCGACGACCCAGTAGTTCACGTCGAAGGGATCGAGGCCGAGCTTGCGGGCGAGGCGGTTTGCCTCCCGTGCTGGCTCCTCCAGGTCGTCTGCAATGCGCTGTTTCTCGAGTCGGTCGTCGGTGCTCATGCTATGATTCCTCCTCGGTGCTGAGGATGGTGTCGATGGCGGCGACGACGTCGTCCGCGCTTTTGACGTACGCGACGGCGACGTTGCCTCGTTCGTCGAAGTGGTCTTCGACCTCCGGTGCGTGGGTCGCGTTGATGGCGTTGCCGGACGGCTGGGTCTCCACGTAGGCGTGGAGGTTCGCCGCGATCTCCTCCATCAACGGGATGACGTTCTTCTCGGTGTCGTTCGAGGAGTTCTCGGAGTCGCCAGCGGCGAAGACGTAGCGATTCCACTCGTTCCAGGGATACCGCTCTTCCAGGATTTCGGCAGCCAGTTCGTAGGCGCTGGAAATGCGGGTGCCACCGCCCGAGCGGATGCCGAAGAACTCCTCGCGGTCGACCTCCCAGGCGTCGGCGTCGTGGGCGATGTAGACGAACTCGGCGTTGTCGTACTTGCCCGTCAGATACCAGTCCAGCGGCGTGAACGTCCGCTCGACGAGCTCGCGTTTGGACTGCCGCATCGACCCCGAAACGTCGCGGATGTTGACGACGACGACGTTCTTCTCCCGTTCCTCGATGATCTCGGGATAGCGGTACCGCTCGTCCTCGCGGCGGAACGGAATCTGGTCGACGCCCTCCCGGCGGATGCGGGTGGCGGTCGACTCCTTGTCGACGTTCGATTCCATCTCCTCGATGGACGCCCAGCGGTCGGTTTCGTCGCCCGAAAGCTCCTCGTAGGCGTCCTCGATCCAGGCCCGCGAAACCGGGATGTGGTTCGCTCGCGCCCACTCGAACACGCGGGCGGGGCCCCAGCCGTCGACGCGGAGCGCCTCCCTGACGTACTCGCCGTCGAAGTCCATCGCCAGTTTCCGCTTGAGGCCCTCCTTGAACAGCCGCTCGAAGTCGAGCGTCGAGGCCGGGCCGCTGCGCGTGATGTCCGTGAAGTCACCCTCCTTCTCTTCGATGACCTTCTTCCCCTTGGGGTCGAGGTCGAGGCCGAGTTCCTCGTCAAGCTCTTGGGCGAACTCCTCGGGATCCATCTCGTAGTACTCGTGTTCACCGCCCTCCTCACCGGGTTCGTCGCCGTCGCCATCGTCGTCGCTGTCGCCGGACTGGGGTTCAGGTTCGCCGACGGGGGCGCCCACGTCGGGCGTATCGCCCTGTCCCTGGCCGACGCCGCCCTGGTCGCGGGGGTCGTAGGCGAACTCCGGCAGGTCGACGATTTTGATTGGGATGCGAACCTCGTCGGGCCGCGACTGGCCGAGGTCGCCGTACTGGATGAAATCCGAGAGGTCTTCGCGTTTCTCCTCGCCGACTTCACGGTATCTGTCGAGGTCATCTCTCAGTCCCATCGGTAACTCACCTGGCCCATGACGTGGCGACTCGTCAGCTCGGCGGAGGCCTCGGAGTAGCCGAACATCTCCTGCAGATTCTGGATTGTCTCCGCCTTGACGGCTTCCGTCTCGGTGCCCGACGGCGGGTCGTCCCACTGGCTCGGGTCGACGTCCTCGTAGGTGCGGCGGACGTCGTCCCAGTCGTGGCTGCCGAGGACGGTCTTGATGACCGGAATCTCTCGGGGGTCGACGTCGGAGACGCGGAAGTCATCGTCGCGGTTCCGCCAGGCGTGGCGATTCAGCGCGGTGATGACTTTTTCCTCGCGGAACTCGCGGACGCCTTCCTCGGGCGCTGCGCCGTCGTAGTCGTCCTCGTCGAATCGCCCGAGGTGCTCGATTTCGAACACCTTCATCTTCAGCGGGTCGGGCGATTCGAGTTCACCGCGGTCGTTGGCGATCTGCTCGCCTTCGACCCACGCGTACACGTGTTCGATGTACTCCTCGACGGTTTCCTCGTCGACCCGCTTTTCGCGCATGATGGCGTCGACGACGTCGTTTTCCTGTTGGCTGAAGACGTGGTTCTTGACGGGGACGAGGCGGTTCTCGAACTCCGTGCGTTCGTTGGCCGAGAAGACGGGGGCGTCGTCGAGCCCATCCGCCATCGCGTTGAGCACGTCGCGCGGCATGATGACGTCCTCAATGTTCAATTCGGGGTGGTGGCGGTCGGTTTCCTCGTGCAGGAGGTCGGCGATGGTGTCACGGGTGTACGTGACCGGGATGCCGCCTTCGCCGTCGTCGGCGTCGCCGAAGTCGAACTCGTCTTTGTAGCGGCGGTCGTCGCCGTCCTGCAGGTAGCCGCGGTCGTAAATGAGCGCCTTGTCCACCAGGTCGAGTCCCGGCGGGAGCGATTCGGTGTCCAGTCGCGTTCCGACGGCGTACAGCGCCGCCGCCTCGATAGCGTGCGGCGCGAGTTCGCGATCGTGGACGACGCCGTCGCTGCCCCGAACCGATATCGTCACGGACTCGCGGATGTTCTCCTCCAGTTGCTCGTAGCTGTCGGCCTCCCAGATTTCCGTCTCGTTCGTCAGCTCACGCCGGACGAGTTCGGCCTCGAGCGAGAGGTTCGTGAGGTAGGTGAACTCGTGTTTGTCGAGACGGCGTTTCAGCGCCTTGAGTGGGTCTGAACCCTCCATCTCGGCGTGTTTGTTCAGCTGTGCCTCGAGGTCAGGATTGGAGATGATGATCATCTGCGTGTCGATGTCCATCGCGATTCCCTTGTCGAGTTTCACCGTTCCCTCGTCGGGGACGTTGAGCAGTTTCTGCAACAGGTCGGCGTGTTGGGCGGCGTCCTCGACGATGGTGAGCAGGCCGTTGCCCTGCGAGAGGACGCCGTCGTAACTGAACGCCTGTGGGTTCTTCCGGCCGCGGGAATCGAGCCGTTGGAGCATGCCGGCCATCCACGTGCCAACGAGGCGTTCCTTCGGCGATCCGTCGTCCTCGCTGTGCAGGACGCCGATGCCCTGCCCGATGTCGACGACGAAGTTCTTTACGCGGAAGTGGCTCTCGTCGACGACGGCCGAAAACAGGTCATCAGTGTCGTCTCGGCGGTACCGCTCCTCGAGGTGGTCGTAGGCCTCCCGACTGAAGGGGTCAAGACGCGCGTCGAGATGAATGGGAATGTGGTCGTCCAAAGCGTCGTTGAGGTCTGCAACGAGTGCCTCGCGAACCTCCTCGGGGAACACCGAAAGCGGATGAGCCTGCACGGGCGAGGGGTACCAATCATCCTCGTCCGGCGTCGGGGAATCGCCGTAGGTCATCCCCGCCGAGTCGTCGACGCCGGAGACGTTCCATTCGACGGTGTAGCGGCGGCCCTCGTCGGTCTTCGAGAACTCTCGAAGCCCGTTGATGAGACACCGCTTGAGTTCGGATTTGCCCGTGGCCGTCGGCCCGTCGAGCCACAGGATTTTCTCGTCTTTGCCGCGCCGGGCGGCGATGGAACGGAGGTCGTCGACGAAGGTGTTGAGCACCTCCGTGTTGCCGAGGATGGCGTGTTCGCCGTCGTTGTGCGGGTCGCCGAAGAAGCGATAGCGCTCCTTGCGTTCACCCTCCTCGACGACCGTTCGGGTGCCGGCGGCCTCGATAGCCGAGAGCAGGTATTTCGAGGCATGGGCGGCCGAGCCGGGGTTCTCGAAGACCGTGTCGACGTACTCCGCGATTGACATCGGCGGTTCGTATGTCTCCCGCAGCGCGTCGTCGGCGCGGTCGATATACTCCTGGCCGGTCATTTCATTCCTCTTCCATCTCGGCTTTGGCGACCTCCGCGCCAGCGAACTCCAGCACCTCCTTTGCGCCCTCGGTGCTGTACCCCTGCTCTTCGAGGGCGTCGACCCAGGCGTTCCGTTCGTCGTCGTCGAGTTCGCCGCTGGACACCAACGCCGAGAAGTTGATGTTGTGCTTTTTGTCCTCCCACAGTTTGCGCTCTAAGGCGCGACGGAGCCGGTCGTTGTCCTGTGGTTCGAACGTCTCTCCCTCGCGGGCACGTCGGGAGACCCAGTTTGCGACCTCCTGACGGAAGTCGTCCTTGCGGTCTTCGGGGACGTTGAGTTTTTCCTCGACGTCCCGCAGGAACTTCTCGTCGGGCTCCTGCTCCCGGCCCGTAATCTCGTCTTCGACGGTGTCGTCGTCGATGTAGGCCATGACGTGATCCATGTATTTTTCGCCCTGCCGCTGTATTTCGTCGAGGTCGTAGGCCAGGGCGTGGCGGACGTCCTCGATGGCACGCTCTTTGTACTCTTCGCGGACGAATTCGAGATAGCGGTAGTACGTCTCGAAGTTCTCCTCGGGGATGGAGCCGTGGTTTTCCAGGTTCTCCTCTAAGTGGTTGAACGTCGTCAACGGTGAGAGGAACATCCGGCTGCGGTGCATCGAATCCATGATGGCCTCGGCGATCTCGTCGCCGATGAATCGCGGCGAGATGCCGTCCATCCCCTCGCCGATGTCGGCAATCTCGGCGGCCTCATCACGGAGTTTCTTGACGTCGATGTCCTCGGCCTCGTCGATTTCACCGTTGTAGGCCTTGGCCTTCTGGACGATGGAGATGTTACCGCCGTCTGGCTCTTCGATGCGGGTCAGCACGCCGAACAGCCCCGCCATCTTCAGTGTGTGTGGCTCGACGTGCATGTCGGGCACGTCAGCGTTCTTCAGCATCTTCCGGTAGATGCTGGCCTCCTCCTCGTACTGGAGGACATACGGGAAGTCGATGCGTTTCGTCCGGTCGTTGAACGCCTCCATCTTCTCATCGCCCTTCTTATCGCGGTATTCGGGCATGTTCGTCCGACCGACGATGACCTGATCGATGTCGATTCGGGGGTTGTTCTTCGGCTTGATGGTCTGTTCCTGCGTCGCGTGCAGGAAGTCATAGAGGAACTCTCGCTGGAGCTTCAGCAGTTCCTCACCGGAGAAGATGCCACGGTTCGCGTTACAGAAGGCCCCGGAGTAGTCGAACGCTCGGGGGTCGGACTCACCGTAGACGGCGATCTTTGAGTAGTTGACATCGCCGGTGAGTTCGGTTTCGTCCTGGTTCTTCTTGTCCTTCGGCTCGAAGGTCTCGATCGCCTGGCGTTTGTTCTCGTCTGCGAGCAGACGGATGATTTCGATGTGGTTTTCGAGCACCGACTGGAGGTCATCGTCGTAATACTCCAGCAGTTTGTCCATGTAGAACTCGCTTGCGGGGTCGAGCGACTGCTCGTTGCGAATGGTGTATGGAGCATCGAGGCGCTCGTTGATGTCCTCGATGACGCCCTCGCGCTGCTCGACGGGGAGGAGCACGATGGGGTCTTGGTTCATCGGCGAGCGGACGACATCGTCGGCGGGGTCTTGGTCGCGGAGTACGTCACAGAGACCCGTCCAGCGGAATGTATACATTCGGCCAGCGTCGCGGGTGGTGTAATCCTCGTAGTAGCGCCGCACCTGCCGGTCGAAATCGGATTTCCCGGAGCCGACCGGCCCGAGCAACAGTTTGATGCGTTTCTCGGGGCCGAGTCCGCGGGCGCCGGATTTGACCTTGTTGACGAACTCGTGGATGGCTTCGTGGACGACCCGACCGTAGAAGGTGTTCTCACCCTCTCCGAGCGGGTCTTCGGAGGCGAGTTCGTACTCGACGACGCCGGCGTCCTCGTCGTAGGAGGTGCCGTAATGGTCGAACATGTCGGCGACCCGCTGGTGTGAGTTGCGTGCGATCTTCGGGTCGTCGTACAGTTCCTCCAGATACCAGTCGAACGACCGCGTTTCGCGGAGATCCGACGGAATGGTGCTTCTGTACTCCTTGCTGAGTTCCTCGAGGGTTTCCATATCACTCATTCTATCACGGAGATGCGGTGTGCATCTCACCCGGCGGAACCGGGCTGGCCGTTGGCCGTCGTCCCGGTGCCATGTTGTGCCAACACTTACCACGCCACATCGCTATCACGCGCCATCGAGGGCATGAAGCGGGCGGCAAGGGGGCGAACGACACCGATACTATCTTATACATGAGTACCACGCAAGTATAAACTTTGTTCCCTTTTCCCACGGTAGGCCGGAACACGAATCGAGGGAAACCAGCAAACACCACCGGGATAGGAGCGGCCACAAGGATTTTCGTCCGCCGCGCGTCAGACATGGTTTATAACCGGGAAGCTGATACGGCCGGAGTCCGAACGACGGAATATGCTCGACGAGGCGGCGCTGGGGAACGGTTGGACGGTCTGGAACGCCGAGGACGACCGTGCCATCCTCGCATACCGGCCCAACGTCTTCAACGGCAGCGAGTTCCCTGCCCCCTGCATGCCGACCGTCTACGTCACCCGCGGCCGTCGCAGTCGGCGTCCGGAGGGCAATCGGAACCTCCCGCCGAACGCACCGTGGATGGTGACGCTCTTTTTAGAGCCCGAGGTCAGCCGCGATCCGGATTCCTACGACAGTTTCTCGGATGCCCTCGATGGAGCCGCGGAGCTGACGCGACGCTTCTCGAACGGCGATGTCGATTACCGCGGCCTCTATCAGGTGCCGCGGGAGGCGTACTTCGAGCGACTGGACGAACTGACTGACGGTCAGGAATAGCCGCGACGGCGACGGCGACGGCCTTAACACCACCCCGAGGAAACACTCGCGTATGCCTACGGTCACGCTCATCGGCGAACGGCTCGCGGAGGTGGGCACCGAGTTCGTCTACGGTGGCGAGTCGACGGCCTGCGAGGGCTGTCCCTACCGCGAGCAGTGTCTCAACCTCACCGAGGGCCACCGATACCGCGTGACCAGCGTCCGCGAATCCGGAACGCTCGAATGTGCCGTCCACGAGGCGGGCGTGACGGCCGTTGAAGTCGAGCCCGCCCCCGTGCTCGCGAACGTCCCCTCGAACGCCGCCTACGCGGGCAGCAAGGCCGAGCTGGCCGGGCCGTGTCCGTACACGGAATGTCCGAGCCACGAGTTCTGTGAACCCGCCGGCGCGGAGTTCGATGAAGAACACCAGATTACCGAAGTCGTCGGCGACCCGCCACACGACTACTGCATGCTCGACCGTGATTTGACGCTCGTGGAGTTCGCAGCCGACGAGGAGTGAGTCGGCCGAACGTTTTTACTCGGCCCAATCGCGTTTTGCTGTGTGCTATCCAACATCACTGCGTTCGTCACAGGAGCGAGCCAAGGCATCGGCCAGGAGATCGCCGAAACGCTCGCCGACCACGGCGCGAACGTCGCGCTGGCGGCCAGAAGCGACGGCATCTACGACACCGCAGAGCGCATCGACGCCGACGACCGGACGCTCGCTGTCAAAACGGATGTGACCGACGAGGAGAACGTCAAAGCCGCAATCGAGGAGACGGCCGATGCGTTCGGCGGCCTCGATTGCGTGGTCAACAACGCGGGCGTCTCCGGGCCGGTCGAACCGTTCGACCGGGTCGACCCAGAGGAGTTTCTGGAGGTACAGGCGGTCAACGTCGCCGGTGCGCTGACCTGCGTGAAACACGCCGCCCAGTATCTCCGGGAGAGCGACCAGGGGAGTGTCATCAATATCGCGTCCATCGGCGGCAAACGGCCCTATCCGAACCGGACGCCGTACGCCGCCTCGAAGATGGGGCTCATCGGCCTCACGCGAACGCTGGCGTACGAACTCGGACGCGACGATGTGACGGTCAACTCCGTGCTCCCCGGCCCCGTCGAAGGCGACCGCATCGAGGAGGTCGTCGAAAAGCAAGCCGAACTGGCGGCCGTCGAGAACGCCGAGCCGTCCAGCATCGGCCCGGATGATTTCGCGCTGCCGGATTTCTACATCCCACCGGCGGACGTCGCCGAGCAGGTAGCGTATCTGGCCGGGCCGAACGCTCGAAAAGTGACGGCACAGGAAATCGCGGTCGACGCCGGCGGCACCTGGTACTAACGGTTCGGACCATCCGCGGTCGCCGAACTGTCCGCGGCGGGGACGGCTGCCCCCTCGTTGTCGAGCCGCCCCACGAGGTCACCCGCGTATCCGAACGTCTGCTGGTAGCCGTACGCCGAAAGCAGGATGGGGTAGAACGGCTGTTCGGCATCGAGTGGGTCGCCATCGGCGGCGGCGAAGCGTTGCCCCTCGGTGACGCGCTCGAAGTTCTCGACGAACACCTCGTACTCCTCAGCCTCGGGTTTCGGAATCCGCTGGTCGAGTCGGAACACTGGCAGGGGGTGGTCTCGCGGCGTTTTCTCCTCTCCCGAGATGACGCCGGCGGCGACGAGGAACTCACGGGCCAGCGATTTCGCGTTCTCTGCGGCAGCGGCGGAGCGCTGGATGCCGCATTCGAGCTCAACGACGTTCGGGTAGGCGATGAGGCGGCCCTCGCTGTACTGGGCGGTCTCGACGACCGCCTCGACGGACAGATACGGGCAGATAGAGCGAGCGTAGCCGTCGAGCTCATCGACGAGGGCGAACGGGGCTGCGTACGATTGGGTCGAATGCAAAGAGAGGATATCGCAGCCGCGAATCTCGGTGAGCAGTTCGTGGGCGAGCCGCCCCTCGTGGGTATCGGCGTCCGGCGACCCGGGGAACGCACGGTTCAGGTCTTCTTCCACGTAGCGGACGCCACGGGAGAGCGCCTTCTCGTTCGCGACGATGAGTTTGACGGGGCGTTCGACCTCGAGGTCGGCGTCGAGGAGTGCTTCGACGGCCGCCGGGCCGCACGGCTCGTCACCGTGAATGCCACCGACAATGGCGACTTCGGCCTCGCCGTCGCCCAGCGTCTCGACACGCATCTACCCGGTTGTAGCGTGTCCGGGGCTATGAACCCCGCGCTTCCGTCATCGGCCCATCTCGTAGAAAGCGTCGTTGGGGCGCATATCCGCGAGCGTCGCCATCCGGTTCGAGAGATTGAACACCGAGACGACGCTGCCGATGTCCCAGATTTCCTCCGAGGAGAAGCCGGCGTCCCGGAGACGTTTGACGTCCGAATCGTCGATATCGCCCGGCGATTCGGTGAGCGTCTCGGCGAAATCGAGCATGGCGCGGTGCTGGTCGGAGAGGTCGGCCGACCGGTGATTCGTCGCCAGCTGGTCTGCGAGCTTCGGCGCATCCGCAAAGATTCGCAGTAGGGCGCCATGCGCAACGACGCAGTACAGACAGTCGTTGATGCCGGAGACGGTGACGATGAGCATCTCGATCTCGGGGCGTTCGAGCGTCGTGTCCTCGGTCACGGCGTCGTGGTACGCGAAGAACGCCCGGAAGTGGCTCGGTTTGTAGGCGAAGGCGTCGAAAACGTTCGGCGTGAAGCCGGCCTCTTCCGTCTCCTCATCGATGCGTTCGAGGATATCGTCGGGGATCTCCGCGCGGTCTGGCACCGGAAAACGGGTCATCGCGTCGTCGTCCATGTAGATGCCGACACCCCGTGAGAGTAAAACTCATTCCCCGGAGTCGCCGGTGCGGTAGTCCTCGCTGTCACGGAGTCGGCTCAGAACGACGACGAGCGCGTAGAAGATCACGCCGATGAGGAAAACGACTGCCGGAATGAGGAACGGTCCGAACGTATCCACGAGCATGCCTCGCCTTGGGCCGCCGCATATACAGGTTCTTGCTTCCCGGCGTCGAACGTGGGGTATGTACAAGACGGGACATTACGGGGCCGCGCTGCTGTTGTACGCGCCGGTGGGATTTCTCCTGTTATCCGTCGACCCGGCGTTCGCCGTGCTGGGTGGCGTCGGCACGGTCGCTTTGGCCCGCCTGCCGGATTACGACCTCCGCGTGCCGTTCATCGAACACCGTGGCGTGACGCATACGATTCTGTTCGTACTTCTCACCGCTGCCGTCCTCGCCGTTGCCGGCTTCGCCTTCGCAGACGCGTTCGGCACGGATTCGGCCCGCACCGCCGGACTCGGTATCGTGGTCGCGACTGTCGCCGTCGGGTCGCATCTGCTCGCGGATGCGCTCACGCCCGCTGGCGTGCCGCTTCTGTGGCCGGTGTCGGGCAAGCGATTCTCGGTTGATTTCGTGACGGCATCGAACCCGATTGCGAACTACGGACTCCTGGCGCTCGGCATCGGCGTGACCGCCACGGTCGGATATCTCGCAGGGCAGGTCTGAGGAGTCCTCGATTGGCACCGCAACCGCGATCGAATAAACGGCTTAGAACCCGTCTCCTGTGCCGGATTTGGCCGGGAGAATCTTTAAGCCCCGTCGTTCGAATTGTCGGATGCTACCATGGAATATTATAACGGTGAACCGCTGCAGCATATGGGCGATCTGCCGTCGATGGCAGCCCATCGGTATGGGGACAAGACCGCGATCACGTTCATGGGCCAGGAGACGTCGTTCAACGAGTTGGAGGCGAGCGCCAACAGCGTCGCGAATATGCTCGTCGATAACGGCGTCGAACCGGGCGACCGCGTCGGTCTATACATTCCGAATACAGACCAGTTCCCGGAGGCGTACTTCGGGGCGCTGAAAAGCGGTGCTGTCCCGGTACCGCTGAACCTCCGGATGGATCCGAACACGCTGGAGTTCGTTCTGCAGGACGCCGACATTGACCACATGGTCGGATCGCCGCTGCTTGCGGGCGGCATGGACACCGAGGAGGGCCAGATCATCGGTCCGACCGAACTGGCCGAACGCGCCGGCGTCTCGAACGTCTACGTCTCCGGCGTCAGCGAGGGCGGCGCGGTGAACTACTCCCAGGCCGTCGCCGAAGCCGATGATGAGTTCGACACCGTCGACCGAGAGTACGACGACGTCGCCGTCCAGCCGTACACGTCGGGGACGACGGGCAAGCCGAAAGGGGTGCTTATGACCCACGAGAACCTCCTTTCGACCATCGAATCCTACGCGAAGGGCGGGCTGGCTATCGACCCCGACGACAGCATCGTGCTCGTGTTGCCGCTGTTCCATATCTACGCGCTGAACGCCATCCAGGGCACCTACCTCTACAACGGCTCGAAGATGCACATGGTTCCGCGCCCCGATCCCCAGATGATTCTGCAGACCATCTCGGACAACGAGGTGACGAACTTCGCCGGCGTGCCCGCCATCTACAACATGATGTGGCAGGTGTACCGTGAGAACCCGGACGCCTTCGATCTGGAATCGCTGGAGGATGTCGTCTGTGCGGCCGCACCGCTGGCGGACGACACCCGCCGCACCATCGAGGAGGCGTGGGGCGTCCCAATGACGGAAGGCTGGGGAATGACTGAAACCGGGCCGGCCGGGGCGGTCGAACCATCTCGCGGCGTCCGGAAAGCGGCCGGCTGTATCGGGCCAGCGCTCCGGGGTATCGACCTCAAACTCGTCGACCCGGACACCCGGGAGACGCGCATCTCCGTCGACGACCTCGAACCGAACCCCAACGAGGACATCGACTTCTCGGATGAGGCGCAGGTGACCGGCGAAATCGCCATCCGCGGGCCAAACGTGTTCAAGGGCTACCACAACCGCCCCGAGAAGACCGAGGCGGTGTTCGACGATGAGGGTTGGTTCTACACCGAAGACATCGCTCGCGTCGACCAGGACGCGTACTTCTGGATGGTCGACCGCGCCGACGATATGATCATCGCCGGCGGCGAGAACATCTACCCCGCCGAGGTCGAGGACGCCCTCTACGAACATCCCGATGTGGCCGAAGCAGCCGTCGTGGGCGCGCCCCACGAAATCAAGGGCGAAGCACCCGTCGCCTTCGTCGTCCTGGAGGATGGCGCCGACATCAGCGAGGAGGAACTCCGCGAGTTCACGCTCGATCACGTTGCCACCTACGCCCACCCCCGGCGCATCTTCTTCATCGACGAGCTGCCGCGGTCGGCGACGCAGAAGGTGCAGCGGTTCAAACTCGAAGAGGAGATAGAAGAGCGGCTCGGCGGTGCACTCGGTTCCAGCGAAGAACTGTGAATCGCCTCGGGGTCAAGCCCCGAGGCATTCTCCTATACCGCTTGTAAAAGGGCCCTTGGTGACAAGCGAACTGAATAATCAGTGAGGAGACAAAATACGTTGAGTGTGGAACCACCCCACGATATGAGCCTCTACTTCAGAGACGCCGACGGTACGGTCGGTATGGTCACGAAAGACCTCGAGATTGAGTATAGTGGAAAATGGGAGTCGGACGTTCGGGAGTGCGTCCAGAGTGTGAAACAGGAACGCCCTGGCAGCGCCGGGGATATCGAAGGCACGTCACCACTGGGCAGACTGGTGTTCAAGTTGCCCGAAAAAGCGCCAGTCGTCGAAGCGACGCGCGATCCTCAGTAACGCCCTCTAGCCGCTTCGGTATGATTTCTCGACGGTGCTCACGGGAGTGCCAGACGGACGGCTCTCAAGAGATATGCGAAAACAGCGTCTGTTGGCGAACGGAGCCCTAGATGAGGTCTTCGTCTTCGAGCTGCTCTAAGACATCGTCAACGAAGTCCTCAGCGGCGTCGTACGGGAAGTCACCGCCGCCGAGTTTCGTGTTGAGCTCCATGGCTGTCATGGTGAAGTCGCCGGATTCGAACGTCGTGCCGGGGCCCTGCGGGAGGGCGGGCACGAGGTCCATCGGGCTGTTGATCGGGTAGTCTGCGCCTTCGAAGGCGTCTATCATCTGCTCGCGGAGTTCGTCTCTGTCTGCCATGATACACCCAGACAATGCGGTAGCCGTAATAAAAAACATTCGACAATGGAAACTGAAACTGCTTACAAAGTTTATTACGGTTGTTCGCTCGAATCCATTTCTTCCACCTAAAAATTTGAGTGCGTATAGGTTAACTCTGGTAAGCAGCTTAGATGCCCAGCGTCGCCCGCAACATATCACGGGTGCCCGGGCCAAGGCCAACCGCGAGGATGGCGATGAGCAGGAGGTAGGCGTACCGCGGACTCTCCTCGAATATCTGGCGGTCGAACACCCAGACGACGGCGATGGCGGCGCCGATTTTGATGAGCATGAAGGGCCAGGCGGTGCCAATGGCCTCCGAGAGCCACTCCGGCTGGACGCTGCCGGTGATGCGGACGACAGCGTCGTTGATGACGTGTTTCGAGCCGTACGCCACAGGCAGCCCGAGTTCCTCGTTCCAGTCGAGGCTGAGGACGTTCGCAATGCCATCGACGGAGTGGCCCCACACGACGAGCGTACCCATGCGACCGGTTCCCTCGTTGATATATGGCGCGTATCGCTGTGAGCCCCACCAGAAGGCCGATGCGACGAGCGTCGCACCGACGAGGACGATAATCGCGACGGCGGGGTAGAAGCCGACAATCGAGGATGTCGCCGACACGTAGAGGAGTGCGCCGACAGTCACCGCGAGTGCCGCCGCGCCCACGGTGGCTAACGCCGGTTCGAACGCCTCCAGCACGTCACGGCGGGCCAGATAGATCGTTCCCACGAGCGCTGCCAGCGTGAAGCCGAACATGGTGAAGTAGATGAACGGACTGATGATGAGCGCCACCGACGGGAACGGGATGAGCATGCCGACGTTCTCGCGGACGAACGTCGCGTTGACATCCTCGACAACCCGGAGCGCGCCTCCGAACAGCATGTACGGAAACAGCGCGACGTAGAACCGATGGGACATCTGGACGTCGAGTTTCCGGAGCAAAAGCAACACGCCGACGAGCATGAACACCAAGATGAGGGCGTAGCTCACGGTCGAGGTCGTCGTATACCCCGGCGTGGCTGTGACACCCTCCGCTGCGGCACAGGCCGAGCGGGTGTAGAGACGTTCGGTCATCCCACCGGAGCGAACCGCACACGTCGCGCCGTGGGCGTCGGCGTCGACCGGCCCCCAGAAATACCGCCACAGGAAGCCGTCGTACACCTGGCGGGGGAAGGCGATGGCGCCGACGACCGTGAGGACGATTCCACCGACGAACGCCGCAAGCCACGCGCGAGCGGGGTCGAGTCCCTCGGGAAGCTCCATACCGAGAGTCCCGGCCGCGGGTCGTTTCACGCTTCCGGTCGTGGGTTCGGCCGCCGCACGCTCGCCGTCGAAACCACAACGCCGTTGACGCTGCCCGACGTCCCCAGAGTATGAACACGCTCGCAAAGCGCGTGCACAACATCACGCCCGATGACGTGCAGTTGACCTTCGAAAACGGCGAGACGGTCACGCTCAATATGCGCTCGGCAGAGTTCTTCCAGGAAGCGTTCCAGGCAGAGGGCGCCGATGCCGACGGCACCACCTACCGACTGGTCACCGACGGCGAAGACGACCCACTCGTCGCCGGTAAGGAAACCAAGGATGGCTGGGAATCGGTCGGTGAGATTACAGCCGTCGAACGCGCCGACGAGTAGCCGATATTTTATATACGAATCCGGGGCCAACTCGCCGCGATGCGCTATCTGCTCGCGCTCGCGCTGTTCGTCGTGATGACCACAAGCACCGCCGATACCGGTGTCTCATCGAATCAAACCGCCGTCATCGACCGTATCGTCGGGGACAAGGCGGTGCTTCTCATCGAATCTGACGACCGCATCATCGACCAGCGGAGCGTCCAAGTCGACGCGCTGCCGAAAGCCGCCCGCGAGGATGGAGCCGTGCTGCGCGTCCGGGACGACGGCTACGAACTCGACCGGCCAGCGACGGCGTCCCGCTCCGCCGAACTGACAGAGCGAATCAAGACACTCACCGACAGATCAGTACGGCCGGGCGGCTCTTCGGGGCAGCGTTCGGAGAATCTTTGCGAGGGAAGGCCGCTCCAAGAGCGGTCTTCCGCACTGCGGAGCAGTGCGAGGGAAGGGATTTGAACCACCGGAGGACGCGCCCTCCGTGGCTCAAACCACTTCGTGCATCTTCACGCGCCGCGGGAGGCGGCGCGCAGGCGATGCGAGGGAAGGGATTTGAACCCTCGGACCTCTACAGGAGCGGATCTTGAGTCCGCCGCCGTTTCCGGGCTTGGCTACCCTCGCACGCGAGTGGAAGTACGTGGAGGCGTCGGGTAAAGCGTTGCGGGTTCCCCGCGAAGAAGCGAGTGAGCGAAGTGTGCGGAGTTCGTACAGCCGGTATGGCAATCGCTCCGTATCTCGCCACCGAGGGCGAGGAGTACAAACTCGACGTCTCCGTCGGCCAGGAAGGCCGGCAGCGACTCTCGCTTTCAGACCGGGCGATCACGATGCTCGTCGACGACCTCGAATACGACAACCGCGACATGCTTCCGTGGGTGACGGCGAAGACGCTCACGCTCACCGGCGCGGCCACGCTCCGCGAGGAGAAAACCGACGCCCGCACCCTCAGCTGGTCGATCACCGGTGCCGATGGTGGCAAGCGTGCCTCCACGGACGAACTCGAGCGTGTCGCCGACCATCTCCGGAGCGTCGAAATCGACCAACACGCCGTCGAAACGGTCGAAGAGCACGTCCGCGAGACGCGTCTTTCGACAGTCATGTCGGCCGATGAGATACAGGGTAAACGCGAACGGATGCACGGCCTGCGTGGCATCGCCAAAGACCTCTAGCGTTACGGCGCTCGAGCAGATAGGAGATACTGATGGACGACCACACCCGCGACCCGACTGTCGGCCCGCCCCGTGGTGAGCCGACGGGCTGGCGACCGGACGGGCAGTGGGAGCATGCGACCCTCCGGCGGGCGACCGAACACGGCGTCCGACTGTACAACAGCACCGAATTCCACGAATCGCATGACTGCTTCGAATACGAGTGGTACAACTACGGCCGCGGCACCACCGAAAGCAAGTTCCTCCACGGGATGGTGCAGGTCGCCGCGGGTGCGTACAAACACTACGACTTCGATGATGACGATGGAATGCGGTCGCTGTTCCGCACTGCACTGCAGTATTTCGAGGGCGTCCCGAACGATTTCTACGGTGTCGACGTGCTGGCGGTGCGGACGACGCTTACGAACGCGCTGAACGACCCGACCGAACTACACGGCTTCCGAATCCCGTTCGATGACCGCTTCCCGGAGGCCCGACCGATGGAGTTCGAGTACGTCGAGCAGTTCGACTAGTGGCGCTCGGGCTCGCGACGCCGGCCGCGACGCGTTCGTCGAATGCGTCATCGAGAACACACCGAACTACGAACGCATCATCGCCATCAATCGTGGCCGTACGACCGCCGCCGAAGACGGTGCGACGGAACTCGAGCTCGACCCGAACAGCTGTGCCGCCGAGTAATCGCGGACGCCAACGGTTTTGTTCCGGGGTGTTACACCTCCGATATGCACGTGCTGGTGAACGCCGCGGTCAGCGCGGACGGCAAACTCTCCTCGCGTCGCCGCGAGCAAATCGCCATCAGCGGCGACAAGGATTTCGCCCGCGTCGACCGACTCCGCGCTGAATCCGACGCCGTCATGGTCGGTATCGGCACTGTTCTCGCTGACGACCCCTCCTTAGTGCGCCACGACGAAGCCCACCGCGCTGCACTCCGCGGCGCGGACGCTGACCCACCCGCCCGCGTGGTGGCGGACTCTCGCTGTCGAACGCCGCCGGACGCCGACGTGCTCGCCGGCGACCGCGAGACGTACGTTCTGACGAGCGAGGCCGCACCGCTCGACCGACGCGAAGCCTTGGAGAGTGTCGGCGCCACACTCATCGTCGCCGGAGCGGAGCGGGTCGACCTGCCGGCGGCCTTCGAAGCCCTCTCGACTGATGGCATCGACCACCTCATGGTGGAAGGCGGCGGAGAGCTGATCTTCTCGCTTGTCGAGGCCGGGCTGGTCGACGAACTCTCGGTGTACGTCGGCGCGCTCGTCATCGGTGGCCGGGAGGCGCCGACGCTGGCCGACGGCGAAGGGTTCGTAGCCGACTTTCCGGAGTTGGAACTGGACGGCGTCGACCGACTCGACGACGGGGTCGTGCTGCACTGGGTTGTTCGATAGCGCGGGGCTGCCGCTACCTATGGGTCGTGAACGTCGTAGAAGAGGCCGGCTTAATGCTGGTGGCCGGTCAGTTCGGCGTAGGAGGCGCCGAACCGTTCCTCGAACAGCTCCATCGTTTGCTCTTCGATCTCGCGGTACTCCTCGCTGTCGCCACCCTCGGCGTGGTGGACAGTCGCGTGAATGCGCTGTGCACAGGAGAACAGCGCGAGGTCACCGACGATTTCGGCGTCGGATTCGTCGTTCTCGCGCATCAGATCGAGCATCTCCTCGGGGAGCGTGACTTCGTCTTCGTCGCCCGGCCCTTCGATGTGTAACGTAACAGTGTCGCCTGCCATACACCGTCTTTCGGGGCGCGATAAAAGGGCGTTCCGGTCGTCCAAGCGGAGAGTGTCGTCAGTCGTCCGCGGCCGCGGTGTCGGCGTCCGCGGTCGCCTCTTCGGCGCGGTCGAGTTCCTCCAGATAGTCGTCAGCGTCGATGGCTGCCTTACAGCCCATGCCGCCGGCCGTGATGGCCTGCTGGTAGTGGTGGTCGACCACGTCGCCGGCGCCGAAGACGCCATCGACGTCGGTTACGGTCTGGCCACCGCCATCGCCGCCAACCGTCTCTATGTAGCCCGTCTCGTCCATCTCGACGCCCGTGCCCTCCAGATACTCGGTGTTCGGCGTGTGGCCGATGGCGAGGAAGACGGCCCCGACGTCCATGTCGAACGTCTCGGTTTCAGGGTCGTCGAGTTTCTCTTTCGGGTGGCCGTCGGGGTTGCGCGCCATGCGGGCGGTATCGACGCCCGCTTCGGCCGTGCCGTTGATCTCGAGGAGTTCGGTGTTGGTCATCACTTCGACGTCGCCGTCGGCTTCGAGTTCGCGAATCCGGTCGACCCAGTAATCCTCCGCGCGGAACTCCTCGCGGCGGTGGGCGAGATACACCGTGTCGGCGAACTTCGTGAGGAAGGCGGCTTCCTCGCAGGCCGCGTCGCCGCCGCCGATGACGAGCATGTCCTCGTCGCGGAAGAACGCGCCATCACAGGTCGCACACGTAGAGACGCCGTAGCCCATGAGTTCGTCCTCGCCGGGGACGCCGAGTGTTCGGGCGGAGGCTCCCGACGCCGCGATGAAGGCGTCGGCGGTGTAGACCGTGCCGTCACGGAGTTCGATGCGGTGGGGCTGGCCGGGGTCGACGTCGACGATGACGCCGTGGTCAATCTCGGCGCCGAACTGCTTGGCCTGCGCTTTCATGTTGTTGACGAGGTCGGGGCCCCCGATGCCTTCGGGGAATCCGGGGTAGTTTGCGACGTCCGTCGTCAGCGTCAGCTGGCCGCCTGGCTCGGGGCCTTCGAGCACGAGCGGGTCGTTGTTCGACCGAGCCGCATAGATGGCTGCTGTCAGCCCAGCGATGCCGGAACCGGCGATAACGAGCCGACGGTGTTCCTCTTCAGTCATGGGGGAACCTTGCCTGTCGTCGTGTATGTAGCTTGTGCTGTCACGCGTCCTCGCCGCAATCTCGGAGAAGACTGCTCTCGGGGAAACGCGGCTGTAAGGAACGTGTCCGGCGCCTCAGCGAAGCGCCGCCGCCACCATGCTCCGTGCGAGCGTCGGCGCATGTCTGAGGTACATTCGGGGGGCCGTCCGCCGCGCGGTTCGAAGCGCACGGTGCAGTTCGCCTGCGGCGTCGGTCGAGACGCCTTCCCCGTGGCCGCAGAGGACACGCTCCGGCTGGAGTTCGTCGAGCGGTGATTTCGGCGGGAACGCACGCCGGATGAGCGTCACTCCCAGACGTTCGCCCGGCGCGAGGAAATACGACGCTGCTCCGATAGATTCGGCGGTGACGAGCGTCTCGCCGTCGAACAGTGCCCACTCTTGCCAAAACCCGGTGTGCGTGACCTCACGCAGATAGTAGCCCGTCTCGCCGAGTTCCTCGTCGATGCGCTCGACTGGCGCCGAGACATCGGCGTCGGAAAGCGCTGTCATCCCCTCTGGGAGTGACACCGGCACGTCGTGTCGCTTGGCGATGTCGGCCGCGTCGCGCCGGTGGTAATTGTACAGTACGACGACGCCAGCAACGTCGCCGTATTCGGCGAGGTGTTCATCGACCCCCTCGGCGTCGACCGGGTCGACCAGCCACACGTCGTCGCCGTCGACGAGCGCGTGGCTTGCCCGCTCCATCGTCTCGTCGGGATGGGCGATCCAGCCGACGCCGCCGTCGAAGGCGTCTATCTCGTTGAACGTGCCTCGACCCGACTCTTTGACCGGCATACTGCACCCGTAGAGACGGCGCCGATTAAACATCCGTGTTTGAGCGACACCCGTTCTCGACACCGACGCTGCGGTTTCACCGAGGAGGGCCGGCGGTTTTGTTCACGGCGGTTCAGGCAGTATCCATGCCCCGAAGTACCGGCGCCGAGAGTGGCTCTACGAACAGTACCACGAACAGAGGCGAACACAGAAGGGGATGGCTAACGCCTGCGGCGTCTCCCCGCGCACCATTCGGAAGTGGATGAATCGCCACGGTATTGAGACGCGAGAACTGACGGGAGAGAACCACCCGCTGTACGGCCAAGAGCGGACGGAGTCGGTGAAAGAACGGATTTCGGAGACGCTAAGCGGACGGGAGTTCGGCGAGGAGACGCGACGGAAGATATCCGAGGCCAACCGCGGGCGGCCGCTCCGCCCGGAACCCCGGCGAAAGATTTCTGAATCGTTGACGGGAATCACTCGCTCGGAGACGACCCGCCGACGCATGAGCGACGCTTCGACCGGCGAGAACAACTCGAACTGGCAGGGCGGATACAGCCCCCGGTACGGGTCTGGATGGTCGATTGCACGTCGATGGGCGCTGAAACGTGATGAGGTATGCCAACACTGTGCAGACGACGGTAGCGAGTATCGCCTCGAAGTCCACCACATTATCCCTGTTCGAGAGTTTCGTGAGGCCTCGACGGCCGACGTCTCGGACGCCCACGATCTGGCGAACCTCGTTACATTGTGTAAACGCTGCCATCCACGAGCAGACCATGGAAGACTCGGATTCAAATCGGGCATCGAACCGCCATAGTGAGCCGTGGTTTTCCGTGACAAGGCCGGGGCGAAAGAGCAGGATTTATACGGCCTCCTCACTGAAATTCAACTGCGCTCGCTTGGTGTAGTCCGGCCAATCATATCGGCCTTTCGTCCGGCGGCTAAGGGGATTCCTCCTTCGCCGGGAGGATAGCCGATGACAGGGGTTCAAATCCCCTAGCGAGCAT